>NZ_JBPXMD010000005.1:0-413074 GCF_051918855.1 Streptosporangium sp. H16
AGTGTTTGTGTGTTTCATAGGGTTACGGCGGTTATGGCGAAGGGGAAACACCCGGTTACATTCCGAACCCGGAAGTTAAGCTCTTCAGCGCCGATGGTACTGCACCGGGGACGGTGTGGGAGAGTAGGTCACCGCCGGACAATCTTTTGAAGGCCCCCACCATTGGTGGGGGCCTTCATGCTTTCACGGGTTCTTCCCGCTCACAGCCCGCTCACGGCCTTACCCGCGACTCGCTCACGGTCTTCTCACAATCGGGCCTCTCGCGATCTTTTTCACGGGGCTTTCTGGAGTTCACCGGTCTTCCCGAATTCGCACCGGGTGCCGGAAACACGGCCTCGTAATCGGGAACCCGGTAACCGGGAATCCCGATAACCGGGAGCGCTGTGAACGAGACCCGGACGAACGAGAATCCCGGACGATAAGAGTCCCGGACAACGGAGAAGCCCCGGCCCAGAAGGGCCGGGGCTTCTCCGTTTGATCACCCTCGTCAGGGCGTGATGAAGAGACCGTCGCCCACGGTCCGCTCCGCTCCGTCCGAAGGCCGGTTCACGGCCTTGTGACCGACGACCATCACGCTGGAACCGCCACCGTCGAAGTTGATGGCCTGCTTGGCTCCCAGCCACCGCATCAGCTGGGCCGCCTCCACCATCGAGGCGCCCACGGCGACGCCCGGGTTGCGCCCGTCGACGGTGGCCAGGATCAGCCCGCCCGACTTGTCGATACCGACCATCGTGCGCGGGTGGCGCCGGAGCATCATGTTGATCGAGGCGTGTCCGTCGGCCGCCGCGGTGATGCGTACCCGCCCGTTCCTGACCAGCCCGACCCCGCCACCCATGACATGTGTCTCCGGGGTGAGCGGTATGGCCCGCTGGGTGCGCAGGTCGATGACCTTGCTGTCCACCTTCATCCAGGTTCCCTGCGCGTGTTCCTGGAGCCAGACGGCCATGAGGCCGGTGCCGTGGAGCAGGTAGGTGCCCCGGGCGACGATGCCGCCGGCCTGGCGAACCTTGATGACCTTGCCCTGGGCGGCGTCGACGACGACCTCGATGCCGCCGTCGGCGGCCGTCTTGCCGCCGAACTCCTCGGTGTAGAGGACGAGCTCTTCGGCTCCGGCGGCTCGGTTGATGCCGTTGACCTCGGTTTTCGTCCCGTCGGAGGAGATCGCGGTGACCGTCGTCTTCAGCTCGGTGATCCGCGCCTTGCGGCCCTGGGTGATGACGAGACCGCTACGGCCGGGCACGGCCTCGCTGAGGAGCCTGCCGCCCACGACGGACACGCCGACCGGGTCGCCCTGCAGCGCCTTGGCCGTGTGGATGTTGAAGAAGCCGCCGTTGACCCCGGCGATGGCACCGGTCAGCTTCGACATCGAGCTGGTGCTCTCGCGCTTGGCCACGCTCTTGCCGACGCTCGTCTTGAAGGACCCCCTGAACACCTTCGGGTTGACCATCAGCACGCGCATGTCCCAGGGGCCGGTGGTCTCGGTGCCGTCGTCACCGAGATAGTCGGTCTTGGCCCGGACGTCGAACTCCTTGAGCTCCTTCACGACCTTGTCTGCCTTGGCCCGCTGGCCGAACGACCAGAGACCGGTCCGGACCATGTAACGCTCCACGGCGGGCGCGTCCGAGGCGGCGGGCTGCACGACCTTCAGGATCTCGGGAGTGAATCCCGCGGCCTCCACCGCCTGGGCCACTGTCTGTGCGGTGACAAGGGAACCGGCATCATGCCCGTTGGGCATGAGAGCGGAAACTGTCCACCCTTGGGTGGATTTGCCGTGTTTCACACTGAAAAGGGTAATTCCTGGCGCCACGCTCTGCTGGTTCTTCACCGGGGCCATGCTCACGCCCAGCGGGAACGCGGAGGAGGGAAACCCCGAACTCGCCTGCTCCGCCGCGGCGGGAATCGCCACGGCGGTGAGTGTCAGGGCCGTCAATCCAGCGACAAGGTGTCGCGACATGTGCATCTCTCCCCGTTGGTCTCCGACTTCGTGCACCATCGTGCCGAGATCCACGGGTGCGGGGGAGCGAAACACGCGAAACATCCCAAGAAAGTGTCATTACTCACGCGAGACCGTGTAGCTGGAGGGGAGCGGCGAAAAAGCCTCGGCCGGGTCAATGGGCCCGGTCAATGGGCTGATAGGCCTGGTCAATAAGGATTAGTCCCTTGATGTTTCGCCACGCGGGCGGGAAAGCGGCGCTACGGTGCGGTAGGCCGCATTTCCTCAGATCAAGCGGCACATCTTTACGAGAGGCAGCCGTCATGGGGCTGAGCGTTCTCATCGTGATCACCGCAAGTGTGTTCCTCGGTGTCATCCTCGGAGCGATCCTGACGCGTCCGCGCCGCTGGGATCTCCACATCTGCGCGGACGATCCCGTCGACCACGTCCGCATGGATACCGCGTCCGACAGACACGGTTGACCGGACACCATCGATTCAGGCGGGTCCGGTCGCGGGGAAGCCCGGACATCCGCGGGTCGTGCGGCGTCGAGGCGCCGTACGACCCGGGTCGCCGATGCGGGTCAGCCCACGCAGTGATACACCTTGCGCAGGGTCTCGTGGACGATCCAGACGGTCTTGGCACCTTCGGCGAGCAGGCAGACCGAC
Source organism: Streptosporangium sp. H16 (assembly GCF_051918855.1). Taxonomy (NCBI): domain Bacteria; kingdom Bacillati; phylum Actinomycetota; class Actinomycetes; order Streptosporangiales; family Streptosporangiaceae; genus Streptosporangium; species Streptosporangium sp. H16. The sequence continues at coordinate 2,602 of NZ_JBPXMD010000005.1, forward strand.
CCGGGGACGAGCTCCAGGGTGGCGCCGCCGTCGACCTCCAGCGTGGCGCGGCCGGACAGGACCACGAACATCTCGTCACGTTCCACATCGATCACCGTGCCCGGCGTGATCTCCCAGATGCCCCGGCTCTGCTTACCGTCCGGCGAGGACCACAGCTCGATCGACGAGACGCGCGGGGAGCCCGCCAGGATTTGGTGGGGCTCCAGCTCGCCTGGTGACAGCCGTACGTCTTCGGTGGGGACGGAGAACGCCCCGGCGGCGGTGACCATCCGGGACAGATCGGCGGTCTCGGGGACGAAGATCTCGGTCATGGGGGCCTTTCAGGAACGGGGACTGTCTCTTCGGAAGGACTCCAGCGCCAGGAGGGCGACATGGAGGGAGAGACAGGATTCGACATCGTCCAGATCGGTGTCGAGGACGCGCTCCAGCCTACGGAGGCGGTCGTAGAAGGCGGGCCGGGACAGGTGGGCCCGCTGGGCGGCGACGGCCTTGTTACGGCCCGCGTCGAGATAGACCCGCAGGATCCTGGTGAGATCGCCGCCGCGCTGGGCGTCGTGGGCGAGCAGCGGGCCGAGCTCGCGCTCGGCGAAGGTCTGCAGCCGGGCGTCGTCGCGCAGAAGATGGAGCAGGCCCCTCAGGCGGAGGTCGGGCAGCCGGTAGAAGGGGCGGCCGTCGGGCTGCCTGACGGCGACGTCGGCGACCTGCTCGGCCTCCAGGAAACTCCTCCGCACGTCGCGGACCGACTCGACCACGGAGCCGGCGGCGAGGACGAAGGGGGTCGTGAAGGCGACGCGCAGGTGGTCGGAGAGCGTGGTCAGCGCGGACTCGGGCAGGACGCGCGGCGGCAGGGGGAGCAGGACGCCGACCCGGTTCTGGTCCAGCGCGCCGATCAGGGCGGGAAGGCGGGCCTCGCGGCAGGCCGCGGAGGCCGCGTCCGCCAGTTCGCCCAGCTGGGCGAGCTGTTCCTGGCCGTCCGGCATGTTCTCCGACGGCTCGGCCAGGCGGAGCACCACGCTGACGAGCTTGCGGCCGGTGAGCGGCACACCGACCGCGCGGGCGCGCGCCGCGGCCTCCTCGGGGTCGGCGTACGCGTGGGTCAGGATGCCGGTGATGATCGTGCCGTGCGCCTGGCGTTCCAGTGACTCCTGGTGGCGCTCCAGCAGGCGGCCCAGAGCGAGAGTGGTCGCGGCGCGCTCGGCGAGCACGATGTCGCGCGGCCCCGGCTCCGTGTCGCAGAGCAGGATCAGGCGGCCCCAGTCCTGGCCCCGCGCGCCGACCATGGTGACCAGCCAGCCGGAGGCCGCGTCGTAGGCGGTGCGCAGGTCGGGGGCGACCGCGCGGGAGCGGGTCTCCCAGCCCGCCAGCAGCGATCCGGTGTCGCGCCCGGCGGTCTCGCAGGCCAGCACCTGGTGCGCGAGGTTCTCCAGCAGCGCCGGGTATCCGGACAGCCGGGTGACCTGGCCGAGGACCTCCGCGGGGGAGGCGCCCTCGACCGACAGCTCGGTGAAGACCTCGTGCAGTTGCTCGGAGGCGCGGAGCTCCTCCAGCTGGGCGTCGATGATCCGGGCGTGCACCGACTCGGTGATCTGCACGAACGGTGTCTCCCTGGCCAGGGTGACCAGGGGAAGGCCGTGATCCTCGGCGGCGCGGACCACGGCGCCGGGCAACTCGCCGATGAACTTGCGGCCCAGCTCCACGATCAGCCCCGACGCGCCCACGGAGACCAGCTCGGCGATGTAGTCGGCCAGCTTGCCGGGGTCGTCGGGCAGCGCTATGCCGGTGGTGAGCACGAGCTCGCCGCCGCGCAGCAGGTGCGCGATGTCGGTGACCTCGCCCACGTGCACCCAGCGCACCCGGCTGTCCAGCCGGTCGGCTCCCGCCACGACCCGCGGATTGCCCCGGCGGACGGTGTCCAGAGCGAGGACGTCGGCGACAGTAGGGAGCACCCGCCAAGAATATCCGATCAGCATGTAAGCGCGAGTGGCATGTACTTTACAGCCTGTTTGCCCCCCGCCCGTTTCCCGGCTGCCTTCTCGCCCGTATGTCCCCGTTCCCCCGTTTCCCGCTCGCTTTTCGCCCGCCTAGGATTACCTCACCTTTTACGGCCGAGGGCGCGAGGGTGGACATGGTTGAGACCGCCGGCACGGTGCGGAGCAGGGCCACGAAGGGCGCTTCGGACGTGGAGGAGCTCGATCTCCGGCAGCTCCTGGCGGGCCTGACCGCGGTGCGCGACGGCGACTTCGGCACGCATCTGCCCGAGGACGGCGACGGGCTGCTGCAGGAGATCGCCACCGTCTTCAACGGGATGGTGGACCAGCTGTCGCTGTTCACCTCCGAGGTGACCCGGGTGGCCCGCGAGGTGGGCACCGAGGGACAGCTGGGCGGGCAGGCCGAGGTACCGGGCGTCTCGGGCACCTGGAAGGACCTCACCGACTCGGTGAACGCCATGGCGGGCAACCTCACCGACCAGGTACGCGACATCGCCCAGGTCGCGACCGCGGTCGCCACCGGCGACCTGTCGCAGAAGATCACCGTGGACGTGCGCGGTGAGATCCTGGAGCTGAAGAACACGCTGAACACGATGGTGGACCAGCTGTCGTCGTTCGCCGACGAGGTGACGCGGGTGGCCCGCGAGGTGGGCACCGAGGGCAGGCTGGGCGGGCAGGCGGAGGTGACCGGCGTCGCCGGCACCTGGCGCGACCTCACCGACTCCGTCAACTTCATGGCGGGCAACCTCACCGACCAGGTGCGCAGCATCGCGCAGGTCACCACGGCGGTGGCCAAGGGCGACCTGTCGCAGAAGATCACCGTGGACGCCCGGGGTGAGATCCTGGAGCTGAAGAACACCATCAACACGATGGTGGACCAGCTGTCGTCGTTCGCCGACGAGGTGACGCGGGTGGCCCGCGAGGTGGGCACCGACGGGAGGCTGGGCGGGCAGGCCGACGTCAAGGGCGTATCGGGCACCTGGCGCGACCTCACCGACTCCGTCAACTACATGGCGGGCAACCTCACCGACCAGGTGCGCAACATCTCGCAGGTGGCCACCGCCGTCGCCCGCGGCGACCTGTCGCAGAAGATCACGGTCTCGGCGCGGGGTGAGATCCTGGAGCTGAAGAACACGCTGAACACGATGGTGGACCAGCTGTCGTCGTTCGCCGACGAGGTGACGCGGGTGGCCCGCGAGGTGGGCACCGACGGGAGGCTGGGCGGCCAGGCCGACGTCAAGGGAGTATCGGGCACCTGGAAGGCGCTGACCGAGTCGGTGAACGTCATGGCCGACAACCTCACCGCCCAGGTGCGCAGCATCGCGCAGGTCACCACGGCGGTGGCCAAGGGCGACCTGTCGCAGAAGATCCGGGTCGACGCCCGCGGCGAGATCATGGAGCTGAAGGAGACCATCAACACGATGGTCGACCAGCTCTCGGCCTTCGCCGACGAGGTGACGCGGGTGGCCCGCGAGGTGGGCACCGAGGGCAACCTCGGCGGCCAGGCCACCGTGCGAGGGGTCTCCGGTACGTGGAAGGACCTCACCGACAACGTCAACTCGATGGCCAACAACCTGACCAGCCAGGTGCGCAGCATCGCGCAGGTCACCACGGCGGTCGCCCGCGGCGACCTGTCGCAGAAGATCACCGTCGAGGCGAAGGGCGAGGTCGCCGCGCTCGCCCAGACCATCAACACCATGGTCGACACGCTGAGCGCGTTCGCCGACGAGGTGACCCGGGTCGCCCGCGAGGTCGGCACCGAGGGCGAGCTGGGCGGTCAGGCCCGCGTGCCCAACGTGGCCGGCACCTGGAAGGACCTCACCGACAACGTCAACTCGATGGCCAACAACCTGACCAACCAGGTGCGCAACATCGCGCAGGTCACCACGGCGGTCGCGCAGGGCGACCTGACCAAGAAGATCGACGTGGACGCCCGGGGCGAGATCCTGGAGCTGAAGACCACCATCAACACGATGGTCGACCAGCTGTCGTCGTTCGCCGCGGAGGTCACCCGGGTGGCCCGCGAGGTCGGCAGCGAGGGGCGGCTGGGCGGGCAGGCCGAGGTCGAGGGCGTGTCCGGCACCTGGAAGCGGCTGACGGAGAACGTCAACGAGCTGGCCGGAAACCTGACCCGCCAGGTGCGCGCGATCGCCGAGGTGACCAGCGCGGTGACCTCGGGCGACCTCACCCGCTCGATCACCGTCGACGCCTCGGGCGAGGTGGCCGAGCTCAAGGACAACATCAACTCCATGGTGAAGTCGCTGCGCGAGACCACCCTGGCCAACCAGGAGCAGGACTGGCTCAAGTCGAACCTGGCCCGCATCTCCGGGCTGATGCAGGGCCACCGCGACCTCGCCGTCGTGGCCGAGCTGGTGATGAACGAGCTGGCCCCGCTGGTCTCCGCCCAGCACGGCACGTTCCTGCTCGCGGAGGAGAAGCCGGACGGCTCGGAGTTGCGGGTGGTCGGCTGCTACGGCCACCGGGAGACCGCCCGCCGCCACTTCTTCGGGGACTCGCTGGTGGGACAGGCCGCCGTGGCCAAGCGGTCCATCCTGGTCGAGGACATCGCCGCCGGATACATCACCGTCTCCTCGAGCCTGGGAGCGGCCGGCCCGGTCAACCTCATCGTGCTGCCGATCATCGTCGAGGACCAGGTCCTCGGGGTGATCGAGCTGGCCAGTCTCAACCGCTTCACCCAGGTGCACCGGGCCTTCCTGGAGCAGCTGGTGGAGACCATCGGCGTCAACGTCAACACGATCGTCGCCAACGCCCGTACCGACTCCCTGCTCACCGAGTCGCAGCGCCTCGCGACCGAGCTCCAGGTCGGGCAGGAGGAGCTGCAGCGCTCCAACGCCGAGCTGGAGGAGAAGGCGGAGCTGCTGGTCCGGCAGAACCACGACATCGAGACGAAGAACAGGGAGATCGAGCAGGCGCGGCAGGAGCTGGAGGACCGGGCCAAGCAGCTCGCGCTGGCCTCCAAGTACAAGAGCGAGTTCCTGGCCAACATGAGCCACGAGCTGCGCACCCCGCTCAACTCGCTGCTCATCCTGGCCCAGCTGCTGGCACAGAACCCGGCCCGCAACCTCACCGCCAAGCAGGTGGAGTACGCCAACGTCATCCACTCGGCGGGCACCGACCTGCTCCAGCTGATCAACGACATCCTCGATCTGTCGAAGATCGAGGCGGGCAAGATGAACATCAGCCTGGAGCCGCTGCCGCTGCGCCAGCTCCTGGACTACGTCGAGGCCACCTTCCGCCCGCTGACCACGGAGAAGGGGCTGCGGTTCGACGTCGTGGTCGCCCCCGACGTGCCCGAGGAACTGCTCATGGACGAGCAGCGGCTCAGGCAGGTGCTGCGGAACCTGCTCTCCAACGCGGTGAAGTTCACCGAGAAGGGCTCGGTGGAGCTCCGCATCGAGCGGGTGGGCACGATGAACCTGCCGGGGGCGTACGGGCAGGAGGCGCTCGCCTTCCAGGTCGTCGACACCGGCATCGGCATCGCCGAGGAGAACCTCTCCCAGATCTTCGACGCCTTCCAGCAGGCCGACGGCACGACCAGCCGCAAGTACGGCGGCACCGGGCTGGGGCTGTCCATCAGCCGCGAGATCGCCGCGCTCTTCAACGGCGAGATCCGGGCGGTCAGCGCCTTGGGCTCCGGCAGCACCTTCAGCCTCTACCTGCCGATCGCCGCCCTCACCCCGGCAGCCGCCCACGCGCGCACCGGAGGCGACCTCGGCGCCGCGTCCGCCCCGGTCCCGCCGGCGCATCCCGCGCCGGTGGCCGTGCCTCTCGAGAGATTCCCGGGGGCGGAGGTGCGGCGCCTGCTCGTCGTGGAGTCCCGCCCCAACGGGCTGCTCTCGCAGCTGGCCGAGAGCGTCGTGGCCGACCTGCCCGAGACGCACGGTCCCGTCCAGGTGTCGACCGCCAACGACCCGGTCTCCGCCCTGGAGATCCTGGCCGCGGACGACCACCACTGCATCGTGCTCGACCTGGGCATGCGCCAGGACGGGGCGGCCGACTTCCTGCGCATGCTGGACGACGACCCGGCGCTGCGCGGGCTGCCGGTGCTCGCCCACCACACCCGCACGCTCACCCGGCCGCAGGAGAACCTCCTCAAGGGGCGGTCCAACACCCAGCCGCTGGAGCGCCTGCCCAGCCTCGACGAGCTGCGCGAGCGCATCACCCTGCACCTGTCCGCGCCGGAGCCCGGTGACGTGCTGCCCCTGGTGCAGGCCAGCCCCGACGAGCGGCCGCAGCCGGTGGAGGAGGTGGACGCCGTGCTGGTGGACAGGAAGGTCCTGGTCATCGACGACGACGTCCGCAACGTCTTCGCGCTCACCAACATCCTGGAGCTGCACGGCATGCAGGTCCTCTACGCGGAGAACGGCCGCAAGGGCATCGAGATCCTGTCACGCAACGAGGACATCGACCTGGTCCTGATGGACATCATGATGCCGGAGATGGACGGCTACGCCGCGACCGCCGCCATCCGCAAGATGGCCGACTTCGCGGATCTGCCGATCATCGCGGTGACCGCCAAGGCCATGCAGGGAGACCGGGAGAAGACCCTGTCCGCGGGGGCCAGTGACTACGTCACCAAACCCGTCGACGCCCAGGAGCTGCTCCGCCGCATCCAGCGGTGGCTGGAGATCTAGGGCGAGGGCGGCGTCCCGCGTACCGTCGGCGTCCCCTGGCGCCCGGCGTCTCCCGGGTTCACCCCCGGTGTCCCCCCGGAGGCGCTGCCGGCCTCGTCCCCGGCGGCCGGGCTGCCCGCCTCCGGGCGGCCCCGCGACGCCGGAGGTGACGCGGCGCGGTTCAGGCGGGCCTCCAGGCCGTCGAGGAGGCAGGTCAGGCCGAAATCGAAGTTGAGCGCCCTCGTGGTGTCGACGTCCATGCACCTGAACTCGGCGTAGCGGGCGGCCAGCTCCGGATGATCGGCAGCGGCCTTCTCCACCATGGGCTGGATGGACTCGTTCAGCTCGTCGGAGGTGAGGCCCGTCCGGTCCAGCATGGACCGCCAGGAGAGTTCGGGCGCGGTGATCCCGAGCACGTAGGCCATGAGGGTCGAGGCGGCGTAGTCCTGGTCGAGGCCGCGGAACCCCGCGTGGTCGAAGGTGGCGACGAGGCCGCTCATCATCCGCATCGCGTTGGGGCCGATGGCGGGGGTCGTCCCGATGAAACTGATGACCCAGGGGTGTCTGAAGAGCGCCTGGCGGATGCCGTACGCGAAGGAGGAGGCGGCGTTGCGCCAGGTGGTCTCCTGGACGTTCAGGACGGTGAACTCGCCGTAGACCTCGTCGAGGACCAGCTCGAGCAGCTCGTCCTTGTTGGCCACGTGCCAGTAGACGCTGGTCGTCCCCGAACCGAGCCTGGCACCCAGGCGGCGCATGCTCAGCGCGTCCAGCCCTTCGGCGTCGAGCAGTTCCATCGCCGCGCGCACGATCTGCGCGCGGCTGAGGGTGGGGCTTTTCGCGGTGCGCTGCTCGCGCGTCCAGACGGAGCTGAAGTGCTCTTTCACCGTTCAAGCATAAATCCGCTGGCACGCTGTTCGAGGTTATCGTACAGTGTGCGAGTGGAATCGAACACTGTACGAGTCGAACGCGATCCGAGGCGCTGGTGGATCCTCGGAGTGCTCTGCCTGAGCCTGCTGGTCCTCGTGGTGGACAACACCGTCCTGAACCTGGCGATCCCCGCCCTCATGGTCGACCTGGGGGCCGGCCCGTCGGACATCCAGTGGATCATCGACGCCTACGTCCTGGTCTTCGCCGGGTTGCTGCTCACCTCGGGCAGCCTGTCGGACCGCTACGGCCGCAAGCGCTTCCTGATCATCGGCCTGGTGCTGTTCGGCGGAGCCTCGCTGCTCGCCGTGCTGGTCACCGAGCCCTGGCACCTGATCGGCGCCCGCGCGCTGATGGGCGTCGGCGGCTCCATCCTGATGCCGAGCACCCTGTCGATCCTGATCACCGTCTTCGACGAGGAGGAGCGCCGCAAGGCGATCGCCGCGTGGAGCGCGGTGGCGATGGTCGGCGTGATCGCCGGTCCGACGCTGGGCGGCTTCCTGCTCGAACACTACTGGTGGGGGTCGATCTTCCTGCTCAACGTGCCGGTCGCGGTCGTCGCCGTGATCGCGGCGGTGCTGCTGATGCCCGAGTCGCGCGGCCCGGCGAGAAGGCTCGACCCGGCCGGCGTGGTGCTGTCCACGGCCGGCATGAGCGCCCTGGTCTACGTGGTCATCTCCGCGCCGACCGCGGGCTGGACCTCGGCGGAGTCGCTGGTCGCCGCCGGGGTGGCGGTGGTCGCGCTGACGGCCTTCGTGATCTGGGAGTTGAAATCGGAGCACCCGATGCTCCCGCTCGAACTGTTCCGCAACCGGAACTTCAGCGGGGCGTCGTTCTCGATCGTGCTGATGTCGTTCGGCACGGGCGCGCTGCTGCTGATGCTCACCCAATACCTGCAGTTCGTGCTGGGCTACGGCCCCATGCGGGCCGGTCTCGCGCTGCTGCCGTACGCCGTGGCCGCCGCGCTGTTCAACGGGGTCGGCGCCGGTCTGGGGCAGAAGGTCAGCAACCGGGTGCTGGTCGCCGTCGGTCTCGCCGTGATGGCCGGCGGTTTCGGGGTGCTCGCCTTCATGACCGCCGACACCGGGTACGGCCTGCTGATCACCGGTCTGATGCTCATGGGGATCGGTGGCGGCCTGGCGGGCCCCGCGGCCTACGCGACGCTGATGGGAGCGGTGCCGCCCGCGCACGCCGGTGTCGGGTCGGCGCTCAACGACACCGTCCAGCAGGTCGGCATGGCGCTGAGCATCGCCGTGCTCGGCAGCGTGCTGGCCGGGGTCTACACCTCGTCGATGCCCGCCGACGCCCCGGCCGCCGCGCGCGAGTCGATCGGTGAGGCGCTGCGGCTGGGGGACGCGGGGCTGATCGGGACCGCGCGCGAGGCGTTCGTCTCGGCCATGTCGTTCGGCTCCTGGGTGGGAGTCGGCTTCACCCTCGCCGCCGCCACGCTGGCGTTCCTGGTGCTGCGCCCCGCACCCGCACCCGTGCCCGGGGTCGGTTCGGACACGGACCTGGTGAAAGCGGAGAGCTGAGAGGTCTCCCAGGCCGTCGATCCCGTGCGGCTCGCGCCATCCGTCGCGTGGCGCGGGGCGCGAGCCGCACAGGCCCCTCACGGAGGGCGATCCGCGCCGGCGTGACCTGACAGTGTGATGGGTTAGGCGCGAACATCCCGACATGTTGCAGGTATGAGCGATGGCATCGAGAGGTGATACTCGATGTATGTCGGACCTCCTTGCGCGCCATCGCGCGGTAATGCCCAACTGGCTGGCCCTTTACTACGACGAGCCCATCGAGATCGTCTCGGGCAAGGGAAACCGCGTCGTCGACGCGTCGGGCAAGAGCTACCTCGACTTCTTCGCGGGGATCCTGACCAACATGATCGGGTACGACGTGCCCGAGGTGCGGGAGGCCGTCGAACGGCAGATCGCCACCGGCGTGGTGCACACCTCCACGGTCTACCTGCTGCGCGGCCAGGTCGAGCTGGCCGAGAAGATCGCCAGGCTCTCCGGCATCCCGGACGCGAAGGTCTTCTTCACCAACTCCGGCACCGAGGCCAACGAGACCGCGCTGTTGCTGGCGACCTACGCGCGCAGGTCCGACCAGGTGCTCGCCATGCGGCAGAGCTACCACGGCCGCTCCTTCGGGGCGGTCAGCGTCACGAGCAACCGCGCGTGGAAGAACAACTCGCTGTCGCCGCTGAACGTGCACTTCCTGCACGGCGCCGACCGGCACCTCGCCCAGTTCCGCGGCCTGTCCGACGACGGCTACATCGCGGCCTGCGTCGACGACCTGCGCCACGTGCTCTCCACGGCCGTCGCCGGCGACGTGGCGGCACTGATCGCCGAGCCGATCCAGGGGGTGGGCGGCTTCACCATGCCCCCCGACGGGCTGTTCGCCGCCTACAAGGAGGTCCTCGACGCCGAGGGCATCCTGTTCGTCTCCGACGAGGTGCAGACCGGCTGGGGGCGCACCGGCTCGGCCTTCTTCGGCATCCAGAACCACGGCGTCACGCCCGACATGATGACCTTCGCCAAGGGGCTGGGCAACGGCTTCGCGGTGGGAGGCGTCGTCGCCCGCGGCGACCTGATGGACAACCTCCACGCGGTCGGGCTGGCCACCTTCGGCGGCAACCCGATCTCCATGGCCGCCGCCAACGCCACCCTGGACTACGTCCTCGACCACGACCTGCAGGCGAACGCCGCCAGGACCGGTGCCCTGATCATCGACGGGCTGCGCGAGGCCGCGCCGCGCCTGCCGATCGTCGGCGACGTCCGCGGCAAGGGCCTGATGTTCGCCGTCGAGCTGGTCGACCCGGCGACCGGCGAGCCCTCACCGGCCCTCGCCGCCCGGTTCATGGAGGAGACCAGGAAGTCCGGCCTGCTCGCGGGCAAGGGAGGCCTGAAGGGCAACGTGCTCCGGATGGCCCCGCCGCTCACCCTCACCTTCGACGAGGCCGCCGAGGGACTCGGGATCATCGTCAGCGCGCTCGAAACCATCAACGCCGAGGTCGCCTCGTGAAGAACGTCACCCACTGGATCGGCGGCGGCCCCGTAGAGGGCTCCGGCCGCACCTCCGAGATCTTCGACCCCGCGACGGGAGAGGTCTCCGGGCGGGTCCACCTCGCGTCCGCGGACGAGGTCGACGCGGCCGTGGCCGCCGCCGTCGCGGCCTGGCCCGCGTGGCGGGACGCCTCGCTGGTCAAGCGCTCGCAGGTGCTGTTCCGCTTCCGCGAGCTGATGTACGCCCACCGCGACGAGCTCGCCCGCCTCATCTCGGAGGAGCACGGCAAGGTCCACTCCGACGCGCTGGGCGAGGTCGCCAGGGGCCTGGAGGTCGTGGAGTTCGCCTGCGGCATCCCGCACCTGCTCAAGGGCGGTTTCTCCGAGGGCGTCTCCACCCGGGTCGACTCCTACTCGATCCGGCAGCCGCTGGGCGTCGTCGCCGGGATCACCCCGTTCAACTTCCCGGCCATGGTGCCGATGTGGATGTTCCCGATCGCGATCGCCGCGGGCAACGCCTTCGTCCTCAAGCCGTCGGAGAAGGACCCCTCGGCGTCGCTGCTGATGGCCTCGCTCTGGAAGGAGGCCGGGCTGCCCGACGGCGTCTTCGGCGTCGTCCAGGGTGACAAGGTGGCGGTGGACCGGCTGCTGGAGCACCCGGACGTGCGCGCGGTCTCGTTCGTCGGGTCCACGCCCATCGCCAGGTACGTCTACGAGACCGGCACCGCCCACGGCAAGCGGGTCCAGGCGCTCGGCGGCGCCAAGAACCACATGCTGGTCCTGCCCGACGCCGACCTCGACCTCGTCGCCGACGCCGCGGTGTCGGCCGGTTTCGGTTCGGCGGGGGAGCGCTGCATGGCGATCTCCGTGGTGCTGGCCGTGGACCCGGTCGGGGACGAGCTGGTCGACAGGATCGTCTCCCGGGTCTCCGCGCTGACCGTCGGCCCCGGCGACGACCCCTCCTCCCAGATGGGCCCCCTCGTCACCGGGGCCCACCGCGACAAGGTCGTCTCCTACCTCGACCTGGGCGTCTCCGAGGGCGCGAAGCTCGTCGTGGACGGCCGGCTGACCCCCGTCCTGGGCGGCGGCGCCGCCCAGGAGACCCCCGGCTTCTGGCTGGGCCCCACGGTCCTCGACCACGTGCCCGCCGGTTCCCGGGTCCACCGGGAGGAGATCTTCGGCCCGGTCCTGGCGATCGTCCGCGTCTCCTCGTACGAGGAGGGCCTGGAGCTGATCAACGGCGGCGAGTTCGGCAACGGCACCGCGGTCTTCACCAACGACGGTGGCGCGGCCCGGCGCTTCCAGAACGAGGTGGAGGTCGGCATGATCGGCATCAACGTGCCGATCCCGGTGCCGATGGCCTTCTACAGCTTCGGCGGCTGGAAGTCCTCGCTCTTCGGTGACACCCACGTCCACGGCACCGAGGGCGTGCACTTCTACACCCGGGGCAAGGTCGTCACCTCCCGATGGCTCGACCCGAGCCACGGTGGCGTCAACCTCGGCTTCCCGACCAACGGGTAACCTCCGGACCGCGAGCCCGCGCCCCTCCTGCCGGGGCGCGGGCTCGCGTATTCTCCGGCCTTTTTCCGGCATCTCCGACTCCTCCGGCGCGGCGTGCGGATTCCGCGCGTTCACGGACCCCCGGGGCGGGGGAGGGCCGGTAGGCTCCCGGGCAGATCGGTGGCGACGTCGGGAGGAAACCTCGTGGGCCTCGTGGGCAGGGACAGGCTCCGCCGGGCGCGTCTCGGAGCGCTGCTGGGAGTGGGAGGGCTGGCGCTCGCCGCCTGCGCCCAGGCGGGAGCCGTGAGCGTGGCCGGGCCGGCGCGCGGCCCCGCGCCCTCCGCCACACCCGTGACGCCCGCCGCGACGCCCACCTCTGGGTCCGGCTCGACACCCACACCGGCACCGACCCCCGCACCGACACCGTCGGCGTCCATCGGCAAGGGCGAGGGCACGCTCCAGGTGCTGACCTTCCAGGGGTACGTCGAGTACGGCGGGACCAGCTCGCGGGCCAACTGGCTCGCCCCCTTCGAGCAGGAGACCGGCTGCGTCGTCAAGCTCGACCGGGTCCGTACGAGCGAGGAGATGGCCGCCAGATTCGCCGCGGGCTCCTACGACGCCGTCTCGCCCGCCCCCGACCTGGCCGGTGAGCTGGTGGCGCGGGGGAAGGTGGCGCCGCTGGACACGGCGCTGGTCGCGGGCTACAAGCACATCCCCAAGCGCCTGCGCGAGCTGCCCGGCCTGCGCGTGGACGGCAGGGTCTACGGGATCCCCTACCTGTGGGGGGTCAACCAGGTGGTCCACGAGGAGGGCGGGCCCAAGGAACCGTCGGCGCTCTACGGAGCGGCTCCGGCGGCGATCAGGAACAGCCCGCTGAGCATCGCCGACGCCGCGCTCGCCCTCGGCGGGACGCGTCCGGAGCTGGAGATCGAGGATCCGTTCCAGCTCACCCCCGCCCAGCTCGACGCCGCCGTGAAGCTCCTCGCCGAGGACGCCGGTCCCGACCGGGTCTACTGGGACAGCTCCCTGGAGCTGGTGAGAGCCCTGTCGGCGGGGCCGGTGCGGATCGCCCAGGCCCTCCCGTACCACTTGGACCTCTTCCGGCGCGCGGGCCGGCCGATGAAGGCGTCGGAGGCGCCGGTGACCGGGTGGGCCGACGCGTGGATGCTCGCGGCCAGGCCCGCCAGCCCGAACTGCGCCTACCGGTGGCTGAACTGGATGAGTTCGGCGTCGGCGCAGCGCCCCGCCGCGGCCTGGACCGGGCTCGCCCCGGCCAACCCGGAGGCGTGCGGCGGGCACGCCCGCCGGATGTGCGAGATCTATCGCGTGCGTGACAGCCGGTGGCTGCGCGACGTCCGCTTCGCCACCCGCCCGACGCGCGATTGCGGGGGCCGGAGCGGGGAATGCACCGACTACGCCGACTGGGTGGAGCGCTGGAAGCAGCTCGTGAAGTGACCGGTTCCCCTCGGGGCCGAGCCTGACAGATCAGGTTCCGGCGGATCAGGTCCTGGCGGGGCCGGTGGGGGCCTGAGGGGTCCTGGGCCCGTCCCCTTCCTGGCGGGGCCCTGCCTCTGGCATGTCCGAATGTCTCGCGTATGGCCGCGCTTTTCGTTGTCTTGATCGCTTTTAACGATGGATTCGGTGGGAAAATCATGGTCAGTCTATCGACTGGTCAACCAGTCAGTGGGTAGGCTACCGGCCATGAGAATCCTTCTTGTCGGAGCGGGCGGCGTCGGGTCCGCCGTCGTGCCGATCGCCGCACGCCGAGATTTCTTCGAACACATCGTGGTCGCCGACTCTCAACAGGACCGGGCCGCCGCCGTCGTGGCCAGGATCGCGGATCCGCGCTTCAGTGCCATCGGGCTGGACGCCTCCGACCGGGCCGGGGTCGAGGCCGCCCTCGCCGAGCACCGCTGCGACGTGCTCTTCAACGCGGTGGACCCCCGCTTCACCATGTCCCTGTTCGAGGCGGCGCTCAACGCCGGCGCCCACTACCTCGACATGGCGATGTCGCTGTCGCGGCCCCACCCGCGCAGGCCGTACGAGCTGACCGGGGTGAAGCTCGGCGACGAGCAGTTCGCCCTCGGCGAGGCCTGGCGCCGGAAGGGCGGGCTGGCGCTGGTCGGCATGGGCGTGGAGCCGGGGCTGGCCGACGTGTTCGCGCGCTACGCCGCCGAGCACCTGTTCGAGACCATCGAGGAGATCGGCGTCCGTGACGGCTCCAACCTGGTGGTCGACGGCTACGACTTCGCGCCGACGTTCTCCATCTGGACGACCATCGAGGAGTGCCTCAACCCGCCGGTGATCTGGGAGAACGGCGACTGGCACACCACCGAGCCGTTCAGCGAGCCCGAGGTGTTCGACTTCCCCGAGGGGATCGGGCCCGTCGAGTGCGTCAACGTCGAGCACGAGGAGGTGCTCCTCGTGCCCCGCTACATCGACGCCAAGCGGGTGACGTTCAAGTACGGCCTGGGCGAGGAGTTCATCGGGGTGCTGAAGACCCTGCACAAGCTCGGCCTGGACAACGCGAACAAGATCAAGGTGGGCGGCGTCGAGGCCTCGCCGCGCGACATGGTCGCGGCCAGCCTCCCCGACCCGGCCACGCTCGGCGACCGGATGCGGGGCAAGACCTGCGCCGGGACCTGGGTGAAGGGCGTGGGCAAGGACGGCGCGCCGCGCGAGGTCTACCTCTACCACGTGGTCGACAACGAGTGGTCGATGCGGGAGTACGGCTGCCAGGCCGTGGTCTGGCAGACGGCCGTGCACCCGGTGGTCGCCCTGGAGCTGCTGGCCACCGGCGTCTGGTCGGGCAGCGGGGTGCTCGGCCCCGAGGCGTTCGACGCGGTGCCCTTCCTGGAGCTGCTCAACGCCTACGGCTCGCCGTGGGGCATGCGCGAGGAGACCGTCAGGACGCTCCTGTCGGCCTGATGCCCACTCCGTGAGCTTACTTCGTAAAGGCCGCCTAGGGTTCCGGCCGTGCCAGCCGGGCGGCCCTGCCCTCCAGGTAGCGCTGCTCGGGGAGGCTGGTGGTGCGGCGCGCGGCCTCCCGGTAGCCGGCGCGGGCGGCCTCGCGGTCACCGGCCGTCTCCAGCAGGTGCGCGCGCACCGCGTGCAGGCGGTGGTGCCCGGCCATCCGGTCGTCGCCCTCCAGGGTCGTGAGCAGGTCGAGCCCGGCCTTCGGGCCCCGCACCATCGCGAGCGCGACGGCGTGGTTGAGCGTGACCATCGGGTTGGGGGCGAGGCGTTCGAGCAGCCGGTACAGCGCGAGGATCTGCGGCCAGTCCGTCTCCTCCGCGCGTACCGCCTCGGCGTGCACCGCGGCGATCGCGGCCTGGAGCTGGTACGGGCCGAGCGGGGCCCGCGCCAGCGCGCCGGTGACGAGCGCCACCCCCTCGGCGATCGACGTCCCGCTCCACAGGCTGCGGTCCTGCTCGGCGAGCGGGATGAGCGCGCCACCGGGCCCGGTGCGTGCCGGCCGCCGGGCGTCGGTGAGCACCATGAGGGCGAGCAGCCCGGTCACCTCGCCGTCGTCGGGCAGCAGCCCGTGAACCGCGCGGGTGAGCCTGATCGCCTCGCCGGTCAGCTCGCGGCGCTGCAGGTCCGGGCCCGAGGTGGCCGTGTAGCCCTCGTTGAAGATCAGATAGAGCACGTGCAGGACCACCCGCAGCCGCTCGGCCCGCTCGGGCTCGGGAGGCAGCGCGAAGGGGATGGCCGTGCTCTTGATCCGCTGCTTGGCCCGGCTGATGCGCTGGGCCATGGTCGCCTCGGGGACGAGGAACGCGTGGGCGATCTGCGCGGTGGTCAGACCGCCGACGGCCCGCAGGGTGAGCGCGATCTGCGAGGCGGGGGTCAGGGCGGGGTGGCAGCACAGGAACAGCAGGGTCAGGGTGTCGTCCTGCCCGCCGGCCTGCTCGGCGTCGGCGGCGGGCGACAGGAGCTCGTCGGCGGGCGCCCGCGCCGCGACCATGTTCTCCCTGCGGCTGCGCGCGTACTCGCTGCGCAGCTCGTCGGTCAGCCTGCGGGACGCGACCGTGATCAGCCAGCCTCGGGGGTTGTCCGGCGGGCCCTGCTCGGGCCACTGCAGGGCGGCGGCCAGCAGCGCCTCCTGCACCGCGTCCTCGCACGCGTCGAAGTGCCCGTAGCGCCGGACGAGCACGCCGAGGACCTGCGGCGCGAGCTCGCGCAGCAGGTCCTCGGCCTCGGCGGAAACGGTCATGCCTCGGTGCCGGCCCCGTCCATGATCGGCCGTACCTCCATCGCGCACAGCCGTGCGTCCGGCCAGCGCGCGGCGATCTCGGCCGCCCGCTCGGGGGTCTCGCAGTCGATCACGCAGTATCCGGCCAGGTGCTCCTTGGCCTCCAGGAACGGCCCGTCCGTGGTCGCGGGGACGCCGTCACGCACCCGCACGGTCCTGGTCTGCGACGGATCGGCCAGCGCCTCCCCGCCGACCCACTCCCCGGAGTCGGCGAGTTCCTTCATGAGGGCGTCGGCCTCGCCCATCAGGCCGTCGAGCTCCTCCTTGGAGAGGGTCTCCCAGATCGCGGTGTTGCTGTAGATCAGCAGCATGTACTTCACGGTCTCGCTCCTCGTGCTCGCGGCACCCGGTGCGGGCGCCTCTCACAGGCATGTCGGAGCGGGGGAGCCGGTCTCGACATCCGTCCGCGCGGGAGGGAGGGTTCTCGCCCCCCGGGGGGTGCGGGTGCCGTTCCCGGCCGTACGGCGGCTCGATTCCGGGCGTGTGGGCGCGCTCCGCTGCTCCGATGCCTCGATGTGGAGAAACTACCGGAGTGGGCCGCTTCGGATGGGCTGCCGGGCGGGACGTCTCAGGCGGGCCGCAGGGTGAGCCGGTTCCGGTGGATCGCCGGGCGGATCGCTTGCGGGGGGCCGTCGGGTGAGCCGGTCTCGTGGCCGGCGCGGGGCCGGCGCGGGGCCCGCGGGCCCGCACCGGCGGTCCGGGGAGGTTCGGCGTCAGGGAAAGTTCAGAAGTTCGGGAAGGTCAGAAGAAGGCCACGCGCCGGGGAAGGGAGCGGGTGTCGTCCTGCTGCGGCAGCAGCGCGTCGGCGCACTCCGGGCAGGCGAAGAGGGCTGTGCCGTCGGGAAGGCGGCCGATCCTGATCCGCGGGCGGGGCCACTTCTTGTGGCAGGCCACGCAGGCGTCGCCCTCACGCTGGGTGCGGGTCAGCCCTTCCGGATCGAAGGTCATCGTGACGTGTGCCGTTCTGGGCGGCCCCCAGTTCATGCTAAATACCTCCAGCGTGGTGACCCCTTGTTTTCTCCCGTGGCTCGGCCGCGGGGAGGACGTCGACACGTTTCCTGTGTTGATCGCGCACTTTCTTATCGGAACCGTTATAACGCGGTCGCAGCCCGTGATCGCTGTGGCGGATGTCAAGCGGGGGTTAAATCACGGCCTACATGCGAGCCGCATAACGGCAAAAGGGACACTCGGCATCAAGCCGGGTGCCCCTTTTGGTGCGTTCTAAACGATCAGACCTCGTTCACGGCCTTCTCCAGGATCGCGAGCCCCTCCTCCAGGAGGTGGTCGGGGATGACCAGCGGCGGCAGGAAGCGCAGCACGTTGCCGTACGTGCCCGCGGTCAGCACGACCAGGCCCTCGGCGTGGCACCTTCTGGCGATCTCGCCCGCCGCCGTGGGGTGCGGCTCCTTGGTGCCGGGGACGACCAGCTCGATGGCGATCATGGCGCCCCGGCCGCGCACGTCGCCGATCATCGGGTTCCGCTCCGCCATGGCGCGCAGCCGGGGGAGCATGGTCTCGCCGATGCGGCGGGCCCTGCCGGTCAGGTCGTCGGCCTCGATGCTCTCCATCACGCCCAGCGCCGCCTCGCAGGCGAGCGGGTTGCCGCCGTAGGTGCCGCCGAGGCCGCCCACGTGGACCCTGTCGAGGATCTCGGCGCGGCCGGTGACGGCGGCCAGCGGCAGGCCGCCCGCGATGCCCTTGGCGGTGACGATGATGTCGGGCACGATGCCCTCGTCCTCGCAGGCGAACAGGTGGCCGGTACGGGAGAAGCCGGTCTGGACCTCGTCGGCGACGAAGACGATGCCGTTGGCGCGGCAGAACTCCAGGATCCTCGGCAGGAAGCCCCTGGCGGGCTCGATGAAGCCGCCCTCGCCCGCGATGGGCTCGATCACCACGGCGGCGACGTTCTCGGCGCCGATCTCCTTGGTGATCTGGTCGATCGCCTGGGCCGCGGCCTCCTCGGCGCAGTTCTCCGGGCCGGTGGGCCAGCGGAACGGGTAGGCCAGCGGCACCCGGTAGACCTCGGGGGCGAACGGGCCGAAGCGGTGCTTGTACGGCATGTTCTTGGCCGTCAGCGTCATCGTCAGCAGGGTACGGCCGTGGTAGCCGTGCTCGAAGACGACGACCGCCTGGCGGCCGGTGGCGTGGCGGGCGACCTTGACCGCGTTCTCCACGGCCTCGGCGCCGCTGTTGAGCAGGAAGGTGCGCTTCTCGTGGTCGCCGGGGGTGATCTCGTTGAGCTTCTCGGCGACCCGCACGTACGACTCGTACGGCGTGACCATGAAGCAGGTGTGGGTGAAGTCCGCCACCTGCCTGCGCACCCGTTCGACGACGCGCGGGGCGGAGTTGCCGGCGCCGGTCACCGCGATGCCGGAGCCGAAGTCGATCAGCGAGTTGCCGTCGGCGTCGACCACGACACCGCCTCCCGCGTGCGTCACGAAGACGGGCAGCGTGGTGCCGATGCCCGGGGGTACGGCGGCCTGCTTGCGCGCGAGCAGCTCGCGGGACCTCGGGCCGGGAATCTCGGTGACGAGGCGGCGCTCCTGCGGAAGCGAGGGGCCGCCCTCGGTGACGGTGCTCATGATGTGAAGCTATGTCGCGAATGCCGGTGTGCCGATGATGCACTATGGCAAAATTGCAGAGAGCATAATAGACATAACGTACAAAATGGGGGTGGTGGTGGCGCCGACGCTGAACACCGTCGTACGACGGCTGCCGCTCGGGCTCGTCGTGCTCGCCGGGCGGGAGGCGCTCGACCGGCCGGTGCGCTGGGTGGCGGTCAGCGAGCTGGAGGACCCCACCCCGTTCCTGGAGGGCGGCGAGCTCGTCCTCACCACGGGCATGCGCCTGGACGCCCGCAACGCCGGTCCCTACGTCGAGCGCCTGGTCGCCAGGGGGGTCGCCGGGCTCGGGTTCGGCGTCGGGCTCGGACACGAGACGATCCCCGAGGCGCTGGTCGAGGCCGCCGCGCGGGCCGGGCTGCCGCTGGTCGAGGTGCCGCGCGACACCCCGTTCGTCGCCATCGGCAAGACGGTCAGCGAGCTGATCGCCGCCGAGCAGTACGACGAGCTCAGCAACGCCTTCGCCGCCCAGGGTCGCCTCACCCGCGCCGCGCTGCGCCCGGAGGGCCCGCGCGCGGTGATCGACCGCCTGGCCCGCGAGCTGGGCGGCTGGGCGATCCTGCTCGACGAGGCGGGGACCGTACGGCACCTGGCGGGCAGGGGCGCGGCGGCGGCCGCCGGAGACCTCGGCCCCGAGCTGGAGCGGCTGAGAAGGATCACGAGCCAGGGCGCTCCCGCGAGCGTGGCCCTCTCCTCGCCCGAGGAGCACGTCATCGTGCGCCCCCTCGGGGCCCGCCGCGTCAGGGGATTCCTCGCCGTCGGCATCGGCCGGTCCTTCACCCCGGTCGCGCACACCGTGGTCAACGCCGCCGCGTCCCTGCTGACGCTCGCCGTCGAGCACGGCGGGGAGCACCTGGCCGCCGAGCGCCGGGTCCGCTCCGCGGTGCTGCGGCTGCTGCTGGCCGGGCAGGCGGACGCCGGGCGCGAGACGCTGGAACGGCTGGGGGAGCGGCTCGACGACGGGCCGCTGGTGGCGGTCGCCTGCGCCGGCGAGCCGGAGGCGCTGCTGGAGGCCGCCGGGAGCGAGTTCGCGGCGGCCGACGGTGACGCCGACGGTGACATCGACGGTGACAGGGTGGTCCTGCTGGTCCCGGCCTCGCGGGCCGGTGCCGTGGCCGCGGCGCTCGGCGAGCACGGCCTCGTCGGCGTCGGTGATCCGGTGGGTCTGGGCGACCTGCGCGCGGGGCTCGACCAGGCCGACCGGGCGCTCGCCGCGGCCGGGCGCGGCACCGCGCGGGTGGTGCGCTTCGCCGACCTGGCGGGTCAGGGACTGCTCTCCCTGCTCGACCCCGGCGTGGCGGAGGCGTTCTCCTCGGCGTTGCTCGCCCCCCTCAGGGCGTACGGCTCGCGCGCGGACCTGCTGGGGTCCCTGCGCGCCTACCTGGACTGCAACGGCCACTGGGACGCGGCGGCGCAGCGGCTCGGGGTGCACCGCCACACCCTGCGCTACCGCATGCGCCGGGTCGCGGAGCTGGTCGGCCGCGACCTCGATGATCCCGCGGTCCGCGCCGAGCTCTGGGTCGCCCTGGCCGTCGCCAGGTGACGGGCGCGCCCGAGTCCCCGGGAGGGGGTCCGTCGGGATGGGGGCGGGACAGGGGTGGTCGGCGGCCCCGTCCGGAGGGCGCCGTCAGGAGCGGTGGCGGTCGACGACCAGGTAGCGGGAGATGACGGCGTAGGTGACCGTGTCGTAGGTGTTGCCGTCGCGCAGGTGCCCGGCACGTTCCAAGCTGATCGCGCCCTGGGCGGCGGCCCACACGGCGTCGGCGATCTTCCTGGGCTGGGTGGGGACGATGTACCCGGCCGAGATGCAGTCGGCGATCACCCGGTCGACGATGTTCAGCGCCGCGCGGGCGAGGGTCCTGGCCCGCTCGCTCGGCATGAAGCCGGGGATCGCGCGCTCGAACATCAGGGCGTAGTAGCCGGGTTCGTTCAGCGCGGCCTCCCGGTAGGCGGGGCCCAGGGCGATGAGGTGCTCCAGCGCGTCCTTGCGCGAAGGGACGGCCTCCAGGCGGCGCCGGAAGCGCTCGAAGCCCTCCAGGTACAGTGCCTCGGCCAGGCCCTCCTTGCTGCCGAACATGGTGTAGATGACGGTCGTCGAGCATCCCGCCTCGGTGGCGATGCGGCGCATCGACAGGCTCTCAGGCCCGACGGTGACCAGCAACTGGCTGGCGACGTCGAGCAGCCTGGCGCGAAGCTGGTCCTGGGACGCCCGTTCACCGATCAGATAGGCACCCTGAAGGCCGCGCGGCGCCGAGGAGGTCATGCGCCCACGCCCTTCCACTCTCATCGTCCAACCGGTGACTTAGCCACGCCCGGGATCCTTCAAACCGGCACCTGTAAGGAATATCCCCGAATACCCCTGTTTTCGTTACAGGGGTTGGGGGCGGGTTTTATGCGGAACGGTGTGCCGCCACGGGGCTGTTGTGCGGAGTGGAGCAAGGCCGCTTCCGCGCCGGTGACATAGCGTCGGAACATGGACGTGCGCCCCTTCTGGCTCGCCGGACGCCCCGCCACGGGCGAGGCCGAGCTCACCGTGACCAACCCGCATGACGGCCGCGTCGTCGCCGTCTGCTCCGTGCCGACCGACGGCCAGGTCGAGGAGGCCGTCGCCGCGGCGGCGGCCGTGCGCAAACAGGCGGCCGCGCTCCCGATCCACGTGCGGGCCGAGGCTCTCGCGCACGTCTCGCGCCGCCTGGCCGAGCGGGCCGACGAGATCGCCGCCCTGATCACCGCCGAGAACGGCAAGCCGATCTTCTGGGCCCGCGGCGAGGTCGCCCGCGCGGTCTCCACCTTCAGGTTCGCGGCCGAGGAGACCCGCCGCCTCGGCGGCGAGACCGTGCGCCTGGACACCGAGGCCGCCTCCGCCGGCCGCCTCGCCTACGTCTCGCGCGTCCCGTACGGCCCGATCCTGGGCATCAGCCCGTTCAACTTCCCGCTCAACCTGGTGGCGCACAAGGTGGCCCCCGCCATCGCCGCCGGGGCCCCGATCGTCCTCAAGCCCGCCCCCGCGACGCCGGTGTCCGCGCTGGTCCTGGGCGAGATCCTGGCCGAGACCGACCTGCCGGAGGGCATGTTCTCCGTGCTCCCGGTGTCCAACGACCGCGCCGCCGCGCTGGTCGAGGACCCGCGCCTGCCGGTCGTCTCCTTCACGGGCTCGGCCCCCGTGGGGTACGCGATCATCGATCGGGTCCCGCGCAAGCACGTGACCCTGGAACTGGGCGGCAACGCCGCCGCGGTCGTGCTCGCCGACGCCGACCTCGACTGGGCCGCCTCGCGGATCGCGCTGTTCTCCAACTACCAGGCAGGTCAGAGCTGCATCGCCGTCCAGCGCGTGATCGTCGAGGAGTCGGTCCACGACGACTTCGTGTCCCGGCTCGTCCCGGCCGTCGAGGCCCTGGTCACCGGTGACCCCGCGGACGAGAAGACGCAGGTCGGCCCGCTCGTGTCGGCCGAGGCCGCCGAGCGCGTGGAGCGATGGGTCGGCGAGGCCGTCTCGGCGGGGGCCCGCCTGCTGACCGGCGGCACCCGCGACGGCGCCACCTTCGCGCCGACCGTGCTCGCCGACGCGCCGGCCGACGCCAAGGTCTCCCGCGAGGAGGTCTTCGGCCCGGTGATGGTCGTCCAAAAGGTGTCGGGGGTGGACGAGGCGTTCGCCGCGGTCAACGACTCCAGGTACGGGCTGCAGGCCGGGGTGTTCACCCGCAGCCTCGACAACGCCTTCCGGGCGAACCGGGAGCTCGAGGTCGGCGGTGTGATCATCGGTGACGTGCCGTCGTACCGTGCCGACCAGATGCCCTACGGAGGGGTGAAGGACTCGGGGGTCGGCCGCGAGGGCCTCCGCTCGGCCATCGCCGACTTCACCTACGAGAAGGTCATGGTGCTCACCGGCCTGACCCTTTAGAACCGGCCGCGCCTCAGCGCCGCCTCCGCGCCGGGGTCACGACGCGGAGGCGGTGGCGTAGAGGGCCTTGGCGGAGGCGCCGAAGTAGGGGCCGTACATGGTGTGGCGGTCGTCGCTGTACTTGAAGCTGCTGACCGAGACGATCGTGCCGCGGCCGGTGGAGGCGTTGAAACCGCTCAGCCACGGGCCTCCGCTGGATCCGGCGGTCATGTCGCAGCGCATGCCCTGGTCGCCGGTCTGCCCGTTCGGGTCGTCGCGCAGCGGGCCCGCGCAGTAGACCAGGTGCTCGCCGTCGTAGGGCGAGTCGGCGGGGAAGCCGAAACCGCTGGCGAGGCGTCCCCGGGGGGCGCCGAAGGCGATGTCCTGGCCGCCGACGGCGTCGCCGAGGTGCTTGCCGCCGCTGGTGTCGACCGCCACCATGCCGATGTCGTGGCTGTCGTCGCCCTCGCGCGACCAGGGGCCCGCGACGAACATGCGGCGCGCGGTGTACTGCCCGTACGGGCGGCGGCCCTGGCTGTAGCCGGGGACGAAGGTCCAGTTGTCGGCCCAGGCGCCGGTGCCGTCCTTGACGCAGTGGCCGGCGGTCACCACCAGGTCCTTGTTGGCGCTCCTGACCGAGCTGGCCGAGCACACGAAGTCGCTGCCCTTGATGGTGAGGAACACCCGCCCCGTGGTGCGCCCCACCGCCCCGCCGGAGGTCCAGCGGGCGCCCGCGGTGCGGGACGCGGCGCCGTGCGGGCTCCGGCGGGGGGTGACCCCCCGCCCGGCGGCGGAGAGCCGCCCGAGCATCCCGGTGACCTTGGCGAGCCGGTCGACGGGGAGCGCCGAGGCCATCCGGCGAGGGGTCCAGTAACCGAGCACGCGCTCCCGCTCCGACGCGGTGAGAGCGGTCGCGTGCCCGACGACGTCCGGCATGCCGGACGTCGCGCCTGTTCTCTGGGTGAGGGGTGTGACGAGGGTCTTCACGGCCCGTTGCCCGGACGTGGTGGCCGACGCGGTGGCCGTCTGCCAGGTGGCCGTCGCGCCGGTCGCCGGGGCGCTCAGCAACCCGGCGACGAGCGGGGCGGCCGCAAGCAGGGGGAGGCTTGAGGTCATGAAACCCGAGTTTGCACTACGAGGGGTGTTCTTGTGATTACTTCTGGTGAATATCAGGGGGCGCCGGTGGTCTGGGCGGCCTCGTAGACGGCCTGCGCCTCGGTCCCGAAGTAGGGGCCGAACATCCAGCCGGTGGCGAAGGCGTACTTGAAGCTGTTCACCGAGTTGAGGGTGCCCAGGCCGGTGCTCTCGTTGAAGTCGAGGAACCAGGGCCCGCCGCTCGACCCGCCGGTCATGTTGCAGTTCAGCCCGATGTCGCGGGACATCAGGAAGTCGTCGAACGCCCGCCCGGCGCAGTAGATCAGCCTGGAGCCGTTGTACGGTGCGGCCGCCGGGTAGCCGAAGGAGTGCATCTGCCGGCGGCGCGCCTGGTTGAAGGAGACGCCCTGGCCGCCGACCACGTCGGTCAGGGACCTGCCGTTCAGCGGGGCCACCACGGCCGAGGCCACGTCGTAGTTGACGTCCTCGCTGTTGTTCCACTGCGGGGTGGTGTAGAGGGTGGTCGCCACCCAGGTGCCGTGCGGCCGGTCGCCGTTCTCGTACCCCGGCACGAACACCCAGTTGCCGTGGAAGGCGCCGCCCATCCGCACGCAGTGCCCCGCGGTGATCACGGTGCTCTTGTTCTCGCTGGTCACCGCGTTCGCCGAGCACGAGGCATTGCGGCCCTGGTAGGTGAAGAACACGCGTCCGGCGGTCTTGACGATCGCCCCGCCGCGGGTCCACGCCGCGCCGGTGGAGGCACGGGCGGCCGCCGAGCCCTTGAGGGCCGTGACGGTGTCGCCGCCGGGCTCGGTCGCGGGGACGGAGACGGGGTCGGCCGCGGCCTGCGCCGCGATCGCCCCGGCGGTGAGCCGGGCGCCGTCCTTCTCGGGGACGAGGGCGGCGAGCGGCTTGGCCGCCTCCATCTTCGCCTCGGTCCAGTAGCGCTGGACGGTCTGCTGCTCCTTCCTGGTGTCGGCCGCCTCCTTCTCGACAGGCTGGGGAACGGCCCGTGCCGAGGTGACGCCGCCCGCGCCCGCCGCGCTCGCTGTGCCCGCCGTGCCCGCCGTGCCCGCTGTGGCGCCCGCGCCGGCGTCCGCCGTGGCGCCGTGCGCGATCGTCGTGGAGAGCAGGGCGCTTCCCGCGATGGCGGTGAGAATAGGGACGAGCCGTGCCTTGCGCCGCATATGTACCTCCCGAGGGCCTGTTGCTGTTCCGGGAAGCTAGTGCGCCGTACGTACGCATTTCTCAGGCTTTACAACTATTGATATGACGAAATTCGGACTTAAATACTGACTTTTATCCCGTGTTCCACGCCTAACAGATTTTCGCCATGATCCAGCCTGATCATGAGGGGTACGGCCCGGTACGGCCGATTCGACAGCGCGGTCCGAGCCGGGAGAATGGGGCGGTGCAGCCAGACACCGTCCGTTCCGTCGTCCTGCTCGGCTCGACCGGGTCCATCGGGACCCAGTCCCTCGACGTCATCGCCCGCAACCCCGGCAGGTTCCGGGTGGCCGCGCTGGCCGCCTACGGCGGCCGGATCGACCTGCTCGCCAGGCAGGCGGCCGAGTTCCGGCCCGACGTGGTCGCCGTCGCCGATCCCTCCGCCGTGCCGGAGCTGCGCGAGGCCCTGACCGCGTACGGGGTGGGCGCGCGTGTGCTGGCCGGGCCCGAGGGGGTGGCGGAGGCCGCCGCCTGGCCCGCCGACGTCGTCCTCAACGGCATCACCGGGGCGCTGGGGCTGACCTCCACGCTGGCCGCGCTGGAGGCCGGCCGGGTGCTCGCGCTCGCCAACAAGGAGTCGCTGATCGTCGGCGGGCCGCTGGTGAAGCGCCTGGCCAAACCCGGCCAGCTGATCCCGGTCGACTCCGAGCACGCCGCGCTGGCCCAGTGCCTGTGGGCCGCGGGGCCCACGGGCCCCGACGCCTCCGCCGTGCGCCGCCTGGTCGTCACCGCGAGCGGCGGGCCCTTTCGCGGCAGGTCGCGCGCGGACCTCGCGGACGTCACCCCCGAGCAGGCCCTCGCCCACCCCACCTGGTCGATGGGGCCGGTCATCACGGTGAATTCCGCCACACTCGTCAACAAGGGCCTTGAGGTCATCGAGGCCCATCTGCTCTTCGACATCGGCTTCGACCGCATCGAGGTCGTCGTCCACCCGCAGTCGGTCATCCACTCGATGGTGGAGTTCGTCGACGGCTCGACCATCGCCCAGGCCAGCCCGCCGGACATGCGCCTGCCCATCGCGCTCGCCCTCGGCTGGCCCGAGCGGGTCGCCGACGCCTCCCCCGCGGTCGACTGGACCACCGCCCACACCTGGACGTTCGAGCCGCTCGACGACGAGGCCTTCCCCGCCGTCGCGCTGGCCCGGCGGGTCGGCGAGGCCGGCGGCACGGCCCCGGCCGTCTACAACGCCGCCAACGAGGTCTGCGTCGAGGCCTTCATGGCCGGGCGCCTGCCGTTCCCCGGCATCGTCGACACCGTGGCGGCGGTGGTCTCCGAGCACACCGTGACCGAGGCCGGTTCGGTGGCCGAGGTCCTCGATGCCGACTCCTGGGCGCGGATACGGGCACGCGAGCTCACTGGGACTGCCTAGACTGATGAGTGTCGTCGACTCTTCAAGGGCTGAAAATGACTTCTGTTGCTCTCGGAATCCCGTCCGTAAGGACCAGGCCGATCGCCGAGCGACGCATATCCCGTCAAATCATGGTCGGCTCCGTCCCCGTGGGCGGGGACGCACCGGTCTCCGTCCAGTCGATGACCACCACGGTCACCGCCGACGTCAACGCGACGCTCCAGCAGATCGCCGAGCTGACCGCCTCGGGCTGCCAGATCGTCCGCGTCGCCGTCCCCTCCCAGGACGACGCCGACGCGCTGCCGATCATCGCCAGGAAGTCGCAGATCCCGGTGATCGCCGACATCCACTTCCAGCCGAAGTACGTCTTCGCCGCGATCGAGGCGGGCTGCGCGGCGGTCCGGGTCAATCCCGGCAACATCAAGAAATTCGACGACAAGGTCGGTGAGATCGCGCGCGCGGCCGGCGAGCGCGGCGTGCCGATCCGGATCGGCGTCAACGCCGGCTCGCTCGACCCCCGCCTCCTGCAGAAGTACGGCAAGGCCACCCCCGAGGCGCTGGTGGAGTCGGCGCTGTGGGAGTGCTCGCTGTTCGAGGAGCACGGCTTCCGCGACATCAAGATCTCCGTCAAGCACAACGACCCGGTCGTGATGGTCCAGGCCTACCGCCTGCTCGCCGCCCGGTGCGACTACCCGCTGCACCTCGGCGTCACCGAGGCGGGCCCGGCCTTCCAGGGCACGATCAAGTCCGCGGTCGCGTTCGGCGCCCTGCTCGCCGAGGGCATCGGCGACACCATCCGCGTGTCGCTGTCGGCTCCTCCGGTCGAGGAGGTCAAGGTCGGCAACCAGATCCTGGAGTCGCTCAACCTGCGCGAGCGCGGCCTGGAGATCGTCTCCTGCCCCTCCTGCGGGCGCGCGCAGGTCGACGTCTACACCCTGGCCGAGCAGGTCCAGGCGGGGCTCGAAGGGCTGAAGGTCCCGCTGCGCGTCGCGGTGATGGGGTGTGTCGTCAACGGCCCCGGCGAGGCCCGCGAGGCCGACCTCGGCGTCGCGAGCGGCAACGGCAAGGGCCAGATCTTCGTCAAGGGCGAGGTCATCAAGACCGTCCCCGAGTCGCAGATCGTGGAGACCCTGATCGAGGAGGCCCTGCGCCTCGCCGAGGAGATGGGCGTGGAGGTCGACCTCGACGACGACGCCCCGGGTCCCCAGGTCGTCGTCAGCTGACCGCTCGCCCGGCCGCTCGATCCTCTGGTCCCTCAGGCCGCCCTGCCGGGCGGCCGGAGGGATTTCCGCCCGCCCCCGGGATCGCTCCGGGGTGCGGGCGGCTCCGTGTGACGGCCTCCCCTCCACCGGATCCGTACCGGGGAGGGCCGGGCCTTTCGCGAGGTCCCCGCGCGTGAGCTGTACCGGGACGGGCCGGCTCTTCCGCGACGCCCCCGCGTGTGACTCGCACCGGGGTGGGCCGGTCCTTTCGTGGCGCCCCCGCGCGGGGCCTTCGCCCGGACCTCGCGTCATTACACTTAGCAATCATCTGACTACACTTTGCCAGGCATTCGGCTGTGTTCCGGATGATCGCGCCGCCCCCGGGAGACCATCGCCTCTGCCGTACGAGTAGGGGGATCACACAGTGAAGAAGAGGGTCGTCGGGATCGCCGCGAGCATCGCGATGCTGGCCGCGGCGGTGGGGGTGCCGCAGGGGGCGGTGGCCCAGGAGAGACAGGAGCTGGTCTGGGGGCCCTGCGAGGGGGCGACCCCGGTGACCGGGGCGGTGCCCGCTCCCGCCGGACGGGTCGACAACCCGATGGAGTGCGCCACCGTGAGGGTGCCGCTCGACTACGCCAACCCGCAGCAGACCATCGGCATCGCCCTGAACCGGATCAGGGGGAAGGCCACCCACGACCGTCTCGGCGCGCTGCTGGTCAACCCGGGTGGTCCCGGGGCGTCGGGCCGGGACCTGGTCAGGGGCGTCGCGGCGGGGCTTCCCGAAGGCCTGGCCGACCGGTTCGACGTGATCGGCTTCGACCCGCGCGGGGTGGGGGCGAGCGAGCCCGCGCTGAGGTGCGTCGACCCCGAGAAGTATTACCAGGCGCCCCGTCCCGACCAGGTGCCGGTCACCAGGCGCGACGAGAGCGTGCTGATCGCCCGGGCCCGCAAGTACGCCCAGGCGTGCGGCGAGCGGTGGAGCTGGATGCTGCCGCACATGACCACCGAGAACTCCGCCAGGGACATGGACGTGATCAGGGCCGCGCTCGGCGAGTCGAAGATCAGCTTCCTGGGTTACTCGTACGGGACCTACCTCGGCGCGGTCTACGCGACGCTCTTCCCCGACCGGCTCAAGCGGCTCGTCCTGGACAGCGTGGTCGACCCGCGCGGCATCTGGTACCGCTCGAACCTCGACCAGAGCATCGCCTTCCAGGACAGGCACGAGGACTTCCTGAAGTGGATCGCCCGCCACAACCCGGTCTACCGGCTCGGCGCCACCGAGAGGGCGGTCTCCTTCGCCTGGAACGCCATGCGGGACCGGCTGGGCGACCGCCCGGCCGGAGGGGTGGTCGGCCCGAGCGAGCTCGACGACGTCTACACCCTGGGCGGTTACTCCGACGCCGTCTGGCCGCAGCTGGCTAAGGCCTTCTCCGCCTACGTCAAGAAGGGCGAGGCGACCCCCCTGGTCAACACCTACCGCAAGCACGCGGTGAACGACGCCAAGGACGAGAACAGCTACGCGGTCTACCTCGCGGTGCAGTGCCGCGACGCCGCCTGGCCGCGCGACTGGGCGCGCTGGCGGGCCGACATGACCAAGGCCAACGCCAAGGCGCCCTTCCTCACCTGGCCCAACGCCTGGTACAACGCGCCGTGCGCGTTCTGGCCGCAGCAGGCGGGCAGGCCCGTGCAGATCCGTGACAACGCCGAGCTGCCGCCGATCCTGCTGATCCAGGGCGAGCGCGACGCCGCCACCCCGTACGCCGGGGCGGTGCGGATGCGCGCCATGTTCCACCGCTCCCGGCTGCTGGCCGTGC
This sequence comes from Streptosporangium sp. H16, assembly GCF_051918855.1. NCBI lineage: Bacteria > Bacillati > Actinomycetota > Actinomycetes > Streptosporangiales > Streptosporangiaceae > Streptosporangium > Streptosporangium sp. H16. The sequence continues at coordinate 32,089 of NZ_JBPXMD010000005.1, forward strand.
CGGGCGGCAACCACGGGGTCGCGCTCAACGGGAACGCCTGCGTCGACCGTCGCCTGGCCGCCTACCTCAGGGAGGGCACCCTTCCCGGCGGTCGCCAGGGCTCCGGCACGCCGGACGCCCGGTGCCCCGGAATTCCCGCGCCCGTACCGGTGGTCGCCCCCGCGACCGTCCGCGTACCCGCCGGGCACACGGCAGGACGAGGTGACCAAAGCAGGTAGATGAGAGGCTCTGTGTTGGTTCCTGCCAAATTCGAGGGGGTCGCGTAGGCTGAGCACGTGATGCTGCGCACAACGGCGTCGCGCGTGCTCGACGACAACGATCGAGACGAGGTCCTGGCGCTTCTCGACACCGACCCCGTCGGCAATGTCTTCGTCGCCTCCAGGGTCCGTTCGGTCGGGCTCAATCCGGCCAGGCTCGGTGGCCAGATGTGGGGGTTCGGGCCGCGCGGCGGCCTGACCTCCATCTGTTACGCCGGGGCGAACCTGGTTCCGGTCAACGCCGGTACGGACGCCGTCTACGCCTTCGCCGATCGCGCGCGCAAGCAGGGCCGCCGCTGTTCCTCGATCGTCGGCCCGGCGGACGCTGTGGAGGTGCTCTGGGAGCGGCTGGAGCCGTACTGGGGGGCCGCCCGCGCGATCCGCTGGGCACAGCCGGTCATGGTGATCGGCGAGCCGTCGCCCGTCCCCGCCGACCCGCTGGTGCGCCGCGTCCGGCCCGACGAGTTCGACATCCTGCTTCCGGCCTGCGTGGCGATGTTCACCGAGGAGGTGGGCGTCTCCCCGGAGCTCGGGGACGGCGGCGCCCTCTACCGGTCCAGGGTCGCCGAGCTGATCAGGATCGGCAGGTCCTACGCCCGCATCGAGGGCGGCAAGGTCGTCTTCAAGGCCGAGATCGGCGCGGTGACGCCGCACGCCTGCCAGATCCAGGGCGTCTGGGTCCACCCCGACATGCGCGGCCGCGGCCACGCGGTGGCGGGGATGGCCGCGGTGATCAAGCACGCGCTCGACTACTTCGCCCCGGTGGTGTCGCTGTACGTCAACGACTACAACGCCCCCGCCAGGGCCGCCTACCGCAGGGCCGGTTTCGTCGAGGTCGGCACCTTCATGTCGGTGCTCTTCTGAGGTCTCTCGCGAGGCCGGGACTCAGGGGCTGCGGACCAGCCGGGTCACGAGGTGCTCCAGCTCCGCCTCCGGATCCGCGGTGAGGCCGGCGTGGACCGGGCCGGTCTGCACGATCGTGCTGCGCGGAGCGGTCAGCCAGCGGAAGCGGCTGCCCAGCGGTTCCTCGGTCAGGGGCCCCGAGTCACTGCCGCAGGAGCGCTGGTAGGCGCCGAGCGCGTGCCGTACCCCGTCGAGGTCCACCCCGGTGTCGAGGGCGCGCAGGCGCGCCTCGTCCAGCTCCACCCGGGCGCACAGGTAGCCGCGGGACTGGCAGTACAGCAGCACGCCGGCGTTGATCAGCTCGCCGCGCTCCACGCGGGGGATGACCCGGATGACCGCGTACTCGTAGACGTCCTTCACCGGTTGTCCTTCCAGAACGCGCCCACCGAGCCGGTCTTCCACTCCTGGTCCTGACGGGGCTCCTGGCCCGAGGGCCGCGGCAGCCAGGTGCGCGGTCCCTGGGCGCGGGCCAGCAGGTGCTCGACGTACGCCTGCCGCACGGCCTGCGCCCCGTCGAACCCCGGCTCGTCCTCCAGCCACTCGTCGGGGACCTCGTCCACCACCCCGTCGAGCAGGTCCCTGGTGATCAGCTCGCTGAGCTCGGCGTCGGCCTCGGGCATCCGGGTGGCGAAGGGCGCCATCACGTGGTCGCCCGCGTCGAAGTCGCGCAACGGGTTGGCCGAGGGCCAGTTGTGGTGGAACCAGAGCGCCGCGCCGTGGTCGATCAGCCAGGTGTCGCCGTGCCACAGGAGCAGGTTCGGGTTGCGCCAGCTCCGGTCGACGTTGTGGATCAGCGCGTCGAACCAGAGCAGGCGGGAGGCGAACCCGGCCTCGGGGGACCAGGCCAGTGGCTCGAAGCCCAGCGCGCCCGGCAGGAAGTCGACCGCCAGGTTGTTGCCCTCGCTGGCCTTGAGCAGGTCCTGGATCTCCTCGTCGGGCTCGCGGGCGCCGAGCTGCGGATCCACGTCGATCACCTTCAGCTCGGGCGTACGGAATCCCAGGCGCCGGGCCAGCCCGGCGGACACGACCTCCGCGACCAGGACCCGGCGACCCTGCCCGGCACCGCGGAACTTCACGACGTAGGTGCCGAGGTCGTCCGCCTCCATGATCCCGGGCAGCGAGCCGCCCTCGCGCAGCGGCGTCACGTAACGGGTGGCTTTGATCGCTTCAAGCACCTCGCCAGGCTACCGGGTCGGCTCGCGCCTCCCGTCCAGGCGGGGGGCGGTCCGCAGGGGGCGGGAGGCGGAGGGAAGGGGTCGGGGGAAGGAGGGCGGTCCGTGCGGGGCGGGAGATGGGAAAAGGGCCGGGGAAGGAAGGCGAGGAGAAAACGGCACGGTGGGCCGGAAGAAAAGGCGGCCGCGTATTCGGGGGATGTGTTGTGTCTTGCCCTGACCTGAGCATCACATGAGTGTCACGGTGAGGAAGACAAGACCTTCATTCCCGTTGACTGTCGGCGATGCTTCTTCTTGAGTGAGAAGGGTGGCGGCGAGGGGAGGCTCGCGTGCCGTATGCGCAGCCGCTCAAAACGGGGGATCCGGCGGCGCTCGGTGAGTACGAGATCATCGGGCGTCTCGGAGAGGGTGGGCAGGGGGTGGTCTACGTCGGGGTGCGCCCCGACACCGGCTCCGAGCCCTACGCGGTCAAGCTTCTGCACGGTTCTGTGGGGGAGGACCCCGAGGTCTTCCTGCGCGAGGTGGAGCTGGCGAAGCAGGTGGCCCGGTTCTGCACGGCCCAGGTGATCGACGCCGGGCTGGACGGCGACCGCCCCTACATCGTCAGCGAGTACGTCGACGGCCCGTCGCTCCACCGCGAGGTCGCGGTCAGCGGGCCCCGCGAGGGAGGCAGGCTGGAGCGCCTGGCCATCGGCACGGCCACCGCGCTGGCGGCCATCCACCGGGCCGGGATCGTGCACCGCGACTTCAAGCCGCAGAACGTGCTGCTCGGTCCCGACGGGCCGAGGGTCATCGACTTCGGGCTGGCCAGGGCGCTGGACGCCGCGGCCACCCAGAGCGGGCGCGGCGCGGGCACCCCCGCCTACATGGCGCCCGAGCAGGTGGAGGGCGCCGAGATCAACCCGGCGGCCGACGTCTTCGCCTGGGGCGCCACGATGTGCTTCGCCGCCAACGCCCACGCGCCCTTCGGGCAGGACTCGATCGCGGCCGTCCTGAACCGGATCCTCACCGCGGCCCCGCAACTGGGCCGTCTCGACGGGCTGCTCGGCGCGCTGGTGGTCGACTGCCTGGACAAGAATCCCCGCAACCGCCCCACCAGCAGGGAGCTGCTGCTCGCGCTGCTCGGTGACGACGGGGGCCGGTCGGTGGCCGAGTCCAGGTTCTCGCCGGTGCCGGGATTCCCGCCCGCGCCCGGCGGGCCCGACGCCTCCGGCACTCCGGTCTCCTCCGGCCCTTCGGCTCTCTCCGGCCCTTCGGCTTTCTCCGCTCAGCCCGGTGTCACGGGCCTTTCCGGCAGGCGGGGTGCGACGGGGACCGGTTGGCGGGCCGGGCTCGGCGGGACCGGTGAACCGGGCGGCGCGTCCTCGGCGGGCGCGCCGCCCGGCGGGCGCGCGTTCCCCGCAGGGGGCGAGGACTTCGACGAGCCCAGGACCCACCCCGGGCAGGCGGCCACCAGGGCCTCGGTCGCGGTCTCCGGTGCGCTGCTCATCAGCGCCGCCGTGCTGGTGGGAGTCCTGGTCCCGGCGCTGAGCGGCGTCGCGCCGGGCGGCGCGCCCGTCCCGCCGGTCGTCCCTGCGGTGGAGTCCACCCCCCAGGACGACACCACGTCGCACGAGGGCAGGGCGAGCGCTCCGATCAAACCGCTCCCGAACCCGCCGACGGTCCCGGCCAAGCCCCCGCGCGCGGAGGGCGTCAAATCCTCCCCCCTGCCGCCCCCCGCCGCCACGGTGGTCGTGCCCGCGCTCGTCGGGCTGGATCGTTCCGAGGCGGCGCGTCTGATCAAGCAGGCCGGGCTGGTCACCGGGGCCGTCAGGGCGGTCAGCTCCGACCGGCCGCTCGGTGAGGTGCTCGCGAGCAGCCCGGCGCCGGGGACCGCGCTGCCGAAGAGGGGCAGGGTCGACCTGCGGGTCTCCGGTGGCACCCAGGTGCCCATGCTGGTCGGCCTCGCCAGGAGAGCGGCCCAGGCGGCGCTGGCCCGGGCAGGGCTGGCCGCCGGCGGGGTCAGCACGCGCTGCTCCGAACAGCCGGCCGGGCGGGTGCTCGCCAGCACCCCCGGCGCGGGCAAGCGTGTCTCCCCGGGGAGCGCGGTGGAGCTCGTCGTCTCCAGGCACGGTGTCCCGGTGCCACCGGTCGCCGGCCAGAGCGCGACCGACGCCTCCAACACCCTCGGTGGGGCGGGGTTCGCCGTACGGACGCGGGCGCGGCTGGTCACCGGTGCGGGCCAGGACGGAGTGGTGCTGGCGCAGAGCATCGCGCCCGGCACCTGCGCCAGGCCCGGTGCGACGATCGTGATCACGGTCGGTGTCGGGGGCCAGAGCGGACCCGGACCGGGGCCGGGGGAGAGCACCGAGCCTCCCGATCCCACGGTCCCGCCGGTGCCCGTTCCCGGGGAGGCCGCCCCTTCCGGATGAGACGTCCGGGGTGACCGGACGCGAGGAGGGGTGCTTCGGAATCAGAAGGAGGCCAGCACGAAGGCCAGGAGGGTCTTCCTGACCTCTTCCTCGGGAAGTTCGATCGTCTTGACCACCGACTGGAGCGAGCCGAGTACGGCCCAGGCCCAGATCCGGCGGGCGGGGTCCGGGTCGGGCCCGGCCAGGCGGTGGTAGATCGCGTCGCGGAAGGCGCGGATGGCCTCGCCGGGGGAACCGGGGGGCGCGTCGTCGGCGCCGCTGATGTCCTCCATGATCAGCCGGATGATCGCCCGATGCCTGACCGTGAAGGTCACCAGGGCCTCGACGAAGGCGCGGTCGTCGTCGAAGCCGTCTTCGATCAGGGCCACGATGTCCTGGCCGGCGGGTGCGATCAGCTCCGTGGCCAGGCGGTCCTTGGGATGGAAGTGGTAGGCGACGGCCGTCTTCGTCAGGCCGACGGCGGAGGCGATGTCGGCGAGCGAGGTCGCCGCGTAGCCGCGTTCGGCGAACAGCTGGCGGGCGGCGTCGAGGATCCGCTCCCGCGTGTCGTGCCCGTGCTCGAGTGTGGTCATCGTCTCAGTCCCACGCCGCCTAGAGCATTTCCGAATTTGTCCCCCTACTCTTATACCGTAGGTTCTGTACGAGCGTACAGTACGGCTTTTCAGGACGTTTGACACTCTAAAGCGGGGCGGTCACCGATGTCTGGTTTGCTGGGGCGGCTGGGAAGCTGGTGCGCGCGGCACGGCAAGGTCGTGCTGGCCCTGTGGGTGGTCGCGGCGGCGCTGCTGACAGCGGGATCGGTGTTCTTCCCCGGCCCGGTCAGCAACGACGTCAGCATTCCCGGCACCGACGCCCAGCGGGCCGTCGACCTGATGAAGGACGGCTTCGGCCCCGGCTACGGGGTGGGGAGCTCGGCCCAGATCGTCCTCTACTCGCCCGACGGCCCCCTCATCTCCGAGGACAGGAAGCGCGCGGTGGAGCGCGCCGTGGACCGGATCCGCGAGGTGCCGCACGTGGTGGAGGTGAAATCCCCCTACCAGGTGGGCGGCCTCGCCCCCAGCCTGGAGATCGGCATCATCGCGGTCAAGCTGGAGGGGAACGACACCACCAAGCTGCCTGAGACCACCAGGCTCCTCTCCGAGGCGGCCGAACCCGCACGGGCGGCGGGCATCGAGGCGGTGCCCGCCGCCTCGGGCAGCCCGGCGGACAAGGAGATCAAGACGGGGACCAGCGAGATCATCGGCGTGTTCTGCGCGCTGCTGGTGCTGCTGCTCGCGTTCGGCACCCTGGTCGCCGCGATGATCCCGATCTTCACCGCGTTGATCAGCATCGCGACCGGGCTCGGCGTGGTGAGCCTGCTCGGCCACGTCGTGGACGTGCCCAAGCAGGCGTCGATCATGGCGACGATGATCGGCCTCGGTGTCGGCATCGACTACGCGCTCTTCCTGCTCAGCAGGCACCGCAAGCTGCTGGCCGACGGCCTGCCGGTCCGCGAGGCGGTCCGCCGGGTGGTCGCCGGCTCCGGCGGCGCGGTGGTGTTCGCCGGGGGCACCGTGATCATCGCGCTCAGCGCGCTCATGCTCGCGGGCTTCCCCCTGCTGCAGACGCTCGGCTGGATCACCGGCATCTCGGTCGTCTGCGCGGTGTTCACCTCGGTCACGCTGGTCCCCGCGCTGCTCGGCCTGCTCGGGCACCGGGTCAACGCGTTGCGCCTGCCGTTCACGGGACGGCGGGGCAGTCACGGCTCCTCCGGCTGGGCCTCGCTGGGCAACTGGGTGGCCCGGCGGCCGTGGAGCGTGCTCGCGCTCAGCGTCGCCCTCCTGGGCGCGCTGGCCGCACCCGCGCTCGCCCTCAAGCTGGGCCCGCTCGACAACGGCTACGCCGACCGCGGCACCGACACGCGGCGCTCCTACGAGCTCCTGCAGGCCGGGTTCGGGCCCGGCATGAACGGCCCTCTCGTCGTGGTGGCGGACCTGGACACCAGGGTCGTCGACCGGGAGCCGAGCCCGGCCGTGCTGCGGAACCTGAAGGATCGCGTCGCGGACGTCGAGGGAGTGGTCCACGTCGGCGACCCGGTCCTCAACAGGGGCGGTACGGCGGCGCTGGTGCAGGCGATCCCCGCCTACGCCCCCGGCGACCCCCGGGCGCTCGAGGTGGTCAGGGCGGTGCGCGCGCTCGACGTCGAGGGAGCCCAGGTGCACGTGGGCGGGCAGGTCGCCGGCATGGCCGACGCCGGTGACAGGATCGCCGGACGTACGCCCCTGGTCGTCGGCGTCGTGGTCCTGCTGAGCGCGCTGCTGCTGCTCCTGGCGTTCCGCTCGCCGGTCGTCGCGATCAAGGCCGCGCTGATGAACCTGGTCTCCCTCGGCGCCGCGTTCGGCGCGCTCTCGCTGGTCTTCTCCCTGGGACTGGGCAGCCGCCTGGTCGGCATGGACCCGCCGGTCAGCGCGGACGGCTCCTACCTGAGCACGGTGTTCTTCACGGTGCCGATCGACAGCTACATCCCGCTGATGCTGTTCGCGATCCTGTTCGGCCTGTCGATGGACTACGAGGTCTTCCTGCTCACCGCCGTGCGGCAGGCGTACCTGAAGCACGGCGACAACCGCAGGGCGGTGGCCGAGGGGCTGGGGTCGACCGGCAGGGTCATCACCTCCGCCGCCCTGATCATGGTCGCGGTCTTCGTCGCGTTCGTCGCCTACCCCGATCCCATGGTCAAGATCTTCGGCGTCGGCCTGGCGGTGGCCATCGCGGTGGACGCCACGATCATCCGGGGCCTGCTGGTCCCGGCGACCATGGCCCTGCTCGGCAGGGCCAACTGGTGGTGCCCCGCCTGGCTGGACCGCATCCTGCCCGACCTATCCGTCGAGGGCCACGAGGAGGACGAGGAGAGGCCGGAGAGGCCGGAGGAGCCGCGCAGGGAACTCGTCGGCGCCGGCCGCGGCTGACGGGAGCGGGCGTCCGCCCCGTGCCGCGGGGAACGCCGGCCGGTGTCCCAGTCGCTTCCAAGTCCTCCCCAAGCGGCCTCCGCCATGCTCTCGCCCGGGAAGCGAGTTTGGGGAGAGTACGAAGATGTGGGGAAGAATCAGCGCCGTCGCCGGCCTGGTGCTGGCGAGCACGCTGGCCCTGCCGGGCACCGCGGTGGCGAAGCCGAAGGAGGTCGACGTCCCTGTCGGGACGTGGCTGGCGGCCAGGACGCATCCGGCGGTCCAGCTGACCTCGGTGTCCTACACGGCCGACGTGGCCGTGCCGACGCCCGAGGCGAACCTGGAGGCGATCAGGACCCTGACCCAGCAGGGGGTCAACGCCGTGCAGAGCGGCAAGATCTCCTCCGACGAGAACAGCATCTACCGCTGGGTCGTCCAGCAGATGGCCAAGGACCCGGGCCGTTACTTCTCGCCCGGCGGGCGGGAGCGGGTCGTCGAGGCGACGGCGGGCGGGCTGTGCACCGGCTGGTGGGTCACGCCGGACGGCTACATGGTCACCGCGGCGCACTGCGTCGGCCAGGAGGAGACCGAGCTGGCACGGACCTTCGCGGCCCAGGCCCTCACGAAGATCAACGAGAAGGACGCCGCCGACCTGGTCGCCGACCTCGGTGAGATCGCCTCCGACGAGGAGATCCTCAGGACGGCGACGAAGATCTTCCAGGTCTGGAACGCGGACAACATCAAGATCCGCAACGTCAAGAGCTCGCTCTCGCTGTTGCAGAGCCTGCCGGGCGGTGGTGTCGACAAGACCACCAAGACGGTGCCGATCGAGCTGGTCGCCAAGGGCACCGTCTACCCGGGCAAGGACGTCGCGATCCTCAAGGCCAACGGGCAGAGCAACCTGCCGACCGTGCCGCTGGGCGAGGACTCCGACGTGCGCGTCGGCGACACCCTGTACATCAGCGGATTCCCCGGTACGGTGACGCAGACCTCGATCTTCAACCTGGAGTCCAAGCTTGATCCGGCGTTCACCGAGGGCCCCTACAACGCCGCCCGCCAGACCCCCGAGGGGGTGCCGTACATCCAGACCCAGGCGCCCTCGTACCCGGGCAACTCGGGCGGTCCGGTGTTCAGCAAGGATGGCAGGGTCATCGGCATCCTCGTCGGCGGCCTGATCCAGCAGGACGGCGGCTCCACCGAGGGTGAGAGCTTCGTGCTGCCGGTCAGCATCGTCAAGGAGAAGCTGAACGAGAAGAACATCAAGCCGGCCGAGTCGTCGACGACGAAGGCCTACAACGAGGCGCTCGACCTGTTCTTCCAGAACCGGTACTCCGACGCGCTGCCCAAGTTCCGCGAGACGCAGGCGCTGCAGCCGAACCACCCGTACGTCGCCAAGTACATCAGCGACTCCCAGCAGGCCATCACCGCAGGCAAGGACGAGAGCGGCACGCCGATCCTGCCGTGGCTGCTGTGGGGTGGCGGCGGACTGATCGCCCTGTTCGTGATCGGTACGATCGCCTCGGTCGCCAGGGGCAGGCGCCGTGCCAGGGTGCCGGCCTCGTTCCCGCCCGTTCCGTACGGTGCGCAGCCCGGCCACCCGGCGCACGGCGGCCAGTACGGCCCGCCGCACTACGGGCAGCAGGGACAGCCGTACGGTGCGCCGCAGCAGTACCAGCAGCGGGCGCCCTACCCGCTCCCGGCCGCGCCCGAGGACACCCGGGCGGTCCACCCGCCCTTGCCCTACGGCCCGCCGCAGCCCCAGCGGGGCCCGGGGGGTTCCGGAAGGCCGGGAGGTCCGGGGGGTCCGGGGGCCAACACCCGGATCGCCGGGCTGGAGGCGGAGCTGGAGCAGCTGCGCCGGACCATGGGGCGCCCGCCCGAGCAGCGCTGAGCACTCTCGCCCCGCCGAGGCCGGGACGGCTCCCCTCAAGGGGCCGGCCGGCTGTACCGGCCACAGAGGTCGAGTACAGCTAGACCAGTTAAACCAGCTGGACCGGCGCCTCCGCCCGGCGGCGTCCCCGGTAGCCGCTGTGGACCAGGATGTCGCCCGGTTCGGTGAGTGGCGCGGCGGAGCGGGCCGTGACGGCCGGGCCGGCCGGATCGCCCTGACCTGCCCGGGTCGCCGGGACGGGAACGGCCGCCCTCGGGTCGGTGGCCGGGCGGGCAGGCGCGGCGAAGCGGGCGGGCGCGGCGGGACAGGCAGGGCGGGCGGGACGCGCGGGGACGACCGGGATGGCGGTGGTGGCCACGGGGTCGGCCCTGCGGTGGCGGCGACCGCGCGGCGGGGAGTCCTGGACCAAGGTCGACGACTCCGCCACGGCATGCTCGTGCAGGCGACGTCTGCCCCGGTAGGGGGCGCGGGGACGGTCGTCGCGACGGTCCGGCACGCGGGGCTCCTCGACGTGGGCGACGGAGGTCGTGACCGAGGGGAACCCGGTGCTCGCGGCCGGGGCGAACGTGCTCTCGGGAGCGAGTTCCCGGGGGGTGACGGACCCCCGGGCCGGGGCGGGCGTGTCCGTGGCGGCGCGGGAGCCGGGCCTGGGAGGTGCGGCGAACAGGTTCTCGGCCTCGGGGGAGGAGGAGAGACTCTCCACGAGGTCGCGGGCCGGGGCCGGTGCGTACGAGAGGTCGCGGGCGGGGGCGTTCCTGGGCATGCGGCGGCGGCCGGGGGCGCGGCGGCGGCCCGGGGTCCTGCGGGCCGAGGCCGGGGTTCTGCGGGCCGAGGGGGAGAGGGAGAGAGCCGAGGCGGGTGCGAGGAGCCGTACCCGCGACTGCCGGGCCTTGCCGTGCGCGAGGATCGCGACCGCGGCGAGCAGCACCGGCGCGAGTACGGCGGGGGTGTCGAACCCCGGGGCGGGCGTGGCGAGGTCGCGGACGGTGGCGGTGGGCGTGACGGCGAGCGCGCTGGTGTCGGCGGTGGAGGCCTTGGCGTGCTTGCCCGGCGAGGTGCGGCCGGCGGAGGCCGGTGCCTGGGTCCTGACCGGCGCCTTCGCGGTCGTCCGATCGCTCTGCGGGGCGCTCGCGGCGGGGTTCTTCCCGGACGCGGTCCTGCCGTCGTTCCCCGAGGCGGCCCTGGCGTCCCCGCCGTCCTTCCCGGTTCTGCCGGTCGTCGTCCCGGCGGCGTGCCCGGGGGCGGCCTTGGGCCTGCCCGGACCCGTGCCCGGCCCGGTGGGCGTGCGGGTCTCCCGCGCGGGTACGGGGGCAGGGAGCATGGCGAGCAGGCCGGGTCCTGGGCCGATCACCACCGTGTTGTCCCCGGCCGCGTCGGCGGGCCTGACGAGCGTCTGCTTCTCGGTCGCCTCCCGGTCCAGCCGGGCCTTGATCTTCTCCGGATACCCGTAGCCGACGACCTTGCCGGTGTCGCGCTCCTTGCGCTTGGCGATCCCGCCGTCGATGTTGCCCTCGATCGTGTGGATCCTGCCCCCCTCGACCCCGGTGACGATCCCGACGTGGTCGATGTGGTCGATCCTGTTCGAGCCGCTCCAGTCGAAGAAGACGATGGCCCCCGGCTTGGGGACGGTGCCCCAGGCGTCCTGCTGCCGGAACCACTGGGCGTGGTGGACGGTATAGGCGAACTGGCCGACCCACTCCTGGTAGCCGAGCTTCTCCGCCGCCCACGACAGGTACATGTCACACCAGGGGGCGGCGGTGTAGTCGGCGTCGAACTCGACGTTCTTGCCGTACCAGTCACCGAACTTGGTGTAGCCGCCACTCTTCTCGGAGTATCCGAGCTGGCTCTCCAGCAGCTCGATGAACTTGCGCATCTCAGGTGTCATTGAGGATTTCGGGGGACCCCCGGCGGCCGTGCGGGCATGGTCGCTCCGCCTCGCGACCTGGCCACCGGGAGACGAGGTTGAGCGACGGCGCGTTCACGCGAGCCCACGGGGGGTGTGGAGGGACGCGTGTGGCGGCACCACTGGCCAGTTGTCTTCCGTGCCGAGGGAGGTTACCCGGCCCCAAGGACAGGTCACGACATGCTAAAGGGCGCGTCAAGGAGCTCGGCGTCACACATGCGGATAAAAGACGATGTCAGGGGGCCTCCGGATGATCTCCGATGGTAAACCGTCCGGGAAAAAGATCTACTGGGTCGCCGCGACCGGGGCCGGGACCGCCGTATCCGCCCCGTTCGATCTTGCCGATCGTTCTTTGCGCCAGCGCCTGGTTTCTTTACCTTTTCGGCGAAATGGGTAGACATATGGGTATTTATCCCGCTATGCGCGTATGGGTGCTGAGAGATGCTGGTCACACCAGGAAAGGCTCAACAGCAACCAGTGAAGGTCAAAAGGTACGAGCCATGTGTCAACACCAGCCGCGCTGCCCACTCGCAAGCGCACCCGATCACGAAGCCGCGTCTCTCGTGGCCTTCCACCCCGAGCAGGGGTGGGGCCTGCTCTGCAACGGCGTGGTGGTCTTCGACGACACCGGAGCGCTCCTGCCTGACGGTCGCAGCACTCCCGTCCACGGCATGCCTCTGCACCGCGTCTCCTTGGGGCAGGCGGCATGATCTCGTCGCGCGTGCCCGCCGGATCGGGACCGAACACGCCACGCGGGCGGACTGCTCCGTGGCGGCCTGAGGTCTCCGGCGGCGGACGCGCGTGCGAACCGCGCCCGACCGAGGTAACCGCCGACCACGTAGGTGAACGCTCATGAACGCTCTGCTCGGAGCGCCGTACGGCCAGGAGACGTCGTGCTCCTTCGCGCCCGAGTCGGCATCCGTGCCCCAGGCACGCCATCTGACCCGCGCCTGCCTGGCGGACTGGGGACTGCACGAGCACACTACGGTCGCCGAGCTGCTCGTCAGCGAGCTGGTCACCAACGCGCTGCGCCACTCGCGGGGAACCATCGGATTCGCCCTCTCCTTCCAGGACGGCCTGCTGCGCTGCGAGGTCGAGGACGCGGACCCGGACTGCCTCCTGCCCCGCGTGCGCCGGGCACGCGACGACGAGGAGCGGGGACGAGGGCTGCAGCTGCTCGAACTCCTGTCCTGCTGCTGGGGCAGTGCCCGTACGACCGACGGCAAGGCCGTCTGGTTCGAGCTCATCGCGAACGCCCCCGAGGCCTGACCGCGAGGTCGATCGACGCGCCGCCTCCGCGCCGGCCGTACACGCCGAGAGCCGACCGCGCGAGATCGGCCGCACGCGCCGCCCCGGAGAGCCACCCGGAGATCTGCCCGGAGGCCCCGGCTGAGAAGCCCCGCCCGCGCCGTTCCGGGCGTACAAGACCGCACGACCCCGGCCACGGGCCGCAGGACCACCGCCCCGGGCCCCCGCCACCCGGTTCCACGAGGGCCGGGCGCACAGACCACCTCCGAAGGCAGGAGCCGAGTCCCCCAACCCGGTTCCAGCCGGACGCCGGAGCCGACGGGATCATCGCACTCGTCGGCTCCGGCGTCCTAGCTTTCCCGTCGTCTCCGTCTTGCCCGTCAGCCGTCGGGCGTGCGGTTCCCGTTCGCGTTCCGGATGCGCTCGCCGGTCCAGACGGCGATCTGGGCCCGCGAGTGGAAACCGAGCTTGGTCATGATGTGCTCGATGTGACCTTCCGCGGTGCGCTGGGCGATCGTCAGCGAGGCCGCGATCTCCTTGTTGCTCAGCCCCTGGGCGACGAGCTTGGCGATCTCCGTCTCCCTGCGGGTCAGCGGCGACGGCTCCTCGGCCTCGCCGGAGGGCTCGCCGCGGGGCGCCTCCTCTTCGAGAGCGAAGGCGAAGGCCTCGTCGCACCGCATCTTCGAGCCCTGCCTGACCAAGGTGTCGAAGGCCTGCTTTCCGAGAGCCTCGCGCGTGCGCTCATCGCACTCGTCGTGGTAGCGCCTCAGGTGCCCGTAACCGGACAGCGGCGCCCCGATCACCTGCCAGACCGTCTCCAGCACCCCCAGCAACCTGGCCGCTCGCCGGTGGTCGCCGTCCGCGGCGGCGATCCAGGCCAGCACCTCCACGTTGACGCCGACGCCAAGAAGATCGTTGAGTGAGCGGTTGAACCTCAGGCTCTCCTTCTCCAGCTCCGTGGCGCGCGGGGCGTCGCCCTGGCACCAGACCCCGACGCCGAGCGCCATCATCGCGTACGCCCGGTGCCAGCCCTCCCCGTGGGCGTCGCACAGCGCGATGCACTCCTCGCCGGCGGAGACGGCGCTCGGCCAGTCGCCCCGGAAGGAGTGGGCGAGGCAGAGCCGGACGAGCGCCAGCGCCTGGCCCGCCGGGTCGTCGTCGGCGCGGTGGCGCGTCACCGCCTCCTCGTACAGGCTGATCGCGAGATCGACGTCCCTACGGAACATGGCGATCATCCCCGAGTAGAGCGCGACGTAGGCCAGGACCGGCTCGTGCCCGGGACGCCGGCCGAGTTCCCTGGCCTCCTCCAGCATCGTCGCGGCGGAGACGATGTCGGCCTGGATGACGGCCAGCCAGCTGTTGGACCACAGCGCGCGGCCCCGGACCTCGTCGGAGCCGGTACCGGAGAGGAGGCTCAGGTCCAGCCAGTGGCGCCCCTCCCTGAGGTAGTGGCTCGTGATCCAGTGGTAGAGCAGGTCGGTGGCCATGCCCAGGGCCGTGGAGGTCTCCCCGGACTCGCCGAAGCAGTACTCCAGCGCGGTGCGCAGGTTGGCGTGGTCGAGGTTCAGCCTGCCCAGCCAGGACACCTGGCGCGGGCCGAACCGCTCCGCGTACGCCTGCGCCGCCAGCCGGCGATAGTGGTCGCGGTGCAGTCGCTGCAGGGCGCTCTCCTGCCCCGAGGCCACGAGCTTCTCCCGGCCGTACTGCCTGATCGTCTCCAGCAACCGGTAGCGGGTCGCGGTGGACGTCGCGGGAAGGTCCTCCCGGACCAGGATCGACTTGCCCACCAGCTCGATCACCAGGTCGACCACCTCCTCGCGGCCGATGCCGTTCCCCGAGCAGACCGCCTCGGCCGCGTCGAGGTCCAGGCCTTCGGTGAACACCGAGACGCGCTCCCACAGCAGCCGCTCCTTCTCGGTGCACAGGGCGTAGCTCCAGTCGATCAGCGCGCGCAGCGTCTGCTGGCGGGGCCGCGTCGCGGGTGAGCCGCCGGTCAGCAGCCGGAACCGGTTGTCCAGCCGGGCCAGCAGCTCCTCGGGGGAGAGGGCGCGCAGCCGCACGACCGCCAGCTCGATCGCGAGCGGGATGCCGTCCAGCCGGCGGCAGATCTCCTCCACCGCGGACCTGTTGGCCTCGGTGAGCGTGAAGTCCGGCAGGACGGCGGTGGCCCGTTCGGCGAACAGGCGTACCGCCTCCGACTGCGCCGGCGGCTCCGCGGACGGCCCGGGGCCGCCGGGGCCCGGCGGCGGTGGCAGCAGCAGGGTGGGGACGACCAGTGTCTGCTCGCCGGAGATGCCCAGTGCCTGCCGGCTGGTGGCGAGGATCCGCAGGGAGGGGGCCGCGCGGACGAGGGTTTCCGCCAGGACGGCGCAGGCTCGCAGGAGATGCTCGCAGTTGTCGAGGATCAGCAGCGCCCGCTTCTCCCGCAGGTGGTCGATGAGCACCTCCACGGGGGGCAGGTGGGAGACGTCCACGATCGCCAGGGCCTCGTTCACCGACGCGGCGAGCAGCTCCGGGTTCTCCAGCCCGGCGAGCTCGACCAGCCACACCCCGTCGGGAAACGCCCGCTGGACGTCGGCGGCGACGCGCAGGGCCAGCCGGGTCTTGCCGACCCCGCCGGGGCCGGTGAGGGTCACCACGCGTGCTCCGGACAGCAGGCGCTTGACCTCGGCCATCTCGTGCCGACGCCCCACGAAACTGGTCACCTCGGGGGGCAGATCCGTCGCCTGCCACCGCTTCGGGGGGACCGATGCCACCTCATCCATCAGTGCCTCACGCCGGCTTCGGCGAGCGGATCGCCGTATGTCCGGATCCAACCGGCACAATCCACACTATGTGCAGGCCGTTTCCCCGCGCGTTCCCGTGTCCCGGGTCCTGTGACCTGGGCGGGCACCGGCGGGGGCGCGGGCCGTGACCCGCCGCCCAGGACCGGGGGTCCCGGTGGCCGGGTGTGCCTCCGGCCGGCGGGTCCTGTCCGGTTCGGTGGCCGCCGCTCATCACGCCGGCGCGGGCACGATCACCTCACAGGAGGCCGTCCAGGAGGCCGCCCAGGTCGATGTCCACCAGGGCGGGCCCGTTCCCGGAAGGACTCTCCGAGTCCCGGGGTTCGCGCGGGCCCGTGTCCGTGCTCGTGTCCGGGGTCGTTCCCGTGTCCGGGCCTGTCTCCGTGCTCGTGTCCGGGGTCGTTTCCGGGTCCGGGTCCGGGCCCGGACCCGGGTTCGTGCCCGGGTCGGGGGCGCAGGGGGGCAGGTCGATCCGGACGCTCCGGGTGGGGAAGTCACCCATGGGATCGGTGTTGATCACCACCACCCGCGTGGCGTGCCCCCCGCACCGGGGCAGGGCGGCGAACTTCCCGGTCACCTCCCGCTCGTATTCCGTGTCGCCGGACAGCTCCAGCTCCCGCGTGCTGCTGGTCAGCGTCTCTCGCGTGTCCCCGATCGTCTGGGCGAACCCGAGCCGCACGGTCACCGGCGAGGTGCTGGGGGCCTTCACCCGGAAGCCGACCGTGGTGCCGTCGAAGGAGGTGATCGAGACCGTGGACGGCGCGCACGGCTCGCCGCGGACCCTCTCCGTGCGGCCGGCCGCCCCGCCCGGGGAACGGGGCACGGTGGAGACCGTGACCCGGCGGTAGAGGGTCTGCTCGCAGGCGGGGACGGTGAAGTCGTGCGGGACGGTGTGGGAGTAGGTCTTCAGTCCGCCGATCACGGAGGTGCGCGGGGCCGCCCGGACGAGCCGGCCGGGATCGGGCCCCTCGGCGAAGGTGACGGTCACCGCGACCTTCCCCGTGGTGGAGGCGCGGAAGCCGACCGTGGCCCCGAGCGAGTCGATTCCCACGACCCTCAGGCCGCTGACCGTGTGTACGGACCCCGGCGCCCCCGTCCCGGTGGGTTCCGGTACCGGTGGCCGGGTGGACGTGGGTACGGGCGTGGGCGGGCGGGTGGGGGCCGCGGTTCGCGAGCGCGTGGGCAACGGGGGCGGCGGCTGCGAGCCGGTCGGCGAGGGAGGCGAGGGAGGAGCGGGGGGCGGGGAGACCAGCGTCCGGGTGGGGACCGGTGACGGGGGCGAGGTGATCTGGCCGGGGTTCGCGCCGTTCGAGGAGGAGCCGGGCTTTCTGGCGGCGGCACTTCCCGAGGGGCGGCCCGGCCCGGCGGAGGGATCGGGAGGCGCCGACACCTGGCTCCGCCGCCGCTGCGCGGGGGTCTCCTCGATCATCGCGGAACCGGGCGGCGGGGTGAAGATCGTGTCGGCGGAGAGCCGGTCCTGCGGCCGGTTGGCCGCGATCACACCGGCGGTCATCGCGACGGTGATCACTCCCAGCCCGGCCAGGGTCCTGGGGCCCAGCCGGGGACGGCGCACCCGCCCCACCCGGCCGAGTACCGTCTGGGCCACCGAGGAGGCTGCCTTCGGTGCGGGCTTGGCCAGCGGGAACGCCAGTGCCAGCAGCGTGGCGAGCTCGGCCAGGTGCCGCCGCCCGCGCTGCTCCCACTCCGGCCCGTACGCCGCCAGCGCCGCCGCCTCCAGCTCCTCCAGGAACGCCCGCGCGCTCTGCGGCCGGTCCGCCGGGTTCTTGGCCATGCCCCGCGTGACCAGCCCGCGTACCGAGCTGGGCACCTCCTCCACCGGGATCGCCTCGTGCCGGTGGCGGTGCATCAGCACGAGGCGGTGGTCGGCCAGGTAGGGCCTGCGCCCGGTGAGGCACTCGAAGAACACGCACGTGGCCGCGTAGACGTCGGTCGCCGCGCTCGCCGGCGCCCCCTCCCACTGCTCGGGCGCCATGTAGGCCGGGGTGCCGGCGGTCATCCCGGCCTCCCCGACGTGGGCGGCGATGCCGAAGTCGGCCAGCTTGCTGCCGCCGTCGGCCTGGATCAGCACGTTCTCCGGCTTGTAGTCGCGGTGCACGACACCGGCGGCGTGCGCGAAGGCCAGGCCGAGCAGCGAGCCCTTGAGCACGGTCAGCGCCGCCTCCGGGCTCGTGCTGCCGTGCTCGGACAGGATCCGCCTGAGCGCGACCCCGTCGACCAGCTCCATCACGATCGCGGCTTCGAGCACGTCCTCGTAGTACTCGTAGAGCTGGACCACGTTCGGGTCCTGCAGCTCCACCATGACGCGGGCCTCCGCGCGGAAGCGCGCCAGGAAGCGGTGATCGTCCTTGAGGGTCGCGTTGAGGTATTTGATGGCTACGTAGGCGCCGGTGGGGGCGTAGGTGGCCAGCACCACGCGCCCGCCCCCGCCGGCGCCGAGTTCCCGAACCTCGCGGTATCCCGGAACCATCCCGTCCCCTTCCGAGTGCCGTCGACTTGTTCGACGGTCTCACCCCTACGGTTGGTTGTCACGATTGGTCAACTTTTGCGAATGGTGACGTTGGAATCGTGCTCGGTAGCCGACCGCGCCGGGTCAGCGGGCCGGGTGGGCGCGGGGGAGCGACTCGTAGACGGCCTCGGCCAGGCGGTAGGCGCGGAGGTTCCCCGAGGCGGCGCCCGCCATCCTGTTCATCGTGTACGCCATGCCCAGGCCGTGCTCGACGTCGCCGAGGCCCAGCGACCCGCCCATGCCGGTGTGGCCGAACGCGGTCTCCGCGCCTCTCGCGGGGGTGAGGAAGGTCAGCGCCGGGCGCATGTAGCCCAGGCCGAAGGAGCTGTCGAGGAACAGCACCCTGTCCGGCCCGTTCACCCTCCTGCGCGTCGCGCCGCGCAGGGTCTCCGGGCGCAGGATCCGCCCGGCCACCAGGTCGCGGTAGAAACCCGCCAGGCCCCGCGCGGTGGTGACGGCGCCCATCGCGGGCCAGCCCGCGCGCAGCACGACCGGGTGGTTGGCGCCGCCCCGCAGCCGGTGGATCGGAGGGTTGCCCAGGGCCCGGTTCAGCAGGCTGTCCTTGTCGAGGGAGGCCCTGGCCATCTCGTAGACCGGGTCTCCCGGCCCCTGCCCCGGCAGCTCCGGTGCCGCGGGTTCTGCGGGCGGGGCGGACGGCGAGGCGACGGGCGGATCGGCGGGGGGCGCGGGGCGATCCCCGGCGGACAGCCGGGCCGCCCGCGCCGCCACGTCGTCCGGGGCGCCGACCCAGAGCTCCAGGCCGAGGGGGCCGGAGATCTCGGCGGCCACGATCTCGCTCACGGACTTGCCCGACACCCTGCGGACCACCTCGCCGACCAGGAACCCGTACGTCAGCGCGTGGTAGCCGTGCGCGGTGCCCGGCTCCCAGATCGGCTCCTGCCCGGCCAGCCGGTCCGCGATGGCGGCCTGGTCCTCGAACTCCTCGACGGGGACCTGCTCCTCGATCACGGGCAGTCCCACCTGGTGGGTGAGGAGATGTTCGACGGTGACGCGCCCCTTGCCGCGCCGAGCGAACTCCGGCCAGACGTCCGCGACCGGGGCGGTGACGTCGAGCAGGCCGCGTTCGGCCAGCAGCTGCGCGACCGTCGCGGTCACCGCCTTGGTGCACGAGTACGCCAGCACGGGGGTGTCGCGCTCCCAGGTCCGCCCGCTGCGGCGGTCGGCGACCCCGCCCCACAGTTCCACGACCGGCTCGCCGTCCAGGAAGACCGCGAAGGCCGCGCCCAGCTCCTCACCGTCGGCGAAGTGCGCGTCGAACACCTCCCGTACCCGCGAGAAGCGTGGGTCGCAGTGCCCGTACGTCCCCACACGACCCTCGGTCCCGCCGTCTGCCGCCATCGCCCGTCCTCACCCGTCCCGGTGCTCTGGAGTGAGCACTTGCTTGGTGGCCGAGCCTAACAACCGGAGCCGTCCGCGCCCAGGAGACCAGAGGTTCTCCGCCCGCAGGTTCCATGGTGTGGCCGGGCATGGCGACGCGCGGCGCGACCTGGGAAACTCTCCTCACGCGCGATACGGGCGGGCCGTGCCCCGTCAGGTGGGAGCGTGGCAGAAAAGCCAGGTCCGGCAGTGACTAGAGTAGTTGTACTAACATCTGAAATTACTTCCCCGGGGGAGAAGCATGAGCCGTCCACAGCGGGGGACCCTTCGTGACGTGCGCAAGGGCAACCGGTCCGTGGTCCTGTGGACGCTGTACTTCGCCGACGAGCTGAGCAGGCACGATCTGGCCCAGCTGACCGGCCTCAGCGCCGCCACGGTCAGCAACGTGATCGGTGACCTCATCACGGACGGCATCGTGGTGGAGACCGGTTCCGTCGACTCCGACGGCGGGCGACCGCGGATCATGCTCAAGGTCGATCCCTCGTACGGATACGTGGTCGGGGTGGGCGTCGGGGAGACGCGCGTCCGGGTGGAGCTGTACGACCTGGCGATGGAGGAGCGGGCGAGGAAGGAGTTCGCCCTCGACCCCAGCCACCACGAACCGGCCGTGGTGGCCCGGCACATCCTCGACGGTCTCCAGGCGGTCCTGTCCGACGCCGGAGCCACGGAGTCCGAGGTGCTCGGTATGGGCCTCGGCGTTCCCGGCGTCGCCGAGCAGGGCTCCGACCTGCTCATCCACGCCCGCGCGTTCGGCTGGGACGGCGTACCCCTGGGCGCGCTCCTCCGCGAGGGCACCTCGCTCCCGATCTTCGCCGACAACGGCGTCAAGACGACGGGCCAGGCCGAGCTCTGGTTCGGTGCGGGCAAGGGCGCCCAGCACCTGGTCATGACCTTCATCGGCACGGGGGCCGGGGCGAGCATCATCAACGGCGGCGTCACCTACCGGGGAACGGCGAGCGGCGCGGGCGAGTGGGGCCACACGAAGATCGTCCTCGACGGGCGCCCCTGCCGCTGTGGCGGCCAGGGCTGCCTGGAGGCCTACATCGGCGCCGAGGCGATCCTGGCCGGCGCGGGAAGGGACCTGGGGGGTGACGACGAGGAGAGCGTCTTCGCCGAACTCCTCGCCGACCCGCTGGCGCGGCCCGCGCTCGACGAGGCCGTCCGCTGCCTGGGGGCCGGGCTGGCCAACCTGATCAACCTCTTCAACCCCGAGCGCATCATCCTCGGCGGCTGGGCCGGATCCCTCCTCGGGCGGAGGTTCCTTCCCGAGATCCGCGCCGCCGCCGCCCGGTACGCCCTGCCCCTGCCCTTCTCACAGGCGTCGATCGAGCTGGGCAGGCTCGGGGCCGAGGCGGTCGCCCTGGGCGCGGCCACCCTGGTCGTCGAGGACTTCCTGCTGCGCAGCCACGCGGTGCGCCCCGCGGGCCGCGTCACGCCCCCGACCCCGACCCCGACCCCGGAGCCGGCCGGGCACGCGCCCGTCTGACCTCGCAGGGCGAGGCGCCGCGACCGCCCTCACGGTGTCCCCGGGACTGTTGACGCCGCCTCCGTTCAGCACTTATTTTGCATTCTGTACTAAGCGTGATGATGAAGTAGGGGATGGCTGTGGGCAGGTTGTACATCGACGGGACGTTCCAGGACGCCGCCTCAGGAGGCGCCGCCCCCGTGCACGAGAAGGCGACCGGTGCGCAGATCGGCACGTACGCGCTGGGAGGTCCCGCCGACGTCGATCGGGCCGTCGCCGCCGCCCGTGCCGCGCAGCCCGCCTGGGCCGCCCTGTCGGCACCCGAGCGGGCCGGATACCTGCGGGGCCTCGCCGAGCACCTCCAGGGCCGCTACGAAGAGCTGGTCGAGCTGAGCATCCGTGAGACGGGCGGGGTGCGGGCCAAGGCCGAGGACGAGGTGAGCACGAGCATCCGCCAGCTCCTCATCTCGTCGGTCCAGGCGACCGAGAACGCCGGGGACATCCTGCCCCCGTACAAGGCGGGCAAGCTCTCGCTGTCGCGCGCGGTGCCGCTGGGCGTGATCGGCGTCATCACGCCGTGGAACTACCCGATGAACCTCGCCATGCGGATGGTCGCGCCCGGCCTGGCGTTCGGCAACACCGTCGTGCTCAAGCCCGCCGAGCTGACCCCGCTGGTCGGCGGCCACGTGCTGGCCGAGGCCGCCGAGGCCGTCGGGCTGCCCGCCGGGGTGTTCAACGTGGTCACCGGGGACGGTCCCGAGGCCGGCTGGGCACTGGCCGAGCACCGGGGGCTGGACCTGCTGGACTTCACCGGCTCCCGCGAGGTCGGCCTGCTCATCGCGGCCTCCGCGGCCACCGACCTGCGCGCGATCCGCCTGGAGCTGGGCGGCGACAACGCCTTCATCGTCCTGGAGGACGCCGACGTCGAGCTGGCCGCCTCCCACGCCATGATCGCCTCGCTGGAGTTCCAGGGGCAGACGTGCATCAGCTCCAGCCGGCACATCGTCGTCCGCGAGGTCGCCGACCGCTACCTGGAGGCCGTGACCAGGCGGGTCGAGGCACTGCGCCTGGGCGACCCGATGTCGCCGGACACCGACCTGGGCCCGCTGATCAGCGAGGGCCAGCGGACCCGGCTGCACGAGCGGATCGTCGCGCCCTCGATCGCCAAGGGCGCCCGGCTGGTCGCCGGCGGCACCTACGACGGGCTGTTCTACCGCCCCACCGTGCTGGCCGACGTGACCCCGGACATGCCCGCGTTCACCGAGGAGATCTTCGGGCCGGTCATCCCGGTGACGGTGGTCGACTCCGAGGACGAGGCCGTCGAGCTGGCCAACCGGCACCCGATGATGATGGACTCGGTGTTCACCGCCGACCTGATGCGCGGCATGGACGTGGCCGAGCGGCTGCGGGCGGGCGAGGTCCACGTCAACGACGCGCACGCCCGTCACGGGGCGGAGAACCAGATGCCGGGCTTCACCAGGCGCCAGTGGATCGGGGTCCAGCGCACCCCGCTCACCCTGCCCGGCTGGGCGAGCGACCCGGCCGGCCGCCGATGAGGAGGGCGCTGGTCGTCCGCGGCGGCTGGGAGGGACACGTCCCCGTCGAGGCGACCGAGCTGTTCGTCCCCGAGCTGGCCGCCGCGGGCTTCGAGGTGACCGTCGCCGACGACCTGGAGGTCTACGCCGACGGGCCGCTGCTGGCCGGGACCGACCTGATCGTGCAGTGCTGGACGGGCGGCGTCCTGACGCCGGAACAGGAGGCGGGACTGGTATCCGCGGTCCGCGCGGGCACCGGCTTCGCCGGCTGGCACGGCGGCGTGGTGGCGACCTTCGACGGCAGCCACGACTACCTGCGGATGGTCGGCGGGCTCTTCCTGCACCACCCCGCGGACTTCCTCACCTACGACGTCGTCATCGACCCCGCGCACGCCGGGCACCCGATCGTCGCCGGGCTGGACGACTTCACCGTCGAGACCGAGCAGTACTGGATGCTCACCGACGCCCACAACGAGGTCCTCGCCACCACGCGGTTCGTCTCCCCAAAGACCCCGATGCCCGTCGTCTGGACCCGCCGGTGGGGGAGGGGGAAGGTCTTCTTCTCCGCCGTCGGCCACCGGCTGGAGGACCTGCGGCACCCCACCGTGCACGAGCTCACCCGGCGTGGCCTGATCTGGGCCGGCCGGTGACCGCCGGTCCGCCGTCGGTGGTGCTGGCGATGTATCCGGGGTTGCCCGCCCGCCTGTTCCCCCCCGGCGTCGGCGACCGCCTCCGCGCGGTCGCCGAGGCCGACCTGGCGGTGCCGCTCACCGAGTTCGGGACCGACGAGGCGCAGGTGCGCCTGGAGCGGGCGGAGGTCCTGGTCACCGGCTGGGGCTGCCCGCTCATCGACGAGCCCGTGCTGCGGCGCGCGCCGCGCCTGCGGGCCGTCGTGCACGCGGCGGGGAGCGTCAAGGGCCACGTCGGCCAGGCCGTGTTCGCCCGGGGGATCCCGGTCAGCTCGGCCGCCTCGGCCAACGCGCTGCCGGTCGCCGAGTACACCGTGGCGATGATCCTGCTCACCGGCAAGTCCGTCCTCGCGCTCGCCCGCGAGTACCGGGCCAGGAGGGAGGACCTGCGCCTGTACCAGGGGCGGGACGACCACGGCGACTACGGGGACTACGGCAACTACGGCAGGACGGTCGGCCTGGTCGGGGCCTCCAGGATCGGCAGAAGGGTCGCGGAACTGCTCGCCCCCTTCGACCTGGACGTGCTGATCGCCGATCCGTACCTGGACGCCCGGGGCGCGCGGGCGCTCGGTGCCCGCCTGGTCGGGGTCGACGAGCTGTTCGCCGCCGCCGACATCGTCTCCCTGCACGCCCCGGCCACCGACGACACGATCGGGATGGTCGGCGCGGCCCGCCTGGCCGCGATGCGCGACGGCGCGACGCTCATCAACACCGCCAGGGGCTCCCTGGTGGACCAGGGGGCGCTCGTCGCCGAGCTGGCCACTGGCAGGCTGTCGGCGGTGCTCGACGTGACCGAGCCCGAGGTCGTCCCCGCCGACTCGGTGCTGTGGGACCTGCCCAACGTCATCCTCACCCCGCACGTCGCCGGGGCGCTGGGCAACGAGCTGGCCAGGCTGGGGGCGTGCGCGGTGGACGAGGTGCTCCTGGCGCTGGCGGGCCGGCCGCTGCGCCACCCGGTGGACCCTGAGCTGCTGGCGATCACCGCGTGACGCGTGGAGGGGCCACCTCCCGGCGGTGGCCGCCGTGTCCTGCCGTACGACGTGACGGAAACGGGCCTGCCTCGAAGACGTGAGGTCGTACGACGGGAGGTCGTACGGCGTCACGGACACGGATCGCGGCTTCACGAGGTGGCGAAAACGGATGCTCCCCCGTCCCTTTCCGAGGGCGGGGGAGCATCCGTGTCAGGTGACGTCCGGGACTCCCGGGTCAGATCCCGTTCCTGCCGATGACCCCGCTGTACCACAGGGCGCTGTCCTTGGGGATGCGCGTCTGGGTGTCGTAGTCGACGTGGACCAGCCCGAACCGCTTGTCGTAGCCGTAGGCCCACTCGAAGTTGTCCATCAGCGACCAGGCCAGGTAGCCGCGCAGGTCGGCTCCCTCCTGGATCGCCTGGTGGGCGGCGAGCAGGTGGGTGCGCAGGTAGTCGACGCGCTCGGCGTCGGCCACCCTGCCGTCCTCGGCGGAGTCGGGGTAGGCGGCGCCGTTCTCGGTGATCATCAGCGGGGTGGACGGGTAGTCCCGCGCCAGCCGCACCAGGAGCCTGCGCAGGCCGTCCGCCTCGACGGGCCAGCCCATGGCGGTCACCGGCAGGCCGGGGTCGGGGTGCTCGACGCCCTCGGTGCCGGGGAAGCGGTCGGAGGAGGGCGTGCCGACCTTCGCCGCGACGTGGGTCGGCGCGTAGTAGTTGACCCCCAGGAAGTCGATCGGGGCGCCGATGAGCTCCTCGTCGCCGTCGAGGATGTGGTCCAGGCCGGTGAAGCGGGCCGTGTGCTCCAGCATG
This sequence comes from Streptosporangium sp. H16, assembly GCF_051918855.1. Lineage (NCBI taxonomy): Bacteria > Bacillati > Actinomycetota > Actinomycetes > Streptosporangiales > Streptosporangiaceae > Streptosporangium > Streptosporangium sp. H16. The sequence goes on from NZ_JBPXMD010000005.1 coordinate 56,975, forward strand.
TCGGCCGGGTAGCGCCCGTACACGATCGGGTCGAGGAAGATCCGGTTGTGCAGGCCGTCGACGAGCCTGGCCGCCGCGACGTCGTGCCGGTCCTGCGGGTCGCGGGGGGACACCGGGGTGAGGTTGACCGTGACCGAGACCTCCCCGGCGCCCGCCGCGCGCAGGGCACGGGCCGCCAGGCCGTGGCCGAGCAGCAGGTGGTGCGCCGCGAGGAAGGCCGAGGCCGGCTCGGCGCGGCCGGGAGCCTGGTCGCGGGTGCCGTACCCGAGGAAGGCCGAGCACCACGGCTCGTTGAGGGTGGTCCAGGTCCTGATCCGGTCTCCGAGCCGGTCGTACACCGCCTCCGCGTACCCGGCGAAGTGGTGGGCGGTGTCCCGTACGGTCCACCCGCCCCCGTCCTCCAGGGTCTGCGGCAGGTCCCAGTGGTACAGCGTGGCCATGGGGTCGATCCCGGCGGCCAGCAGGGTGTCCACCAGCCGGTCGTAGAAGTCGAGGCCGCGGGGGTTCACCGGTCCGGTGCCGTCGGGCTTGATCCGGGGCCAGGAGATGGAGAAGCGGTAGGTGTTGACGCCGAGGTCCCTCATGAGGGCCACGTCCTCGGCGTAGCGGTGGTAGTGGTCGCAGGCGACGTCGCCGGTCTGTCCGAGGTGCACCCGGCCGGGGGTCCTGGAGAAGGTGTCCCAGATGGAGGGGGTACGGCCGTCCTCCGCGGTGGCGCCCTCGATCTGGTAGGCGGCGGTGGCGACCCCCCAGCGGAAAGCGGGCGGGAACAGGGCCAGGCCGGTGCCGGTCCGGTCGTCGGTCTGGGTCATCCCTTGATCGCTCCTTGCGTGGTTACGCGGATGTGTCGCCTGACGAGCAGCGCCGGGACGACGATCGGTGGCCGGGCGCCGGGCAGCGCCCAGCTGGTGCCCAACCGGTGCCCCGCCGATGCTCTCTGCGCATCGAGTCACCCTCCCGCGCTTTGTGAGCGCTCACGGGGAGTGGCGACTGCTCAACTTCGAGGCTTAATTCATATTGAAATTTAAGAGGCAAAGCTTCATCTGCGTCAAGATGGTGTTATCGAGTCGTTTCCCAGGTTACGGACAGTGCCGATCAGTGCCGGAGGGACGTTGGAACCTCCGGCCGCCGCCCGCCACCTGGAGCGAAAGCCGTCGCCCGGGTCCGATAGCTTTCCGTGGGTGACTGTCCTTCTGCCCGGTGTGGCGCTCACCGACCACGTGTTCACCGTCCCCCTCGACCACGCCGACCCCGGCGGCGAGACGATCGAGGTCTTCGCCCGTGAGGCGGTGGACCCGGCGCGGCAGGGGGAGGACCTGCCGTGGCTGCTCTTCCTGCAGGGCGGTCCCGGGGGCAAGTCACCGCGCCCGGCCGCCGCCGACGGGTGGCTGGGGCACGCCTTGAAGACCCACCGGGTCCTCCTGCTCGACCAGCGGGGGACCGGCCGCAGCACCCCCATCACCGCGAAGACCGCGCGCGGCACGGACGCCGAGCTCGCCGCCCGCCTCGGGCACTTCCGGGCCGACTCGATCGTGGCCGACGCCGAGCTGATCCGGCGCGAGCTCTGCGGCGACCGGCCGTGGGAGACCCTCGGCCAGAGCTACGGCGGTTTCATCACGTTGACCTACCTCTCCCGGGCTCCCGAGGGCCTGGCGGCCTGTTACGTGACCGGGGGCCTGTCCGGGCTCGACGCCACCGCCGACGACGTCTACTCCCGCACCTACCCGCGCGTCCGCGACAAGGTGAACCGCTACTTCGCCCGCTACCCGCACGACTCGGGCCGTCTGGACGCGATAGCCGACCACCTGCGCCTTCACGAGGTCCTCCTCCCGGACGGCGACGTGCTGACCGTGCGCCGCCTGCAGACCCTCGGCATGTGCCTGGGCATGAGCGACGGGGCCGAGTACCTGCACTGGGTGCTGGAGGAGGCCTGGACCGGCGACAGGCTCTCCGACCTGTTCCTGTACGAGGTCATGATGGCCACCGGCTTCGTCGGCAACCCGCTCTACGCGGTCCTGCACGAGTCGATCTACGCCCAGGGTGCCGCCACCGGCTGGGCCGCGCACCGGCTGCTGCCCGAGGAGTTCGAGGAGGACGCGGCGACGACGCTGCCCACCGGGGAGATGATCTACCCGTGGATGTTCGACGAGATCGCCGCGCTCCGCCCCTTCAAGGGTGCCGCGGAGATCCTCGCCGCGGCGACGGGCTGGCCCGCCCTCTACGATCCCGCCCGGCTGGCCGCCAACCGGGTCCCGGTGGCCGCCGCCGTCTACTACGACGACATGTACGTCGACGAGGGCCTGTCCATGCGCACCGCACGGGCGGTGGGCAACCTGCGGACCTGGGTGACCAACGAGTGGCAGCACGACGGTGTCCGCGTCTCCGGGGGCGCCGTCCTCGCCCGCCTGATGGACATCTCCCGCGGCGTCCACGGCTCCTGAACGTGCCCGGCTTCTTGGACGTGCGCGGCTTCCTGGACGTTCACGGCTCCTGGACGTGCGCGGCTCCCGCGACGACCGGGCCTCCGGACGTCCACGGCACCCGGACGGCGGGGACGGCGGGGACGGCGGGGACATCGCGGCACCTCCCGCCGCCGGGCGGGAGGTGCAGGCCGGGCGGTCTCAGGTGGAGTCGGCCGTCTCGGTGAGGGGGAGACGCACCTGGAAGCGGGTGTCGCCGGGCTCCGACTCCACGCGCAGGTCGCCTCCGTGGCGGCCGGCGACGATGCGGAAGGAGATGTCCAGGCCGAGGCCCGTGCCCTCGCCGACCGACTTCGTGGTGAAGAACGGTTCGAAGATCCGCTCACGCAGGGCCTCGGGGACACCGGGGCCGGTGTCGCAGATCTCGATCAGTGCGACCGTGTCGTGCTCCAGCCGGGTGCGGACGGTCAGGACGCCGGTTCCGGCCATCGCGTCCAGCGCGTTGTGGATCAGGTTGGTCCACACCTGGTTGAGCTCCCCGGCGTAGGCGGGGATGGGCGGCAGCTCGGGGTCGTAGTCGGTGGCGATGGTGATCCCCGGCGGGATCTTGCCGCGGAACATGGTGAGGGTACTGTCCAGTAGCTCCCGCACGTCCACCGTCTGGTACGGCGCCCGGTCCATCTGGGAGTACTGCTTGGCGGAGGCGATCAGGGAGGAGATCCGCTCGGTCGCGTCGGTCACCTCGTGCAGCATCTGGGTGATCTCGATGGCCTCCGACAGCCAGTGCATCGCCCCGTCCAGGTAGCGCTCGCCCAGCGCCTCGCGGACCTTGTCCAGCTTGCCGGCCTTGAACCCGGCGGCCACCAGCGGCGGAGCGATCTCCCAGGCGTCCGCCACCCCCGCCTCCTCCAGGGCGTCGGCCAGCTCGTCCTCGGCGTCGGAGATCTGCAGCGGGGAGCGGGAGGGCGCCTCCGAGGTGCTGGTGACGCACATCTCGTGCAGGTCGATCAGCGCGCGCAGCCGCTCGGGCTCGATGCCGTCCTCGGCCAGCGCGGCCAGCCGCCCGCGCGAGGTCCTCATCCTCTCCCGCAGGTCGTCCACGGCCCGTACGGCCGCCGCCGCCGGGTTGTTGAGCTCGTGGGTGAGCCCGGCGGTGATCGTGCCGAGCGCGGTCAGCCGCTGCCGCCGGTCGATGAACTCCCGCTGGGCCATCCCGCCCAGGCGGGCACCGTCCAGAAGGTGCACCGCCATCGGGAACCACTCGGCCATGATCATGCCGTACTTCCTGGCCGGAAGCATGAACATGCGCGTCGGCTTGGTGGCGCGCAGCGTGTGGCCGTAGGTGGCCGGGGCACGGTCGCCCAGGTAGGCCAGGACCGCGCCGCCGTAGACGCCGGGTTGCGAGGTCGGGGTCATCGTGACCGGCCCGGCGGTGGTCTCGGTGATCATCACCACCTCGCCGTCGATGAGCACGGCGAAGCAGTCGGCCGGATCACCCTGCTTGATGATCGCCTCGCCCGCGTCGTACTCCGCCTCGTCCCCGTACCTCGCGAGCCACCGGAGCTTGTCCTCGTCGAGTTTCTCGAAGAGGAACAGCCCGCGGAGCACGTCAATGTCGATCATTTGGTCTCCCTCGTGAGTACAGGGAGGGACCTCGTCCGGGTTGGTCACATCTTCTCCAGGTAGCGGTGGACGAGTGCCACGGCCATCGCGCCCTCGCCGACCGCCGAGGCGACCCGCTTGATCGAGTCCGCCCGGACGTCGCCTGCGGCGAACACCCCCGGCACGTTCGTCTCCAGGTGGTACGGCTCCCGCCGGAGCGGCCAGTTGCGCGGCCTGTTCTCGTCGGCGGTCAGGTCGGGGCCGGTGAGGACGAAGCCTCTCGCGTCGCGCTCGATGGTGTCGCCGAGCCAGTCGGTGATCGGCTGGGCGCCGATGAAGACGAACAGCCACTCGGCCTCGACGGTGCGCTCGCCCTCGGGGCCCTTCAGCGTGATCCGCTCCATGTGGCCCTCGCCCTCGGCGCCGATCACCTCGGTCTCGGTGTGCACCTCGATGTTCGGGATCCGCGAGATCTGCTCGATCAGGTAGTGCGACATGGTCCGCTCCAGCCCCTCCCCCCTGACGATCAGGTGGACCTTGCTGGCGTACCCCGACAGGTAGACCGCGCCCTGGCCGGCCGAGTTGGCGGCCCCGACGATGTAGACCTCGCAGTTCGCGCACTCGGGCGCCTCGGTCAGGGCCGCGCCGTAGTAGCAGCCGGAGCCGATGAAGTCCTCCAGGCCGGGGGCGTTCAGCCGCCGGTAGGAGACGCCGGTGGCCAGGATGACGGTGTGCGCGGCGATCGTACCGCCGTCGGCGAAGCCGACCACCCGGGCCCGGCCCTTGACCTCCAGGCTGGTGACCGTGCGGGCGGTGAGTATCTCGGCGCCGAACTTCGCGGCCTGGCGCCGCGCCCGGTCGGCGAGCTGGGCGCCGGAGACGCCGTCGGGGAAGCCCAGGTAGTTCTCGATCCTGGAGCTCTGGCCCGCCTGCCCGCCCGAGGCGTGCTGCTCGACCATCACGGTACGCAGCCCCTCGGAGGCGCCGTAGACCGCGGCGCCCAGCCCGCCGGGGCCGCCCCCGATCACGATCAGGTCGTAGAAGTCGGTGGCCGGAGCGGTGGACAGCCCCACGGCCTGGGCCAGTTCCGAAAGGCTCGGCGCGACGAGCTTCGTACCGTCGCCGGTGATGACCAGCGGCAGCCTGGCCGGGCTGACGGCCGCATTCTCCCCCGCCGCCTTCTCCTGGGCCGCCGCGAGCAACTCGGCGCCCTCCGGAGAGTCGGCCAGCATCCAGCGGTAGGGCACCTGGTTGCGCGACAGGAAGTCCCTGACCTCGTACGACGGGGCCGACCAGCGGGCGCCCACCACCCGCAGCTCGTCGGACTCGCGCCGGTCCGTCCGCTGCCAGGCGTCGAGCTGGGCGTCCAGCACCGGGTAGAACTTCTCCTCCGGCGGGTCCCACGGCTTGAGCATGTAGTGGTCGAGGTCGACCACGTTGATCGCCTGGATCGCGGCCTCGGTGTCGGCGTAGGCGGTCAGCAGCACGCGGCGCGCGTAGGGATACAGGTCCATGGCCTGCTCCAGGAACTCCACGCCGTTCATCTGGGGCATCCGGTAGTCGGCGAGGATCGCCGCCACGTCGTCGCCCCGCAGTCGCAGCTCGCGGACGCTGGCCATGCCGTCGGCCGCTGTGTCGGCCCGGACGACGCGGTAGGAGTGGCCGTAGCGTCGCCGCAGGTCCCGGGCGACGGAACGGGACACGCCGGGATCGTCGTCGACCGTCATGATGACCGGTTTTTCCATGTCCTGCCTTCCCCCGATATGGAGACATCCGATATGGAGACAATCTCTCCAAAGGATGTCACATCCGTGTTAAACCCAAGGTTTGTCAAGAGTGGTCGTGGGGGGCGAGGGGCCCAGGTGACGGGGGAGAAGCATAGGGACGGTGACCGGGTGCCCCGGCGGCGCGCAGCAGAGCGGCCGGGCGGTCGCGGTCGGCGAGGAAGCGTCTGAGGTCGGGGTCGGTGGCCCAGATCCCGCGCATGGCCTCGTGCCCGACCCGGTCGGCGACGATCTGCAGGGAGATGTCCTGCCTGACGTACTCGACCGCCATCGCGACGACGGCCGGATCCTCGGTGTAGACGCCCCACGCGGTGCCCCCGGCGAAGCCGCCGATCAGGGCCTCCCGCCGGTCACCCGCGACAACCAGCAGTCGGTGGTCCGGGTTCTCCTTCGCGGTCCCCTCGCCCTCGTGGACGGCGCCGGGGGAGGGGAAGCGGTGCTCGTACAGGTTGCCGACCGGTTCCCGTGCCGCCCCGAAGTGCATCACCGAGGTCTCGACGCCGCGCTCGACCGCCCGCCTGATCAACGAGGAGAGGAGTCCCATCTCCTCGGGCCAGATCGACAGGAACAGGTCGCCGCGTGCCCCGGCCACCACGTCCTCGGCCCGGGCGAGCAGCGCCCCGGCGTCCTTGAGGTTGTGGATCAGGTAGGCCTTGGGCGGCGCCACGATCGCGGGCAGCGAGACCTCCAGCGACTCGATCGAGTCGGTGAACTCCCTGCGCATGCGCTCCAGCAGGGATCGCGGCGGCAGCGGCAGGTAGTCGGTGGCGTCGTCGGAGCCGCGTAACTCGTAGGCCGCCCCTTTGGCCACCAGCTTGCCGAGCGTCTCGTAGACGGTGCTGCGTGGCACGCCTGAACGCTTGGCGACCTCGTAGCCGTTGAGGGGCTGTCCGGCGCCGACCAGGGTGACGTACGCCTTGGCCTCGTAACCCGACATGCCCAAGCGCTGTAATTGCTCCACTACGTCCCGCATCGCAGTTATGGTACGGCGCGAGGTACCCGTTTAGCGCTGTCCTAAAGCACCTGTTTTGTAGGATTTTCGTGACGTTAGCTCGTTCCGGCCCGTGGAACTGGGGTAACGGAACGGGTAAGCGCTCTCTGGGGAAACATTTTACTTTCCCCGGTCCGGCGGATTCATCGTGCGTGCTCAGACGCCCGATGACGATCATGCGCCGGAGCCGGTCCCGGTCCGGCGCCCACCCGGACCGGCGAGGTCCCCGGCGGGGCGCGCCGGGCGGCCGGAGCCCGTCCCGCGCGGGTGGCGCGCCCGGTAATTTCGGTCCGGTCCGTGCTTCCGGTCGGCTTCCGGTCGGCTTCCGGTCGCCGCTACCCCGCTCTCAGGGCCCGGAGGGCGAACCCCACGACCGTGTCGGCGTACTCGTGGGTGAGGGGGGCGGTGCGCAGCATCCAGCGGTGGTAGATCGGCCCGTACAGCAACTCGACGGCCACGTTCAGATCCGCGTCCTCGGCCACCTGGCCCGCCCGCCGGGCGGCGCGCAGCCGCTCCCTCGTCGCCTCCAGGTGCGGCCCCATGATCCGCTCGATGATCTCGGTGTTGATCCCGGGGTCGTTCAGTGCCTCGACGGTCATCGCCCGGCTCATCGTGTCGAGCTTGGGGTCGTTGTACTCGTCGACGATGGCCCGCAGCACGACGCGCAGGTCGGCGCCGAGGTCGCCGGTGTCGGGCAGCGCGAAGTGCCCCTTCTCGTCCCCGGTCACGGCGAGGACGGCGTCGACGAAGACGGCGCCCTTGGACGGCCACCAGCGGTAGATCGTCTGCTTGCCCACCCCCGCGCGGGCGGCGATCGCCTCCACCGTCAGCTTGGCGTACCCGGACTCGGCGACCAGGTCGAAGGCGGCGCTCAGGATGGCCTGGCGCGACTGCTCGCTGCGACGGGCCGGGTTCGGTGTTTTCACGTGCCCGAATGTATCATCCGGCGAGTCGGAACGTCTCGTCTTGCCTGTCTTCGTCTTTCTCGCCTTCGCCGTCCCCGGCCGTCTCGCCGACCGGCCCGCCCTCGGGGGATCCGGGCACCGGCGACCATGAGCCCGGGTTCCGGTCCTGGCCGGGAGGGGGCGAAGTCCTGGCCGGGAGAGGGCGAAGTCCTGGCCGGGAGAGGACGAAGGGGGCGAGAGGGTGAAGTGGAATGCCGAAGGCCGCGGCCGCCCCCGGCAGGGCGTCCGCGGCCTTCGGAGTCCGTCGGTCGGGATCAGACCTGGTCGGCCTTCTCCAGAGCGGAGCAGCAGGTGTTCACGATGAGGCGGGTGACCAGGTAGGGGTCGACGTTGGCGTTCGGACGCCGGTCCTCGATGTAGCCCTTCTTCTCCACCTCGACCTGCCACGGGATGCGGACCGAGGCGCCGCGGTCGGAGACGCCGTAGCTGAACTCGTTCCAGGGGGCGGTCTCGTGGAGGCCGGTGAGACGCTCCTCGATGCCGGAGCCGTAGTGCTTGACGTGCTCCAGGGCGTTCGCGGCGAGGGCCTCGCAGGCGGTGACGATCGGGTCGTAGCCCTCGCGCATCGCCTTGGTGGAGAAGTTGGTGTGCGCGCCCGCGCCGTTCCAGTCGCCCTTCACCGGCTTGGCGTCCAGGGTGGCGCCGACGTTGAAGGCCTCCGCGGTGCGGTAGAGCAGCCAGCGGGCGATCCACATGTGGTCGGAGACCTCGACGGGACCGGCCGGGCCGATCTGGAACTCCCACTGGCCCGGCATGACCTCGGCGTTGATGCCGGAGATGGCCAGGCCCGCCTCGATGCAGTAGTCGAGGTGCTTCTCGACGATCTCGCGGCCGAAGACCTCGTCGGCGCCGACGCCGCAGTAGTAGCCACCCTGCGGGGCCGGGAAGCCGCCGATCGGGAAGCCGAGCGGGCGGCCCTCCTTGAAGAAGGTGTACTCCTGCTCGATGCCGAACCAGGACTCCTGGTCGGCGTACTTCTCGGCGACCTCGACGAGGGCGGCGCGGGTGTTGCTGGCGTGCGGGGTCATGTCGATGTTGAGCACCTCGCACAGCACCAGCACGCTGTCGCCGCCGCGGATCGGGTCCGGGCAGGTGAACACCGGCTTGAGCACGCGGTCCGAGGAGGAGCCGTCGGCCTGGTTCGTGCTGGACCCGTCGAAGCCCCAGATCGGGAGCTCCGCGCCGTCCGCCATCACCTTGGTCTTGGAACGAAGCTTGGCGGTCGGCTCGGTGCCGTCGATCCAGATGTATTCAGCCTTGAAGGTCATCGGCGGAGTCCTTGAGAATGGAGGGATCTGCTGCCCCCAAAGATTCGCAAGTCGCGATTTCGCATCTGTTGCCCGTGTGTGAACAGGGTGTTACCCAGCCCTATATGGGCAGGCAGTGGCCGTGTTGAAAATCCGCACACCCCTGTTTCAGGGCTGTGAGCTGCCGTTTCGCGGGACGGTTGGAACGATGGAGACATGCGTCACAGGGGAGACCGATTATTGCTCTAGGTGGCTTGAATCCCCTTTGTCGCATATGGGATAGGAAGTGTGGAAGGCGAGGGGTCAGGAAGTGCCGAAGACGCGGGCCGAGACCGACTCGTGGGCGAGTCTCCGCATGATGTCGAGCACCCTGCCGTGCACGACGGTGCCCAGGACCATGGCCTCGACCGCGGCCTCGCGGGAACCGTCGAGCGGGATGGTGCCGATCTCGTGTTCGGTCACGAGCAGCAGGGCGGCGTCGGCGTAGGGCCGCAGTGCCTCGCCGTCGGCGGGCATGCCGAGGCGGCCGAGGGTGAGGACGGCCTGGGCCAGCTCGTCGCGGGCCGGGGCGCCGGGATCCACCTGCCAGCCGAGATCGTCGATCATGGCGTCGGCCTCGGCGCGGGCGCGCGCCCACTCCTCGCCGGACGCGTGCGGCTCGACCGCCGGGGCGATGGCGTAATGCGCGGTGCCGAGCACGCGGTGCAGGTTCAGGCTCGTGTCGTCGACGGCGGCCGTCACCTTGGCGATGGAGGCGATGGACAGCCGTCCCACCTCCAGCAGTGCCCGGATCAGCCGCAGCCTGCGCAGGTGGTCCTCGCCGTAGCTCGCTCTGGTGGCCGAGATCTGCTCCCCGGCGGGAAGCATGCCCTCGCGCAGGTAGTACTTGATCGTCGGGATGGGTACGCCCGATGCGGCGCTGAGCTCGGATATCCGCATCATTGGATAGTACAGGTAGCCAATTCGGCGGCCGTCCCCCGGCCGTCCCCCGGCCGCGCCGCGATCCGCCGCCGGGGGCGTGCCCGGCGGGGCGGGGAGAACGTTCCAACGGGGCGAGGGAGGACCTTCTAGCGGAGCGAGGGGCGCACGTCGATGACGGTCATCCCGGCGGCGAGGGCGGAGGCCACCCCCTCGTCGGTGTCCTCGTAGGCGACGCAGGCGTGCGGGGCGACGCCGAGGCGGCGTGCCGCGAGGAGGTAGACGTCGGGGGCCGGCTTGCCGTAGCGGACGTCGTCCCTGGTGACCACGGTGTCGAAGAGGGGGCGCAGGCCGGTGACGCGCAGGGTCTCCTCCACGGCCTGGCGGGCGCCTCCCGAGGCCACGGCCATCGGCACCCGTCCCCGGTGCGCCTGCGCGACCGCGCTGACCGTCTGGTGCGGGGTGACCGTGTGGATCAGCCACTGGTAGGCGTCCAGGGCCGCCGCGCGCACCGCCTGGTAGTCGAGTTCGGCTCCGGTCTCGGTCTCCAGCTCGGCCAGCAGGCGGTCGGCGGACAGGCCGGTGCGGGCCTGGTACCAGGCGGGGTCGAGGTCCACCTGCCATCCGGCCAGCGCGGTCCGCCAGGCGCTCTCGTTGGCGGCGGCGGTGTCGACGAGGGTCCCGTCGCAGTCGAAGACCAGGGCGGCGTACGGCGTGGAGGGCTGGAGTCGCTGATGGAGCATGGTGGCCTAACGCGTGAAAGTGGATCTCCCTCCACTTTACCGCGCACGTGAGCGGTCGATCGCTCGCCTGGGGGATGGTCGCGTCACCGTGATCGGGTGAGACCGCGACGGCGGGTGCGAGGGCCTGCCGGGGTGGGGAACCTGCCGGAGGGGGAGGGGAAAGGTCTAGCTGATATCGCCCCAGCCGTCGTGCCTGGCCCTGGCCAGCTCGGCCTCCATCTCCTCCAGCTCCTGCATGAACCCCTGGAACCCCCTCGGGCCCAGACGGCGCCAGACGAGCAGCTGCAGGGACCGGGTCTCCTCGTCGAGGGGCGGCTCCTGGCGGAGCGGCGCCAGCAACTCCTGGGCCTGGCGGTCCGCCGCCTGGAGCTCCTCGACGGTGAAGCGGACGCCGTGCTCGCGCTCCAGCAGCCGGATGTGCGGGTCGTTGCGCAGTCTCTGGTCCCTGGCGCGCCTGGCGCGCCGGGCGGCCAGCTCGTCGTGGACGTGTGCGCCGGAAACCTGGTGCGGCGTGTCGGCCGGACGTCGAGTCATCGTGGGGTTCGCCTCCGTCGGGCGGCTCCTTTTCTGGAACCTCTGTTAGAAACGACGCCCGACAGGCGCCGAAGGTTGTCGGAATTTTTTCCCGAAGCCCCGGCGCCGTGGGCGTTGTGCCCCCAACCGTGCCCTCGACGGCCTTGACGCGAGCTTGACTTGAGAATAATTTTCACCCAGATGACTTCCGATGAAAGGAATACTTGTGGCCGCAGGCGCGCTCGGACGCATACAGACCGAGACGCCCGCGCTGCCCGAGGCACTGCGCCGGGTGGGGGAGGCGATCCTGGCCGACCCCGCCGAGGCGGCACGCTCCACGATCATCACGCTGGCCGAGCGGAGCGGCAGCTCACCCGCCACGGTGACCCGCTTCTGCCGGGTGTTCGGCTTCGCCGGGTACGCCGGGCTGCGGGTCGCGCTGGCCACCGAGAACGGGCGCGCCGCGCAGGCCAACTGGGACGCGGGGGTAGGCCACGAGATCGGCCCCACCGATCCGCTCGACGCGGCGATCGGCGTGATGGCCGCCGCCGACTCCCGGCTCATCCAGGAGACGGCGGCCCAGCTGGACGCGGGCACCGTCGCCAAGGTCGCCGAGGCCATCGTCGCGGCCCGCCGCGTCCTCATCTTCGGGGTCTCCACCAGCGGGGCGGTGGCCCTGATGATGGGCGGGCGGCTGCGCCGGATCCGGGTCCCCTGCTGGAGCCACGCCGACGCGCACGAGGCGCTCGCCGACGCCGCGCTGCTCGGCGAGGGCGACGTCGCGATCGGCATCTCCCACCAGGGCCGGACCCGCGAGGTGCTGGAGTCCCTCGGCGAGGCCGGCGACCGGGGCGCGCTGACCGTCGCGGTCACCTCCTTCGCCCGCTCCCCGCTGGCCGAGCTGTCCGACCTGGTGCTGACCACAGCCAGCCGCGAGACCACCTTCCGGCTGGGCGGCCTGGCCGCCGTCCACTCCCAGCTCTTCGTCCTCGACACCGTCTACGTCGCGGTCGCGCAGCGCACCTACGAGCAGACGAACGAGGCCTTCGAATTGACGATCCGGGCTCTGGAGAGCCATCGCGTGGAGAGGAGCTGACCGTGGAGATCGGGGCTTCCGAGTACGTTCACGAGATCAAGGCCCTGGTGGACGAGGTGTCCAGGACCCAGACGGCCGCGGTGGGGGACGCGGCGGCGCTGATCGTCAAGTCCCTGCACGGCGGCGGCGTGATCCAGGCGTTCGGCTCGGGCCACTCCGAGGCGATCGCGATGGAGATCGCCGGGCGCGCGGGCGGCCTGGTGCCCAGCAACCGCCTGGCCCTGCGCGACGTCGTCCTGTACGGGGACGCCCCGGTCGGCATCCTCCTCGGAGCGGCCGGCGAGCTGGAGCGCGACCCCTCGGTCGCCCGGCGGATCTACGACCTGGCCCCCGTCGAGCCGCGCGACGTGTTCGTGCTGATCTCCAGTTCCGGGGTGAACGGGTCGGTGGTCGAGCTGGCCTCGATCGTCAAGGAGCACGGGCACGACCTGATCGCCCTGACGTCGGTGCAGCACAGCACCGCGATGACCTCCCGCCACCCCTCGGGCCGCAAGCTGCTCGACCTCGCCGACGTGGTGCTCGACAACCGCGCCCCGTACGGCGACGCGGTCCTCCCGCTCCAGGACGGCGGCACGTTCGGGGCGGTCTCCACGATCACCTCGGCGCTGCTGGCCCAGATGGTCGTGGCCGAGGTGGTGCGCGGCCTGACCGAGGCGGGCCTGACCCCGCCGATCTACCGTTCCGCCAACGTGACCGGCGGCGACGAGCACAACCGCGCTCTCGAGAACCGCTACGCCGGAAGGATCCGGCGAGGTGCCTGACCACCGTCTCCCACCCCCGGGCCACCTCTCACTCCCAGGCCACCGCCTTCCACTCCCAGGCCACTTCCAGGAGGAAGCATGACCCAGCTATCCAGGCGCGAGCTCCTGCGCAGCGCGGCCCTGGCCGGCCTCACCCTGCCGGTCCTGTCCGCGTGCGCCACCCCCGCGGGCAACGGCGGCGCCGCCTCCTCGGCGCCCGTCGTCGGGGCCACCAGCGCGGCCAACCCGCTCGGCTTCGCCGAGGACAAACCCCTGGAGGTCTGGATCTTCGACGGCGGTTTCGGCGACGCCTACGCCACGGACGTCCACGAGCCGCTGCTCAAGGCCAAACACCCCAAGCTGGAGATCAGGCACAACGCCACCAAGGAGGTCGCCAAGACCCTCCAGCCGCGCTTCGCCGGCGGCAACCCGCCGGAGTTCGTCAACAACTCCGGCGCCAACGCGATGGACTTCGGCGCCCTGGTCCAGGACGGCCAGCTCGCCGACCTCACGCCGCTGTACGACGCGCCGAGCTGGGACGACCCCGCCGTCAAGGTGCGCGACACGATCGACCCGAACGCGATCGAGCTGGGCAGCTACGACGGCAAGCCGTACGTCCTCAACTACGCCAACACCGTCTGGGGCATCTGGTACTCGCAGAGGCTCTTCGAGGCCGAGGGCTGGCAGGTCCCCAAGACCTGGGCCGACTTCCTGGCGTTGTGCGAGACCATCAAGAAGTCGGGCAAGATGGCGCCCTTCACCTACGCGGGCAAGCACCCGTTCTACATCTACGAGGCCATCCTCACGCTCGCCGCGAAGATCGGCGGCAAGGACGTGCTGAAGAACATCGACAACCTCCAGGACGGCGCCTGGAAGGCCGAGCCGGTCAGGCAGGCCGCGGAGGCCTTCGTCGAGATCGGGTCGAAGTACCTGCTGCAGGGCACCGCGGGGCTCGACCACGTGCAGACCCAGACGGCGCACAACAAGGGCCAGGTCGCGATGCTGCCCTGCGGCTCCTGGCTGGAGAACGAGCAGAAGGACTCCACCCCGGCCGACTTCGGCTACGCGATGTTCGCACTCCCCGACTTCGGCTCCTCCGACGCCCTGCCGTACGGCACCCTGCACGCCCAGCCGGGCGAGGAGTACGTCGTCCCGGCGAAGTCGGCCAACCCCCGCGCGGGCCTGGAGTACATGCGCGCCATGCTCTCCAAGGAGGGCGCGGGCAAGTTCATGGAGCTGGTCTCCACGCTCACGGTCGTCAAGGGCGCCGGCGAGGGCCGCACGCTCAAGCCCGGCCTGAAGAGCGCCTCGGCCGCGCTGGAGGCGGCGGGCGACAACGCCGTCTGGTTCCTGTTCCGCAAGTGGTACGTCGAGATGCACGACGAGGTGGCCGCCGCGACCGGGCAGCTCATGGCCGGCAAGCTCACCGTCGACCAGTGGGCGGAGCGCGCGCAGCGCAAGGCCGACGCCATCAAGAAGGACTCCTCGGTGAAGAAGTTCAGCCGGTGACGACGGCACGCGGCGGCGGTACGTCGTGCACGCCGCGCATGAGGCGCGGCGGGACGGTGAGCCGTCCGGGGAAGGACGACCAGGTCATGAAGCATGTCGGGACGGCGCCGGCAGGCGGCGGCGCGCCACCGAGGGAACGGTAAGCCGGGATGAACCACGGCAGGACACGGTTCGTCACGGGATTCCTCGCGATCCCGGTGGCGCTCTACCTGATCTATGTGATCGCGCCCTACGCGCAGGCCTTCTACATCGCGTTCACCGACTGGCGCGGGGTGAACGCGAGCCCGCGCCTCGTGGGCCTGGAGAACTTCCAGCGGCTGCTGGCCGACAACGTGTTCTGGCAGGCGGTCAGGCACAACCTCGTCCTGCTGGTCCTGATGCCGATCCTCACGCTGGGGATCGCGCTCTTCTTCGCCTTCCTGCTCAACGCGGGCGGGCGGGGCGGCACCGGGGGCATCTGGGGGTCGAAGTTCTACCGCGTGGTGTTCTTCTTCCCCCAGGTGCTCGCCGTCGCCGTGGTCGCCGTCCTGTTCCAGCAGGTCTTCAGGCCCGACCGCAGCGGCATGCTCAACGCGCCGCTCATCGCCCTGGGGTTCGAGCCGATCGGCTTCCTGTCCAGCACCGACGTCGCGTTCTGGTCGATCCTCGCCGTACTGGTCTGGCAGGCGGTCGGCTTCTACGTCGTGCTCTTCTCGGCGGGCATCGCCTCCATCCCGCGCGACCTGTTCGAGGCGGCGGCGATCGACGGCGCCGGGGGGCCGCAGCTGTTCCTGCGGGTCACGCTGCCGCTGCTGTGGGACACCATCCAGGTCGGCTGGGTCTATCTCGGCATCGCCGCGCTGGACGTCTTCGCCATCGTGTGGGTGATGACGGCCGAGCACGGCGGCCCGGACCACTCCACGACCGTGATGGCGGCGGAGATCTACCGCACCGCCTTCCAGTACTTCAAGTTCGGCTACGCCTCCGCGATGGGCGTGGTGCTGTTCTTCTTCACCATCGGGTTCGCGGCGCTGGCCCTGCGCCTGTCGCGGCGTGAGCGGATCGAGTTCTAGTGGCGGACGTCGTGATTCCCCAAAGCAGGGCCCTGGCCCGCGAGGAGCGCAGGAGGCGCCTGGGACCCCTGTCGGCCCTGACGCACGTCGCGCTGCTGGTCTGGACGGTCCTGGTGGTCGTGCCGATCGTGTGGACGTTCCTCGCGTCGGTGAAGAGCGAGGACGAGATCTTCGGCGACGCCTGGTCGCTGCCGGCCTCCCTGCGCCTCGACAACTGGGCCCGCGCCTGGGAGCAGGCGCACATCGGCCAGTACATGATCAACAGCATCGTCGTGGTGGCCTTCGGCACCTTCGGCACGATGCTGTTCGGCTCGATGGCCGCGTACGTGCTGGCCCGCTACCGGTTCCGGGGCAACCGGTCGATCTACCTGCTGTTCGTCTCCGGCCTGGCCTTCCCTGTCTACCTGGCGCTGACCCCGCTGTTCTTCGTCGTGCAGAACATGGGGACGGTCCCGGTGATCGGCCCGTACATCGGGCTGAACACGCACGGCGGGCTGGTGCTGGTCTACATCGCGTACTCGCTGCCCTTCACCGTCTTCTTCCTCGCGGCCTTCTTCAGGACGCTGCCGGGGGCGGTGGCCGAGGCGGCCTTCGTGGACGGGGCCTCGCACGCCCGGGTGTTCTTCCAGATCATGCTGCCGATGGCGAAGCCGGGCATCGTCAGCGTGACCATCTTCAACGTGCTCGGCCAGTGGAACCAGTACCAGCTGCCCCTGGTGCTGCTCAACTCCGACCGGGACAAGTGGGTGCTCACCCAGGGCATCGCCGACATCTCCACGGCCGCGGGCTACGACGCCGACTGGTCGGCCCTGTTCGCCGCGCTGAGCATGGCCATCCTGCCGATGCTGATCGTCTACACGCTCTTCCAGAGCCAGATCCAGAAGGGCCTCACCGCGGGCGCGCTCAAGTAGTGGCCGCCGTCCCGGTCCTGATCGCCCCCACCGGCACCGGGCACGCCGCCGCGCTCTCTCCCGCCGGGGCCCTCTCCGCGACATTCTGAATCGGCGTCGTTGACGCTCTCGAATAACGAGAGTTATCGTCAGCTATATGAGAGCGTTGGCTCCCGAGCTCATGCCCATCTTCCGGTCACGACTCCAGGCACGCCTTCTGGCCCACCTGTTCCTGGCCGCCGACGAGGAGTTCACGATCACCGATCTGGCCGGTTTACTCGGCTCTCCTCTTCCCACCGTCCAGCGCGAGGTTCATCGCCTCGTGCGCGCCGGTCTCCTCCGGGAGCGCAAGATAGGCAGAGCGCGGCTTGTCAGGGCCAACAACGAGACCGCCGCCTCGCGGCCACTGGCGCAACTGCTGGCCGTCACCTTCGGTCCTCCCGCGATCATCTCCGAGGAGTTCGCGTCGGTGTCCGGGGTCGAACGGCTCGTCATCTTCGGCTCCTGGGCCGCGCGCTATCACGGCCGGCCCGGTCCCCAGCCCAACGACGTGGACCTCCTGGTCATCGGCTCGCCATCCCGGGGGGACGTCTACGACGCGGCGGAGCGAGCCGAGCGTCGTCTGGGTATTTCCGTGAATCCGGTGTTACGGAGCGTATCCGCGTGGGAGTCTGGCGGCGAAGGCCTGCTCCGCGAGATCGCGAGCGGGCCGACGGTCGTGGTGGAGGTCTAGAGGGAGATCGGCAGTGCAGTGGACCATCGGCGAAGCCGCGATCCGCAAGCTTCTCGACAATCGTGAGCTCCAAAGCGTTCCTCTGGCCGATCACATGGCCGAGTCGATGCTCGAATCGGCGCGAAATCATCTCGAATCGGTGGAGCTGATCCGTGACGCCGACCCCGACGGCGCGTACGCCCTCTGCTACGACGCCGCGCGGAAGGCTTCCGCCGCGCTCCTGCAGGCCCAGGGGCTGCGTGCCACGTCCGCCGGTGGTCACATCGCCCTCAGAGAAGCCGTCACGGCTCAGTTCGGGCAGACGAGGGAAGGTGCCCCTCTCCGTCGGCTCGACCACATGCGGCGCAGAAGAAACGTCCTCGAATACTCCGGCCAGCCCAGTGAGGCGGTCACCGGCGACGAACTCGACGAGGCGACCACATGGACAGCCGAGATCATCGACTTCTGCGAACGCCTTGTGCCGCGACTCGACCTCTTCCCGTAGAAGCGCTCCGCGGACAGTGATCACCGGGATCACCGTTCGCCGCAGGACCGGCATGTCGGGGTCCGGAAGGGCGGAGCACGGTCTTTCTGGGGAGATGACGCCGACGCGGTGCCCGGGTCATCGGTTCGGGAGGTTCTTCAGTGCCTCGCGGCGGCTCAGGCCGCTGATGCGGGTGTGGTCGACGTAGCGGACGACCTCGCCGGGGTTCGTCTTGGCGTACTCGCGCAGGGCCCAGCCGATCGCCTTGCGGGCGAAGAAGTCGTTGTCGGACAGGCTCGGCTCGATGCAGGCGTACAGCAGGCCGGTGTCGGTGGCGGACTTGAAGCGGTTCTGGCTGAGGATGGCCGTGCGGCGCTTCCACAGGTCGGTGCCGCGGGCCCAGCGGAGCATGAGGGGGCGCATGGTGTCGGGGAAGGCCGCGAGCAGGCCGCCGACGCGGTGGACGGCGAGCTCGTCGACGTAGTCCCACCAGGCTCCGGTGACGATCATCTCCTCGTACGCCGGCAGCGCGTCGAGCGTCTGGAAGGCGCGATAGAGGCGGAAGCCGGTCAGCTCGATCGCCGCGTAACGCTCCTCGCGGTATTCGGCCCCGCGCCACAGGGCCAGCGTCGCCTCCCGCCACGCGGACGCCGTGTCGACGGGATAGTCGGCGAAGACCCGCTTCAGCGCGGCGCGGCGGGGAGCGGCCTGCACGCCGAGGAACGGCATCGACGACTTCATGTAGGCCTGCATGACCGGGGCCTTGGCGGGGTCGGCCACGTCGGTGAGCGCCATTCGCACGGCCTTCTGCAGTATCTCCATGCTCGCCCACCACTTCCCGTTCGCTTCGCGGACGCTTGATTCTCACAGGCCGCGCCGCTCGCCGCGCCGGGTTCCGCGGGCGTCATGCCTTCTGGCTGCTCCGCTCGCCGGTCGCGAGGCCGTCGAACAGGACGGTGATGTAGTGCTCGGCGAGGCCGGTGGTGTTGAGGCGGCCTCCCGGGCGGAACCAGCGCACCGCCACCCAGATGGTGTCGCGGATCATGCGGTAGGTGAGCTTGGGGTCGACGTCGGCACGGAACAGGCCGTCTGCCTGGCCGAGCTTGATCTGCTCGACCCACATGCGCTCGACCTCGTCCTCGGCCTTGACCAGGTAGTCGAAACGGTCGCCGGGCAGGGACCTCAGGTAGTTCCAGTCGTTCTGCATGACGGTGATCGCCGCGCGGTGCGGCTCCAGCGTGCCGAACCCGATGCGCACCATCTCTGAGAGGATCGTGCGGGGGTCGCCGCTTCGGTCCAGGGCGGTGCGGTAACGGCCGACGAGGTCGTCGAGGAAGGTGGTCAGCACCTCGTCGACGATCGTCTCCTTGGAGTCGAAGTGGTGGTAGAGGCTTCCGGACAGGATGCCGGCCTCCTCCGCGATCTCCCGGACGGTGGTCGCCTGGAAGCCCTTGCGGGCGAAGAGTTCGGCGGCGAGCTTGACGAGATGGTCGCGGCGCTCCGAGGCGGGGCCGGATGTGGCCGCGCGCCTGGTCCCGCCCTGGCGCCTGACCGGGGTGGTGGTCGCGCCGCCGGAGTTCTTTCGCGTGTTCACGCCCCCATTATGAGCCCTTGCGCAATCGCTTGTTCACCGGAACGCGCCAGCTGACTCCTGTTCCCGGCTCTGGCCGAACGCTTGCGGCACTCGCCGCCGGGCGGGCGGCGGACGGCTCTCGTTCCCGGCTCCGTATCAGCGGACCTCACACTCGTCCATCGTCCCGATCTGCAAAATCATGAGCCGAAGGCCTATGGTCAGCCCACTAGCAATTAGGAAACTTTCCTATTAGATTTGCGCAAAGCCGCTGTGGGAGCGCTTTCCCCAGGGGTCCGGTACAACGTGGTGTCTGCGCGTCTTCGGCGGGAAAGCCGACCGGCCGTCAGGCGAGGAGGGGTGAATGAAGCGCGGCCCAGAGCTGCTCCGCCTGGCGGAGACGGTGGTCTTTCCCGGCTTCGAGGGCAAGTCCCCGCCCGACTGGCTCCGACGCCGGCTCGGCGAGGGGCTGGCCGGAGCGGTGCTGTTCTCCAGGAACATCGCCACCCCCTCCCAGGTGGCCGACCTCACGGCCGCGCTCCGGGAGGAGAACCCCCAGGTCCTGGTCGGCATCGACGAGGAGTCTGGCGAGGTCACCCGCCTGGAGGCCGCGGGCGGGAGCACCAGGCCCGGCAACTTCGCCCTCGGCGTGGTCGACGACACCGGCCTCACCGAGGAACTCGCCGCCGACCTCGGCCGTGACCTGGCCCGGGCGGGCGTCAACCTCAACTTCGCCCCCTCGGCCGACGTGAACTCCAACCCCGACAACCCGGTGATCGGCCTGCGCTCCTTCGGCGCGGATCCCGACCTCGTCGCCCGGCACACCACCGCCTGGATCCGGGGCATGCAGTCGGCGGGAGTGGCCGCCTGCGCCAAGCACTTCCCCGGCCACGGCGACACCTCGGTCGACTCCCACCACGGCGTGCCTCTCGTCGCCGCGCCCCCCGGCGAGCTGCGCGACGTGGCGCTGCGGCCCTTTCGCGCGGCCGTCGAGCAGGGGGTGCGCACGGTCATGACCGGGCACCTGCTCGTCTCCGCCCTGGACCCCGCGATGCCCGCCACCCTCAGCCGCCCGGTCCTGCACGACCTGCTCAGGGTCGAGCTGGGATTCGAGGGCGTCATCGTCACCGACGGCATCGAGATGGCCGCCGTCTCCGGCCCGTACGGCATCGGCGGGGCCTCGGTCCTCGCCGTCGCCGCGGGCGCCGACGCGATCTGCGTGGGCGGCGAGCACGCGGGGGAGGAGACCGCGATCGGGATCCGCGACGCGATCGTGGACGCCGTGATCGAGGGAAGGCTCTCCGAGGAACGGCTCGCCGACGCCTCCCGGCGCGTCTGCGAGCTCGCCCTCTGGACCACGACCACCCGCCGGAGCGCGCTCTCGGACCCCGGCGCCTCGGGCCGTCCCGGCACCCCGTCGATCGGCCTGGCCGCCGCCCGGCGGGCGCTGCGGATCACCCGCCGCTCCGCGGCCGCGGTGTTCCCGCTGGCCGCCCCGCCGCACGTCGTCGAGCTCGCCCCCGAGATGAACCTCGCCATCGAGAAGGACACCCCGTGGGGCGTCGGCGAGCCGCTCGGCAAGCTCCTCCCCGGCACCACGGTCACCCGGCTGGCCGCCTCCACGGCCACCGGAGGCGCCATCGAGGCCGTGCTCGCCGCGGCGGCCGAGCGTCCCCTGGTCATCGTCGTCCGCGACGCGCACCGCCACCCCTGGCAGGCCGACGCGCTCCGGCACCTGCTGGCCGCCCGCGCCGACGCCGTCGTGGTCGAGATGGGACTGCCCGGCCGTTCCGACCTCGGCGCCGTCCACGTCGCCACCCACGGGGCCTCCCGCGTCTGCGGCCAGGCCGCCGCCGAGCTCCTCGCCGGAGACACGGGCGCCGCCTGACCGGGAGGGCCCCGCCCGGAGTACGGCGGCCGGGATTCTGTCGGGGCGAGCTGCTTGAATCGCGGGATGAATGCGGCACAGTTGCTGGCGGACCAGCGGGAGATCCACGGGGTCGATCTGGCCGGGCTCTCGCTCGGCGATCATCTGACCGGTGACGGGCCCTACGTGTTCAGGGAGTGCGATCTCACCGGCGCGGACCTCGCCGGGGCGTCGCTGGTGGAGGCCTCGTTCGAGAAGTGCGTGCTGGAGGGGGCCGACTTCCGCCGCGCGGACCTGGACGGGGCGCGTTTCACCGGCGGCGGGGGAGCGGGGCTCAGGTTCGCGAACGCCGAGCTCGTCGACGCGACCTTCACCGACGTCGACCTGTCGGGCGCGCGCTTCGAGCTGGCCCTGCTCACCGACGTCACCTTCACCGGCTGCCGCATGATCGGCGCGGTGCTTTCCGCCTGCCGGGGCACCGGCTACCGGTTCGACGGGTCCAACCTGGCGCTGGCCGACCTCACCGGCTGCTCGTTCCGAGACCTCCATCTGCGGGGCGTCCGCTTCGACGACGCCAACCTGTCGGGCTGCGACTTCACCAAGACCGTGTTCGAGGACTGCCGCATGATCGGCGCCCGGATCGTCGAGACGGTCTTCACCAAGGCGGACCTGCGCGGCGCCGACCTGGGCGAGGTCGACGACACCCGGCTCCGGTCGCTGCGCGGAGCGGTCGTCAGCCCTGCCCAGGCCGCCCTGATCCTCGCCGCCCGCGGCCTCACCGTGAACTGACGGCTCGGGGCCCCTGCGGCTTCGCCGTATCGGTTAAAGATCGCATCTAGACATGAAAGGTGAACAGCCGGGAAACTCTGCATGATCGCGGCGAAAGGGGCCTGGCATGGGCGGGATCTGTGACGGGCGTGTGGTGATCGTGACCGGCGCCGGGCGCGGCATCGGCAGGGAGCACGCCCTGGAGTTCGCCAGGCAGGGAGCCAGGGTCGTGGTCAACGACCTCGGCACCGGCCGCGAGGGCGACGGGCGTTCCGCGGGCCCGGCCCTGGAGGTGGTCGAGGAGATCCGCGACCTGGGCGGCCGGGCCGTGGCCAACAGCGACGACGTCACCGAGTGGGGTGGCGCGGCCCGCCTGGTCAAGACGGCGCTGAGCGCCTTCGGGCGGCTGGACGTCCTGGTCAACAACGCCGGGTTCGTCCGTGACCGGATGCTGGTCTCGATGACCGAGCAGGACTGGGACGACGTGATCCGGGTCCACCTCAAGGGCCATTTCCTGCCGCTGCGGCACGCGGGCGCCCACTGGCGGGAGCGCTCGGAGGCGGGCGACCCCGTGGACGCCCGGGTGATCAACACCTCCTCCGGGGCGGGGCTGTTCGGCGGCGCCGGCCAGGGCAACCACTCCGCGGCCACGGCGGGCGTCGTGGCACTCAGCCGGGTCGCCGCGGCGGAGCTCGGCCGCTACGGCGTCACGGTGAACGCGATCGTCCCGACCGCCCGCACCCGGATGACCGAAGGGGCCCTCACCACGACGACGGCCGGGCCGGTGGACGGCTTCGACGCCACGCACCCGGCCAACATCGCGCCGCTGGTGACCTGGCTCGGTTCGGCCGGATCCCGGCACGTCACCGGCAGGGTCTTCGAGGTCGAGGGCGGTGCCGTCTCCCTCGCCGACGGCTGGCGGCACGGCCCCCGTGCCGACCGGGGCGCCCGCTGGGACCCCGCCGACATCGGCGACGCCGTCGCCAAGCTCCTCCTCGACACCCCCGACCCGGAACCGGTTCGCGGGGCTTAGAACCTCTGACGCGCAGCCCGCCCGTCGTGGTCGCGTGCCTTGACAGGCAGCCATCTGGCTGCCTAAGTTAAAGGCAGCCAAAAGGCTGCATATCGACAGGCGGCAACCTGGGTACGAGGGCGGGCATGGACGAGGTGTTCAAGGCGCTGGCCGATCCGAGCCGGCGCGCGCTGCTCGACTCGCTCAACGCCCGCAACGGGCAGACGCTGCGAGAGCTGTGCGCCGGACTCGACATGGCCAGGCAGTCCGTCAGCAAACACCTCGCGGTGTTGGAGGAGGCAGGGCTCGTCGCCACCGTGCGGCGGGGCCGGGAGAAGCTGCACTACCTCAACGCCGCGCCCGTGCACGAGATCGCCCATCGGTGGATCAGCCGCTACGACCGCGCCAGGGTCCAGGCCCTGGCGGACCTGAAACTCGCCCTGGAGGAGACCCCGATGGACGCGCCGACCTTCGTCTACACCACCTACATCCGCACCACCCCGCAGAAGCTCTGGCAGGCGCTGACCGAGCCCGCCTTCACCCGCCGCTACTGGTCCACGGAGTTCACCACGGACTGGTCCGTCGGCTCGCCGATGACCTGGGACAACCACGGCGTGCTGATCAGCGACCCGGAGCAGGTCGTGCTGGAGGCCGAACCCTACAGCCGGCTCTCCTACACCTGGCACACCATCACCCCGGAGCTCGCCAAGCGCTTCGACTGGGACGAGGAACTGCTCGCCCGGCTGTCCGGCGAGGCCCGCTCGAAGGTCACCTTCACGATCGAGGAGGCCGCGCAGGTCGTGAAGCTCACCATCGTGCACGACGACTTCGAGCCCGGATCGAGCATGGCCGAGATGGTCAGCCACGGCTGGCCGAACGTGCTGGCGAGCCTGAAGTCGCTGCTGGAGACCGGCGAACCGCTGCCGGACGACGCGTGACCTCCCCGATCAGGGCTCCACGACGTCACGAGGTGCCGCCGGGGACCGCCCCGGCCGCCTGACCTGGAGCGAGGTGGCGCCGGGCGGTGGCATAGGCTTCCAGAGCCTGACGGAGACGCCGGAGACGCCGGAGACGCCGGAGACGCCGGAGACGACGGGGACACCGCCCGTGGTGTGCCCGGGTGGGCGGCCGCCGGGTCCCGTTCGCCGTCGCGGCGCCGGTGGCAAGGCCACGAGGGTGCCGGGGGAGGAGATGCCGATGTCCGATCCGGCGCCGTGGCCGTTCAGGCTTCCGGTCGTGCAGGCTCCCATGGCCGGTGGGGCGTCCACGCCCGAACTGGCCGCGGCCGTGTCCGAAGCCGGCGGCCTGGGCTTTCTCGCGGCCGGCTACAAGACGGCCGCGCAGATGCGCCAGGAGATCGAGCGGACGCGCGAGCTCACCTCCCGTCCGTTCGGGGTGAACGTGTTCATGCCCACGGCCGACGACGTCGATCAGGCCGAGATCGACGCCTACGCGCGGGTCATCGAGGGGGAGGCGCTGCGGCTGGGCGCCGACCTGGGGGTCCCGCGCGGAGGCGACGACGACTTCCCGGCCAAGGTCGCGGATCTGCTGGCGGACCCGCCCGCGGTGGTGAGTTTCACGTTCGGCTGCCCGGAGGACGAGCTGATCCGGGCGTTCCGCGACAGGGGGACCACGGTGATGGTCACGGTGACGTCGGCGGCCGAGGCGCGGCTGGCCTCGGCCGCCGACGTTTTGTGCGTCCAGGGCGAGGAGGCGGGCGGCCACCGTGGGTCGTTCACCAACGCGGACGCCGAGGCGATGAGCCTGGAGAGCCTGCTGTCCCGGGTACGGGAGGCGTCACGGCTTCCCCTCGTCGCGGCCGGTGGTGTCACCTCGGCCGCCGACGTCTCCCGGGTCCTGTCCGCGGGAGCGGTCGCGGCCGCGGCGGGCACCGCCTTCCTGCTCTGCCCCGAGAGCGGCGCAAGCGCGGTCCACCGTGCGGCGCTGACCGATCCCCGCTTCACCCGCACCGCCGTCACCAGGGCCTTCACCGGACGTCCGGCGCGCGGCCTGCTCAACCGGTTCATGACGGAGTACTCCGGCCGGGCACCTGCGGCCTATCCGCAGCTCCACCACCTGACGGCGCCGCTGCGGCGCGCCGCGGCGGCCCACGGGGACGCCGAGGCACTGCACCTGTGGGCCGGGACCTCCTGGAGCCGGGCACGGAACGCGCCGGCGGCGGACATCGCCGTGGACCTGTCCGCGATCTGAGAACGGCCTCCGATGTGACACGGCTCCGCGACGTTACCCGGGGGCGACCACGCGCGGGGAGGGGACGGGTGCCGGTCAGCGCGGGACGGTGTCGCGGTGGGCGGCTAGCCACGTGTCGAACGACTGCAGCCTCGGGTTGAGTTCGCGCAGCAGCTCGACGTCGATGAGCTCGGCGATGTCCGGGGCGGCCGCGATCAGGTACTGGAGCATGTTGCCGACCTCGCCCGCGCCCGGGAACCCCGCGGCCCGGATCATGTCGGGGCCGACCGCCTGGTAGGTGACGGGCTCGCCGAGCGCCAGGCTCAGCGCGGCGGCGTACTGCGCGCCGGTGAGCACGGACCCGGCGACGCTCACCCGCCTGCCGGCCATCCCGATCCCGTGGCGGAAGATCCCCAGCGCGGTCCTGCCGACGTCCTCCGCGGCCTGCGCGGCCACCCGTGCCTCGCCGAACCCGAGCGGCAGCACCAGCGCGCCCGTCTCGTCACGCCGGGGCGCGAACATGTCCCGGAACGCCTCGTAGTAGACGTTCGCCTGCAGGAAGGTGGTGGGCACGCCCGACTCCAGGAAGAACCGGTCGGCCTCGGCCTTGCCGTCGGCGTGCGGCACCTTGTACGAGCCCTCGAAGCTCGGCGTCCCGTCGCCCGGCCGGAAGTAGCCGCGGGTGTCGGACAGCGTGGACCAGACGAAATGCCGTACGCCGGCCTCCTGTCCCGCCCGCGCCGCGTTGCCGGCCTGCTCCTGCTCCTTGGTGGTCGCGGGCCGCGCCCGCTCCTCCTCGGGCGTGCGAGGCTCCCAGAAATTGGTCACCACGAAGGCGCCGTGGGCGCCGTCGAACGCCTTGCGCAGGCTGCTCGCGTCGTCGAGATCGGCCCCGACGACCTCGGCCCCGAGCGCGGCCAGCTCCCTGGCACGCGCCGAACCCGGGTCCCGGGTCAGGGCTCGCGCGGCGAACCGCCCACTGCGATCGTCGAGGATCGCGCGGACAAGCCCGCCCCCTTGCGCTCCGGTCGCACCCACCACGGCGATGATCTGCTGCTCGCTCATAGCGACAAAACCCTCACGTGTTCAGATTGATGTATCAACCTGGCCACCATACAGCGCCAGGTTGATACGTCAAGCAACGGGTAGAGTGGCGTCATGGGATGGGAACAGGAACTCGGCGAGGCCGACCGGATGTGGCGCACGTACATCGAAATGGCCAAGCACCTCGGCTCGCACCTGCAGCAGCACCTGCAGCGCGAGTGCAACCTGTCCGCGGCCGACTTCGAGGTCCTGGTCCGGCTCACGGAGTCGGAGCGGCGGGAGATGCCCGTCGCGGAGGTGGCCGCCGCGACCCAGTGGGAGAAGAGCCGCCTGTCCCACCAGCTCACCCGGATGGCGCAACGCGGGCTGGTCGAGCGAGTGGACTCCAACGACCGCCGCTACCCCGACGTGCGGCTCACCGACAAGGGCTACGCGGCGATCAACAAGGCCGTCCCCGAGCACACCGAGATGGTTCACGCCCTGTTCGTCGACGTGCTGGGGCCTGAGCGGCTGGCCGGCTTCGCGCAGGCCTGCGCCGACGTGCTCCGCGCACTCGACGAGCACCGGGAGCGGGACTGCTCATTGTGATCATGATCCCGCGCCGCGGAAAGCACCCCTAGGGTGTGGCGAAAAACGGAGATCATTCGCGCCCCGATCACCCCTGCTCCCCCGGGTGGCCGCGCTGGCCGCGACGAGCTGTCACAGATCGCGACGCCACCCGGTCTTTCTTGGCGAACCGAACGCCGCAAGAGCGACAGGAGCGTGAGCGTGCCCTCAACCAGGACCACCATCCGGACCCGGGTCAGGATGAGCTCACGGCCCGTCGACGAGCCGCATCGCGCGTCGAGCCAGCTCGAGCTCCTCTTCGATCTCACCTTCGTGGTCGCGGTCGCGGCCATCACGGCGCAGTTCGCGCACGCCATCGCTGAAGGTCATGGCCCGGCCGGGCTGGTCCCGTTCCTCCAGGTGTTCTTCGCGATCTGGTGGGCGTGGATGAACTTCACCTGGTTCGCCTCGTCCTACGACACCGACGACGTTCCCTACCGGCTGCTGACCATGGTGCAGATGGCGGGGGTGCTGGTCCTCGCCGCCGGCGTGCCCGCCGCGGTCGGCCACTCCGACTACGGGATCATCACCCTGGGCTACCTCATCATGAGGATCGGGCTTGTAGCCCAATGGCTGAGGGCCGCGTTCGAAGACCCGGCGAGCCGCCGTACGGGGCTCCGCTACGCCGCGGGCATAGGTCTGGTCGAGCTGGGCTGGTTGCTCCGGCTCGCTCTCGTGGAGGCGGGCCTCCTGCCGGCGTCACTCCAGCTGCCGTTCTTCGCCTGCCTGGTCGTCCTGGAGCTGGCGGTGCCGTGGTGGGCGGAGCGGGTCAGGGCAACCACCTGGCACCCGCACCACATCGCCGAGCGCTACGGCCTGTTCACGATCATCCTGCTGGGCGAGAGTGTCCTGGCCGCGAGCAGAGGGGTTGAAGGGGCGCTCGAAGCGGGTCCCCTCGTCGTCATCGCCGGATCCGGTCTCGTCCTGCTGTTCGCCCTGTGGTGGCTGTACTTCCTGGTCGAGGCAGGGAAGGGGCTCAGCGACCGGCGTCATCGGTCGTACTGGTGGGGGTACGGCCACTTCGGCGTCTTCGCCGCGCTGGCGACTCTTGGCGCCGGGCTCGAGGTGGCGGTGGAGCAGAGCGGGCGCCAGGTGGCGGCATCGCCGACGGCGATCGGCTACGCGGTCGCCATCCCGGTCGGTGTGTATCTCATCCTGCTCCGGGCGGTGCACGCGCTGGTCGACGCGGACTCCGTCATCCCCCGCACTGCCGTGGCGGGGTGCGTCGGCGCAGTCGTGTTGTCGCCGCTCGCGGCGCCGTGGATCGGGGTGGCCGCCGTGGTCGCGCTGATCGCGACCGCCTGCGTCGCGCTGGTCGCTGTCGCCATCTGGGCGGCACGTGGCTGAAGGAGCATCACGCACGCATCAGAGAACAGAATCGCCACGTCCGTCCTGGTCATCGGGACCGGAGGGGCCGGGCTGCGGGCGGCCGTCGAACTCGCCGAGCGCGGGGTGGATGTCCTCGCGGTCGGCAAACGGCCGAAGGCGGACGCACACACCTCGCTCGCGGCGGGCGGCATCAACGCGGCCCTCGCCACGATGGACGACCCCGAGGACACCTGGCAGTAGCCGGACTTGTCACAAGTGCCAGGGCTGTCCTGTCTTAGCTGGCGATCGGGCCACATCACTGAACGGGGGAAGTTGTCGTGACCGCGTTGGCGATGGTCGCCGAGTTCGACGATGTCGCGGGCCGGACCGCCGACGCCGTCGAGCTGCTCGGAGAGCGGCATGCCGTACCGGCTGCGCGCCAGGGCGAGCGCTTCGCCCGCCTGTTCACCACCGGCCAGATCGCCGTCCGGCTGATCCACGCGGTCAGCAGGCCGGCCGTACAACCCATGGAGGAGACATGAGCACCCCGAACGATGAGAACGAGTTCCTGTACGAGCTCCACGTCGAGATCGAGGAGGAACTGATCATCGCCGAGGCCAGCCACCCGGAGGAGGAGATGGGGCAGCCGGTCACCGAGTGGCTGTACGACCCGACGGACGTCGAGCGCGAGAAGATCGCTCTGCGGGTGCTGCGCGACGCGGTCGAGGTGCTGGAGGACGGCTCGCGGCCGGGTGACGACGTTGCCTGAGCCGCGGATCGACACGCTCGCCGGCCTTCGCGAGCACCTGCAGTGGGCGATCGAGCTGGAGCACGCGACGCTGCCGCCGTACCTGATGGCGCTGTACTCGCTGGATCCGGAGCGCAACCCGGCGGCCGTCGAGGTGGTGAGCAGCGTCTTCGTGGAGGAAATGCTGCACCTGGCGCTGGCGGCGAACCTGCTCAACGCCGTCGGCGGCGCCCCGCGGCTCGACACGCCCGAGATGCTGCCGCCTCACCCCCGCAAGCTGCCCCACGGCGACCTCGAGCTGTCGCTGGTGCCGTTCGGCCCGGAGGCGCTGGAGATGTTCCTGCGCCTGGAACAGCCCGCACCGCCCGGCGCACCGCCGGAGGACGACAACTACGAGACCATCGGGCAGTTCTACGCCGCGATCGAGCAGGGGTTGCGCTACTTGTGCGACACGCTTGGCGAGAAGGAGGTCTTCTCCGGCGACCCGGCCCGGCAGGTGAGCGGCGGCCACTTCCGCCATACCGGCGGCAGGCTGGTCGCCGTCACCGACCTCGCCTCCGCGCTGGACGCGCTTGAGGAGATCGTCGAGCAGGGGGAGGGCAACGCCCGCGGCGAGGTCTGGGACGGTGACCAGGACGAGGTCGCCCATTACTACCGCTTCATGGAGCTGAAGCTCGGCCGCCGTTACCGGCGCGGGGACACCCCTGAGTCCGGGCCCACCGGTGAGAAGCTCTCGGTGGATCTCACCGGGGTGTTCCTCCTGACGCCCAACCCTGCGGACCGCGCCGCGCAGGAGGAGTTCAACCACACCTACTGTGCGATCCTGCACCTGCTGGAGGTCGCCTTCAACGGCAGCCCGACGATGCTCGCCGTCGCTACCGGGGAGATGTACGCGCTCAAGGCCCAGGCGCAGGAGCTGATGCGGCTGGGCGGCCCCACCTTCGAGTACGTCCCGCCCGAGCTACGCCGCTGGAGCGCGGCCGACCACCAGCGGATCGTCGTGCTCCGCAACGGGCCGTACGTCGTGTACGGCCGCATCCCCCTG
This sequence comes from Streptosporangium sp. H16, assembly GCF_051918855.1. Lineage (NCBI taxonomy): Bacteria > Bacillati > Actinomycetota > Actinomycetes > Streptosporangiales > Streptosporangiaceae > Streptosporangium > Streptosporangium sp. H16. The sequence continues at coordinate 86,799 of NZ_JBPXMD010000005.1, forward strand.
CGGCGCAAGCGGAAGATCGTCTCCGCCGAGCAGAAGAACGCGCTCACCTGGAAGACCGGCGAGCCGCTGGAGACCGAGGAGATCTATGCGCTGTGCCGCTGCGGCCATTCGGGTGCCAAGCCGTTCTGCGACGGTACCCACGCCGCGATCGGCTTCGATGGCACCGAGGCCGCGCCGATGCGGCCCTACCAGGAGATGCAGCACGTGCACGACGGCGTCGGCATCTCCGCGCAGCGGGTGGGCGATCTGTGCATCCACGCCGCCTTCTGCATCGGCCGCGCCAGGCCCATCGCCAAGATGCTCGACGACACCGCCGACAGCGACGTGCGCTCGAACATCATGGGCCGCATCGATCACTGCCCCTCCGGCTCCTACAGCTACGCCCTCGAACGCGGCGGAGAGACGATCGAAGCCGACCTCCCGCGCGCCATCTCGGTGCTGGAGGAGGAGGACGGCCTGGCGAGCGCGCTTTGGGTGACCGGCGGCATACCCATCACCCGGTCGGACGGCCGGCTCCTGGAGACCAGGAACCGGATGACGCTGTGCCGTTGCGGCCACTCCGGCAACAAACCGCTGTGCGACGGCACCCACCGCGAGATCGGCTTCCACGAATGAACGACCAGAAAGGCAATCCCATGAACCAACCCGTCGTCCTCCTCGTCCACGGCGCCTTCGCCGAGTCGGCCAGCTGGAACCGCGTCATCCAGCGCCTACGCAACAACCAGCTCACCACGGTCGCCGTGGCCAACCCGCTGCGCAGCGTGGAGGGCGACGCCACCTACCTGCGCGACGTGATCAATGGCATCGGCGGCCCTGTCGTCCTGGCCGGCCATTCCTATGGCGGCATGGTGATCAGCCAGGCGGCGGCGGGCAACCCGGCCGTGCGCGCCCTGGTCTACGTCGCAGCCTTCGCCCCCGAGCCCGGCGAGAGCGCGCTGCTGCTGTCGAGCAAGTTCGAGGGCAGCACGCTCGGCCAGGCGCTGCAGGCCTACCCGGTGGCCTCCGGCGGCAACGAGTTCCGCATCGACCCCGCGAAGTTCCACCGCCAGTTCTGCGCCGACCTCGACACCGAGGAGGCCACGCTGATGGCCGCGACCCAGCGGCCGGTGACCGAGCGCGCCCTGTCCGACGGGCTCGCCGTCGACGAGGCGCCCTGGCGCACCATCCCGTCCTGGTTCGTCCACGGCGACAAGGACCTCAACATTCCGGCCGCCGCACTGCGCTTCATGGCCGAGCGCGCGGACTCGCGCGGCACCCGCGAGGTCGCCGGCGCCTCCCACGCGCTCGCGGCCTCCCAGCCCGACGCCGTGACAGCGACTATCCTCGAGGCTGCCGGCCACGCGCGAGGCTGACGAACCCCTGCCCAGGCCAACGGGCGAATCGATGTGGGGCACATGAACGCGGAATCCCCGGAACAGGCGGACGCTCTCGGTCGAGCGGCGTCCGCCTTCATCGAGCTGCGCCCGCGGCTGTTCGGCATCGCGTACCGGATGCTCGGCAGCGCGGCCGAGGCCGAGGACATCGTCCAGGAGGTGTGGCTGCGCTGGCAGGACACCGACCGCGAGACCATCGAGAACCCGCCGGCCTTCCTGGCGCTGGTCACCACCCGGCTGGCCATCAATCTGGCCCAGTCGGCGCGCGTGCGGCGCGAATCCTACATCGGCCCCTGGCTGCCGGAACCCGTCGACACCAGCATTGACCCCACCGTCGGCGCGGAACGGGGCGAAGCGCTGGAGCTGGCCGTCCTGCTGCTGATGGAAAGGCTCAATCCCACCGAGCGCGCCGCGTACGTCCTGCGCGAGGCCTTCGACTACCCCTACCCGCAGATCGCGGAGATCCTCCGGCTCACCCCGGTCAACGTCAGGCAGATCGTGAGCCGCGCCCGCAGGCGCCTGACCGCTGTACGGCACGAGCCCATCGACAGGGTTGAGCACCGACGCCTGCTGGAGACCTTCCTCGACGCCGCCCAGACGGGAAACGTCGGCGCCCTGGAGAAGCTCTTCGCCATCGACGTCGTCAGCTCCTCCGACGGCGACGGCATCAGGGGATCGGCGAAGTTCCCCGTGCTGGGCAGCGAGCGGGTGGCCGGGTTCGTGGCCGCGTTCTCGCCGTGGTTCTGGCCGGGTGCCGCCATCACGTGGGTCGAGATGAACGGCCTGCCAGGTGTGCTCGTCAACCGGGACGGCAGCGGCGTCGCCCTGCTCGCCATCGAGGCCTCCAGGGAGGGAATCCACCACCTGCTGTGGATACTCAACCCGATCAAGATTGAGGCCTTCGAGCGGTCTCGTAGCCGCTTTGTCACAACGTAACGGGCTGTCCGGTCTTACTTGCCAACCCCGAAAGAGGCGGCAGACCATGACCGAGGCGGGCGCCGAGTCGCTGGCGGAGATGCTCGACGAACGGCAGCACCTGCTCGAGATCGCCCTGTGGATGTTCGGCTCGGACACCACGGCCGACCACATCGTCCAGGAGACCTATCGCCGCTGGTACGCCCTCGACCAGGAGGAACGCGCCGCCATCGCGGAGCCGCGCGCCTGGCTGACGCGGACAGCGGGAAGCATTTGCCTGGGGCTCCTCGCCGCCCCCGAAACCGACCCTAACCACATGCCCGGCGGCCCGGTGACCCCGTCCCAACCCGTGCCGGGTCCGGCCTCGTATCAGGTCGGGTATGGCCGGGCGATGCTCGCCAGGCACGACCGGGTGGCTCGCAGGTTCGCCGCAGCCTGCCAGGCGGGCGACACTGAGGAGCTGCGGGAGGTCCTGGCCGCCGACGCGATCGTCGTCAGCGATGGCGGCGGCAAGGTGCGCGTCGCGGTACGGCCGTCCTACGGCGTGGACGCGGTCGCACAGGTTGTCACGGCGCTGCTGATCGACCAGCCCGGAACCGATCTGGCGATCGGATCGGTGAACGGCAGGGCAGGGCTCGTGCTGCGGCGGGCGGGCAAGGTCGTGGCGGTGGTCAGCGTGAGCGTGGCCGGAGCCGAGGTCACGGCGGTGTGGATCGTCCTCAACCCCGACAAACTCCAGCGTTGGCACTGAAGAGCATGCCGGTGAACGACCAGATCCTTTCCACGGATCACGACTACATCGGGGCGGAGTCCAAGCCGCTCTGCTCCACGCGCGTCGCCGTGACCGGCGGCAGCTCCTCCCACGGGCGGGCCAGCGGCCAGGCCAGGTCCGCCGACGGCACCCTCTCCCTGGAGCTGCGGATGCCCGACGAGCTCGGCGGCGACAACCTGGGGCCGAACCCCGAGCAGCTCTTCGCCGCCGGATACGCCGCCTGCTTCCACGGCGTGCTCAGCCTGCCGGCCGGGCGGCACCTGCTCGACCCGGCCACGATTTCGGTGGAGGCCACCGTGGCCTTCGGCAGGGATCCCGCCGACGGCGGGTACCGGCTGCGCGCCGACCGCGGGCTGGGACAGCCTGACCGCCTCCGAGCCGCAGATCGTCAGGCTCGTCGCCGGCGGCGCCACCAACAAGCAGGTCGCCCTCGAACACGAGGCCGCCTGTCACAACTTAAGGGGCTGCCTTGTCTTAGCTGACGACCGGGGCGCACACGAGCGTCCCGGAAGACAGAGGGGGCTGGTAATGAAGATCGTGGTCATAGGCGGCACGGGGCTCATCGGGTCGAAGCTGGTGAAGAAGCTCGGCGAGCACGGCCACGAGGCCGTGGCCGCCTCGCCGAACACCGGCGTCAACACGCTGACCGGCGAGGGCCTGGCCGAGGTGCTGAAGGGCGCTCAGGTGGTGATCGACGTGTCGAACTCGCCCTCGTTCGAGCGCGAGGCCGTCATGAAGTTCTTCCAGACCTCCACGGGCAACCTGCTGGCGGCGGAGGCGGCGGCGGGCGTGGGCCACCACGTCGCGGTGTCGATCGTGGGCACCGAGCGGATGCCGGAGAACGGCTACTTCGCAGCGAAGATCACCCAGGAGAAGCTGATCGAGAAGTCGGGCATCCCGTTCTCGCTGGTGCACTCCACCCAGTTCTTCGAGTTCGACCGCGGCATCGCCGACGAGGCCACAACCGACGGCAAGGTGCACATCGCGCCGGTGCTGTTCCAGCCGATCGCGGGCGACGACGTGGCCCAGGCGGTCGGCAGGACCGCGGTGGGGACGCCGCTGAACGGCCGGATCGAGATTGCCGGACCGACCCAGTACAAGATGGACGAGTTCTTCCGCAAGGCGCTGGCCGCCTGGGGCGACACCCGCGAGGTCGTCACCGACCCGCAGGCGCGCTACTTCGGCAGCGCGCTCGGCGAGCGGTCGCTGGTGCCCGATGACGGCGCGCAGCTCGGCACCATCACCTACAAAGACTGGCTCGACCAGTCCACCGCGAAGTAGGGCCGGGCGATGGACAAGCCTCGATCGACCGCGTGGCAGACGGCGCTGACCGTGCTGCAGGAGGCGCAGCCGCCGTTCATCCCCGAGGGCGCGCAAGCGATGACGGTGGTGATCGAGTACCCGCCCGGAGACCCGGGCGCGCCTCCGCACCGCCACTCCGGTCCCGCCTTCGGCGTCGTGCTCGAGGGCGAGATGCTGATGGAGATGGAAGGGGAGCCCGAGCGGGTGATCCGGGCCGGCGAGGCGTTCTGGGAGCCGGGTGGCGACGTCATCCACTACCAGGACGGCAACAACCGCGACGACGTCCCCCTACGGTTCACGGTCACCATGCTGTGCGAGCCGGGCAAGCCCATGTTCACGCTGGTGGAAGAGACCGAGCTGGCCCAGCGCAAGGACCGCCGCGCGCCGCGCCCGTCCTGAACCCGCGAAGTACCGACAGCGTGACGGCACCGGCTGCCGTCATCGCTGCCTGATCCCAGGATCGAACCGGGCCGCCGGCCCACCGGCCGGCGGTCCGGTCCGCCATGCCAACAACCTGAGGTATGACACGAATGAACCACGAACGACCGGTTCGGATCGACACGCTCGCCGGCCTCCGCGAGCACCTGCAGTGGGCGATCGAGCTGGAGCACGCGACGCTGCCGCCGTACCTGACGGCGCTGTACTCGCTGGATCCAGAGCGTAACCCGGCGGCGGTGGAGGTGGTGAGCGGCGTCTTCGTGGAGGAGATGCTGCATCTGGCGCTGGCGGCGAACCTGCTCAACGCCGTCGGCGGCACGCCACGCCTGGACATGCCGCAGATGCTGCCGCCGCACCCGCGCAAGCTGCCGCACAGCGATCTGGAGGTGTCGCTGGTGCCGTTCGGGTCGGAGGCGCTGGAGATGTTCCTGCGCCTGGAGCAGCCGGCGGCGCCGAGCGCGCCGCCGGAGGACGACGGTTACGAGACGATCGGGCAGTTCTACGCGGCGATCGAGCAGGGGTTGCGCTACCTGTGCGACACGCTCGGCGAGAAGGAGGTCTTCTGCGGCGACCCGGCCCGGCAGGTGAGCGGCGCCCACTTCCGTCACACTGCCGGATCGCTGTTCGCCGTCGAGGACCTGGAGTCCGCGCTCGGCGCGCTCAAGGAGATCGTCGAGCAGGGGGAAGGCAACGCCCGCGGCGAGGTCTGGGACGGTGACCAGGACGTCTTCCACCCCGAGCGGGACGAGGTCGCCCACTACTACCGCTTCCAGGAGCTCAAGCTCGGCCGCCGCTACCAGCGGGGTGACACCCCGAAATCCGGGCCCACGGGGGAGGAGCTCGTGCTCGACCGGGCCGGTGTGCTCCCGATGACGCCCAACCCGCGGCCCGCCGAGCCGGGCACTGCCGTACGGGCTGCGCAGGATCTGTTCGACACCACCTACAGCACCCTGCTGAACCTGCTGGAGCAGGCATTCAACGGTGACCCGGGGCGGCTCGCGGACGCCACCCGCACCATGTTCACGCTCAGGGCCCACGCGCAGGCCCTGATGGCGCTGCCCGGCGGCGCCGGTCCCACTTTCGCCTACGTGCCGCGCGAAGCACGTAGCTGATCCATAGCGAAAGGAGGCACATCATGAACAAGCACATCCTCGAGCCCGCCGCCTGGGAGCCGGCGCAGGTCACGTCGAAGCCGCCGTTCCTGTACGAGCTCGGCCTCGAGGGCGCCCGCAAGGTCCTCGACGACCTGCAGGCCGCCCCGATCGCCAAGCCGGACGTAGACGAAAAGTGGATCATCGTCCCTGCCGAGGCCGGCAACGTGCGGGTGCGGATCGTCAAGCCGGTCGGCTAGAGACGGGCACGCTCCCCGTCGTCCTGTACGTGCACGGCGGCGGCTGGGTCATCGGCAACGCGGGCACCCACGACCGGCTCGTGCGCGAGCTCGCCGTCGGCGTGGGCTCGGCCGTCGTCTTCATCGAGTACGACCGCTCACCCTCATCGGGCTGCACCGCGTTGGCGGTGTCAACGGGCTGATCGACAGGGTGCGGACGGCTGTCGGCGGCGGCGCCGAGCAGCTCAACTTCTGGGTGGGCAACGAGCCGGCCGGATTCAGCAGCTCGGCGCTGTCAGTCGTCGGCATCGTGTTCGGCCTGGGCTTCGTGCTCTCCTTCGGCTACTGGACCACGAACTTCGTCGAGGTGCAGCGGGCGATGGCCACCCGTTCGATGACTGCCAACGAGCTCGGCGCGATCTCCCCGCCCGGGCAAGGAGCGGCGTTCGTCGCCGCCGGGACGGCCTTCGTGGTCGACATCGCCGTCAGCGTCCTCACTACGGCCAAACCGGTGAGCGAGCTGCGCGGCCTCGTCTTCTCAGGGACGCCGAAACAGCTGCGCACCGATCCGGCGGCGACGCGGCTGCTCTTGCGGGCGCACATCGACCGGTATGGCGCGGCTGGCGACGGGCCGCTGTTCCGTTGACCTCTCTGGTCGAACCGGTCTCCGTCGATCACCTCGACGTTCGGCTACGACGCGAGTGGGGCGCGCACCCGCACCACCGACGGCCGCGGCAATGCCACCTGGACCATCTACAACGGTCTCGGCCTGGTCGAGTCTGTCATCGAGCCAGCCACCACCGCTCCTCCGAACGCCGCGGATCGGACCTGGACCAGCGTCTACGACGCCACCGGCAACCTCATCCAGCGCGTCGACCCCGTGGGGACGGCGACCTACGCCTGGGATGCCGCCGACCGGCTCGAAACCGCGAGCGACCCGGTGACCGGGCGCACCTGGACCTACGGTTACGACAACGCCAACCGGCTCAAGACCAAGACCTCCGCGAGCCCGGTGGGCACCCAGACCTAGTACTCCAGTGACACTTTGAGATCATGGTTGGGATCTGCGTTGGTAGTGAGATCGCCGGGCCTGGGCTTGATGACGGCGTCGCCATTGTGACCAGCGCAGGATCTCGCTGATCCGCCGGGTCGGGTGAAGGACGAGTACGGCGAGTAAGCGGCCGATCTCGGGCATGGTCAGAGGGATCTGCCCGTCGCCCTGCGTTCATACCGCCACCGGCGCCTTGATGGCCGGGTGATGCCGGTAGTCGAGCATTTTCACATCGGAGTAGGTGTAGTCGAAAAGCGAGCCGGCTTGACGTAGACGCAGTCTGGGGAACTCGAAAGGGGTGCGCGAGAGCTGCTCGGTCACCTGCTCGACGTGGTTGTCGTAGATGTGGCAGTCACCGCCGTTCCAGATGAGGTCGCCTGGCTCAAGGCCGACCTGCTGCGCCACCATGTGCGTGAGCAGGGCGTAACCGGCGATGTTGAACGGGACGCCGAGGAACAGGTCCGCGCTGCGCTGGTACAGCTGGCAGGAGAGCCTGCCGCCGGCGACGTGGAACTGGAAGAGGGCATGACATGGCGCGAGTGCCATTTTGGTCAGCTCGGCGACGTTCCAGGCTGAGACGATCATCCGGCGGGAGTCCGGGTCGCGGCGCAGAGCGTCGAGAACGTCGCTGATCTGGTCGATGTGCCCGCCGTCCGGGGCGGGCCAGGAGCGCCACTGTGTGCCGTAGACCGGGCCGAGTTCGCCATCCGCGTCGGCCCATTCGTCCCAGATGGTGACGCCGTGCTCGTGCAGCCAGCCGATGTTCGAGTCGCCACGCAGGAACCACAGCAGTTCGTACACGATGGGCCTGATGAGCACTTTCTTGGTGGTGATCAGCGGGTATCCCCGCGAGAGGTCGTAACGCAGTTGGTGCCCGAAGACACTTCGGGTGCCGGTGCCCGTCCGGTCGGCTTTGGCCGTCCCGGTGGTGAGCACCAGCCGCAGCAGGTTTTCGTACTGGGTGTCCACCACGGTCGTCGATCCTTCCAGCTCAAGGGCGCTTTTCTGGGCGAAGGGCCGGGACGGCTCAAATCGCTTGAAAGCCATAGGCCAGGGATTCCGGTTCGGCCTCGTCCGCTTCCAACCAGGTCCTGATCCCGGCCAGTGCGCCGGGGCCGAGGTCGGAGCCGACGTCGCGGGCCAGATCGGTCACGGAGATGGAGCGAAGGGTCTCCCGCCAGGCCGTCTCGGCGCCGGCCATGGCGCGGGAGATGGGACAGGGCGTGGTGCAGGCCTGTGGCGCGGCGGCCAGCGGGCCGCGCCGGCGGATCTCGGTGCAGACGAAGGGCGGGCCTGGCCCGTCGACGGCCTCGATGATGTCGAGCACCGTGATCAGCTCGGGGGAGCGGGTGAGGAGGTAGCCGCCCGCCTTGCCCTGGACCGAGTGGACGAGTCCGGCACGTGAGAGGGCTTGAAGTTGCTTGGCGAGGTAACTGGGGGAGACGTCGTGCAATCGCGCCAGCCGCGCGGCCGGCACCGGTTCTCGCACCGTGGTCAGGACGACACAGCAGTGCAGCGCCCACTCGACCCCACTGGACATCTTCACGTGTTCACTCCACTGCACCCCCTGCTGGTCCAGGTGTCCCAGTGATATGGCGGAACCCCTGGTCGAGGCAGGACGGGGATTTCCCCTTTTCGCCCCGGGGCGAGAGACCCCGGTCCGGCGTGCACCTGCCAACGGCCTTGACGTCCTGCGCACTCGATGCCAGGGCTGTGGGCGAGTCGGTCGGGGCGCCGCACAGGTGGCCGGGCACAGGGTTGGCCGTTCCCGGCTGCCGGTATGGACGCGAAAGCCGGCTCGGCAGTGCCCGCCGTGATCGCCGAAACCAGCACATCGGCCGCAGCGACGCTTGGGCCAACCTTCTTGCTGTTCTTCAGGGACATCAAACCGCTGCTCCCGTTCCAGTTGACGTGACGAGGCGGATCGATGCCCGGTGGTGGACGAGCCTCTCCGCGCTCTTACCCAACACGACGAGACAGGACATCCCCGTGTGATGGTGCCGGATGAATGTCCACGATCCGAGACGGGTCGGACTACCCGCGGTGTGGGGATCGTCACAGCTCGCGTTACCCGTCGGCGGCGTGAGGTCCCGGGGCATGCGAATGACCAAGGGTGTCGGGTGGGCCGTTCACACGCTCCTCAACCTCGACACGGTCGGCGGGGCCCCCGTGGGCAACGGCCGGCCGGCCGAGAATCGGACGCGTCATCCGGTCCGCCTTCGAATGATCTCCCGGCGGCATCGGGGCGCGTTCACGGACGAGGGTGAAGGACGGCTCGGGTTCGAGGAGTCGTCGGCAGCGCCCCCGACCAGATCATCACAAAGCACCGCCCTGTGTCGTCGTACTGGGTGAAGAGCGCGAAAGGGGGCGATGGAGTGCGGGGTCAAGCTCTCCGACGGGGTGGAGGTCAGGGTCCGCCCGCTCACCTCGATTGACCGCGAGGCCGTACGCGACCTGCGACGATCCAGGGCGCTGTTCAATTCTCACGTGTGACGAACAGCACTTACACAGAGCGATTCACTTCGTCGGGATTCCTTACTGTCGTCAATGGCCGACCTCTTCGCCGATTACCAGCGATCAAGGAGAAATGCTTCCCGCCCCCGCATCGCTTGAAATCAAGTCCAATAAAACGATCTATTGAGGTTTCGATGCATCCGATCGCCGAAGAGCCCATGGCCGATGTTCGCGATATGTACATGGCACACACCGCGATGCGCCGCGAGTTCAAGCTGCTCCCCAGGCTCGTCTCCGACGTCGAGCCGGGCGACGTCCGGCGCGCCGGGGTCGTCGGAGCCCACGCCGAGCTGGTGTGCCGCGTCCTGCACCTGCACCATGAGGGCGAGGACCAGGTGTTGTGGCCGAAGCTCCTCGAGCGCGGCGGCGAGGAGACCGCGGCCATCGTGCCGGTGATGGAGGAGCAGCACCACGCCATCGAGAAGGCCCACGCGCAGGTGACAGGGCTCCTTCCGGGCTGGCGTTCCACCGGGCGGGGCGGTGCCGAACTCGCGGAGGTCTTCGACGGGCTGCTGACCGTGATCCTGGAGCACATGAGGATGGAGGAGAAGGAGATCCTGCCGCTGGCCGAGAAGTACATCACCGCCGCGGAGTGGAACCAGCTCGGCGAGCACGGGGTGGCCAAGACCCCGAAGAAGGAACTGCCGCTCGTGTTCGGCATGGTGATGTACGAGGGCGATCCCGGGGTGGTCAGGAGGGTGCTCATGGAGGTCCCGGGGCCGCTCCGCCTGCTCATGCCGGTCATCGCGCGCCGCCTCTACACCGGCCATGCCAAGCGCGTCCACGGGACCGCCACGCCGCCCCGCATCGGCACCTGACGCCGCGGGCAGGCCGGCAGCCGGGTGAAGGGCTGCCCGGGTCCGGCCGGGCACAAGGGCGAGGGAATGTGATTCAAGGGGCATCGAGTAGCGATGTCCGGGTGCGGGAGTTTCCGGTGAGCCGGTGAGACAGGCACCGGGCGTACTCCTCCTGGATTCGGCTGTGGGGTGCCTTTTCGGTGCCCGCGCGGGGGCCAGCGCGGGCACGTCCAGCCCTTATGACGCCGGTCCGGCGGCAGTGACGCTTATCACCGTCGTCGGCGCGCCCTCGCTGTCACAACCGTCGGCTCTGTTTCGTCGTGTGAGTAAGGCAAAGTTAGGGGCACGAATGCTTTCCTCGACGGCCAAGCGCCGCTCATTTCAATTCTCGCACTGGTCATTCATGTTCGCGGAGATCGCCGTCTGGTCATTCGTCGTTCTGATGGTGACCGGGGCGGTGCTGATGGTGTTCTACGACCCCGGCATGTCCAAGGTGACCTACGACGGCCCCTACGGCCCGCTGCGTGGACTCCTGGTCAGCAAGGCGTTCGACTCGACCATGCATCTGAGCCTGGAGCTGCGCGGCGGCCTGCTCATCCGCCAGATGCACCATTGGGCGGCGCTCGTCTTCGTGGCGGCCGTCGTGTCGCAACTGCTGCGCATGTTCCTCACCGGCGCGTTCCGCCGCCCGCGCACCGGGCAGTGGCTGATCTGGGTGACGCTGCTGGCACTGGGCATGGCCGCGGGCGAGACCGGCAACGTCCTGCCCGACGACATACTGTCGGGTGGCAGCCTGTGGCTGATCATGTCGGTCGCGCAATCCGTCCCCGTGGTCGGCACCTGGGCGCTGTCGCTGCTGTTCGGCCCGGACTTCCCCGGTGACAGGGTCGTTCCGGTCATGTACGGGGGGCACCTGCTGGTCGCGGTCGTCGTGGCCGCACTGCTGATCGCCCGTGAACTGCTGGTGCGGCGGCACGGCCACTCCCGGTTCGTCGCCTCGCTGCCGGCGCGGCGGAGTGCGCGCCCGACGATGGCGCTCGCGACGGTCGGCATGCTGGTCATCCTCGGGCTCGGGGTCCAGATCGCCCCCATATGGCTGTACGGTCCCGCCAAGCCGACGCAGATCTCGGCGGGCTCGGTTCCCGGCTGGTACATGGGGTTCCTCGACGGCGCCCTCCGGATCATGCCCGGGTGGGAACTCACCATCGGCGACCATACGCTCAGCCTCGCGGTCCTCATCCCCGCACTGGTGATACCCGGGGTCTTCTTCACCGCCCTGGCCGCCTACCCGGCGGCCGAGCGCTTCCTCGTCTCACGGCGCGGCCACCGCGACGCACTGGGCCGGCCCAGGAAAGCGGGCCGCACGGTCCGCGAGACGCTCGCGCACGACCTGCTCGATCGGCCGCGCGGGGCGCCGGTGAGGACGGCCGTCGCGGTCGCCGGCGTCACGTTCTACGGCCTGCTGTGGGCGGCCGCGGCCAACGACCAGATCGCCCTCTGGTTCCACCTCACCGTCGAGGCTGTGACGATCTTCTTCAGGTTCGCCGTGGTCACCGGCCCCGTCGTCGCCTTCATCGTCACCCGGTGGATCTGCCTCGCGCTCCAGCAGGCGGATCGCCACGTGGCCGAGCACGGGGTGGAGACCGGGATCATCACCCGATTCCCGGAGGGCGGGTACCACGAACGGCTGGCACCGGCGCGGCAGGAGCGCCGGGAGCCGACGATCACCTCGGGGAGATGACAGTGACACCGAACAGGCCGCAGGTGGTGATCGTCGGAGCCGGGGTCGCCGGATACCAGGCGGCGCTGACCCTGTCCCGCAAGGTGGGCGGCGACGTGGAGATCGTGCTGGTCAATCCGGCCGCCGTCACGCTGCCCCCGGAGTTGCTCCCGCAGCTGATGACGGGCGTCCTCGACCCGGGTCGGGTGAGCAGGCCGCTGGCCGCGACGCTGCCGCAGGTGCGAGTGGTGCTCGGCACGGTCACCCACATCGACACCCACGCCCGGCGCGTCCTTTACGAGCGCGGCGTGCTGGACTACGACCGGCTGATCATCTCGGCGGGAGGCGTGAGCGAGGTCGCCCACGCCTCCACGATCTCGGCGCACAGCGTCGGCTTCCACAACGTCGGCCAGGCCCTCCGACTGCGCGACCACATCCACCGGCAGCTCTCCCTGGCGGCCGCGAGCACCGATCCCTTCGAACGCGCGGCGTGCTGCACGTTCGTCGTGCTCGGCGCGGGATACGCGGGTACGGCGGCAGCCTCGGCCGGGCAGTCGCTGTCCCAGTCGATCGCCCGTCGCTGTTCGCGATTGCACCGGCAACCGATCCGCTGGATCCTGGCCGATCCCGCCGAGCGGCTGCTGCCCGACATGCGGCCCCGCCTGTCCAGGACCACGGCGCGGGTGCTGTGGTCGCGGGGCGTGGAGGTCCGGACGCGGACCTCGATCGGCCAGCTCACCTCCCGGGGACTGCGGCTCACCGACGGCGAGTTCGTTCCCACCCGCACGATCGTGTGGAGTTTCGGGGTGCGCCCCGATCCGCTCGTGGTCAACCTCGGACTGGCGGCCGAGCAGGGCAGGATCAGGGTGGACGAGCACCTCGCCGTACCCGGCGTTCCGAACGTCTACGCCTGCGGCGATGTGGCCGCCGTCCCCGACCCCACCAGGCGCGGCAGGATCGCCCCGATGAGCGGGCAGCATGCGCTGTGTCAAGGCAGGCTGGCAGGCGACAACGTCGCGGCCTCCCTCGGCTACGGCTCACGCCGGCCGTACCGGCACCGGATCCGCACGCCGGGGCAGCCGCTGTACGCTGCCTGAGGTCATCGGAGCACCGGGCCCCCGGCGCTTCGCGCGAAAGGCGGGGAAGCGTCGGCGGCCGTCCGGCGGAGAGCCACGGACTCAGCCGCGGACTCACGGCAGCGGGCCCTCTCCGGCGCGGCACCGGCGTGGTGCCACCATGCGGCTTGGCGCCGGTGGAGTCGGCGGCACGCTCCGGCCACGAGCCCGCGGGAAGGCACGGGTGTTTCAGCCGGTGCCCTGGCCTGTCCAGGCGTGCAGCTTGTCGGGGTTGACGACCATCCACACCCGGGTGAGCACCTCGGCGCGGGTTTCGGTCGCGATCACCACCACGGTGACGCCACCCCTGCGGATGACGGCGCCGGGCCGTCCGTTGACGTCCTCTTCGCTGAGTTCCATACCCGGTTGCTTGCGTAGCAGGCCGAGGAACAGACGGGCCGCCTTCTGGGCGCCGACGACCGGGCGCAGGGCGGCGTGCGCTTTGCCTCCGCCGTCGGAATGAACGACCACGCCGTGATCCAGCGTGGCGACCAGAGCGTCGATGTCCCCGCTCTCGCAGGCCTGCCTGAACGCGGAGATGACCTCGCGGTGCCGCTCGACGTCGTCCGCCGGGCGGGCCCGTTCCCCGGACAGTCTGCGTCGGGCGCTGACGGCGAGCTGGCGGCAGGCCGCCGGGCTGCGGCCGGCCACCTCGGCTATCTCGGTGAACGGCATACCGAAGACGTCGTGCAGCACGAACACGACACGTTCGGCGGGTGTGATCGTCTCCAGCACCGTCAGCATGCCCATGCTGACGGACTCCTGCAGCATCATCTGGTCGGCGGGGTCGTCCACCGGGCCGGCGGCGCTGGTCCAGGCGCCGTGGTCGCGCAGAGGCTCGGGTATCCACTCGCCCACGTAATGTTCGCGCCGCACTCTGGCCGAGGTCAGGTGATCCAGGCAAATCCGGCTCGTCACCTTGCTCAGCCACGCGATGGGCGACTTGATCTCGCGCCGCTCCTGCTCGGCCATCGTGTACCAGCGTGAATACGCCTCCTGCACGACGTCCTCGGCGTCGTGCGCGGAACCGAGCATCCGATAGGCGAGCCCCAACAGGGTCCGGCGCTCGGCGGGAGCCGTGTCGTCAAGGATCCACACCCTCCGCCGTACTGCGTCTGTCATGCCCCTATGACGATATTGCCGGCGCGAATGTGAGGAGCCGTACCCGCCCGCCGCCGTCCTCTCATCGGAGGGGGTCCCGTGGGCCGGCGCACACCGCCGCCCGATCGTCGTCGGCAGCGGGGGCGCGTCCCGGCAGTGGGGACGACGTGCCGGGGCCCGGCTCGCGAGGCGGCTTTGCGCCGCCCATCCCGGCCGAAGTAAACAAAACTTTACATTGTTATGCGGAAATCGGCTGACAAATGTCCAGGCTGCGTCGTCAGGATGACATGCGAGCCATCACGCCGTCATCGGCGATCACTGTCCCTGACTCCGCGCCCTACCTGGCCGGACCACGGCGAGCGCCCGGCCGCCCTCCGGCTCGGTGCGGCGTATGACGGTCGACATCGACTGCGCGGCGACGGCTCTTCAGCGGCTGGACGAGCAACCGGAGCACATGGTCATGATCTTGCGCAGCCGGCGGACGCGGCCGGACACGGCCCGGACCGCCTTCGTCGACGTCCCGGAGGTGTCGTGGAGCACCTTCGCGGCCCGTGCCGGTCACACGGCCGGTCACACGGCCGGTCACGGTGGTGCCGACGGCGGGGTGTCGTAACGGTGACGACTCCAGCGATCGCACTGCTCGACGCCCATGGCGCCGTGATCAGGTGGACGCGAGCCGCGGAAGACCTCCTCGGCCACCGTACCGGCGATGTTCTCCGCCGTCGCGGCGTGGACCTGCTCATGCCCGGGGATCGCGCGGCCCAGGTGTCCACCTGGGCTCGCGGGTACGCTCACCAGGACCACTGGTCGGGCCTCGTCGAAGCCCGGCACCGCGACGGCCGACCGCTCCTGCTGCGCCTCGACGCCTGGCGGCTGGACTTGCGGGACGGAGGAACCGCTTGGCTCCTGTCGGCGACGCCGGCGCACGCCGGCCAGCCGGAGGGCCAGGTGCTGGAGCCCTTCTTCGGACCGTCCCGTGCGGCCCTGTCGCTCTGGGACGATGACCTTCGATGCGTCGGGCGCAACGAGACGGCACGACGCCTGCGGGCGACCCTTGTCCCCGGCCGGGCCACCGGCTCGCTGGAGGAGGTCGTGCCGGCAGGCGCGTTGCGACAGGTGCTCTCCGACGGTAGCGCCCTGGTCGCCAAGGAGTTCTCCCGGCCCTCGGCGGACGAGCGCGAGGGCCGTACCTTCTCTGTCTCGATCTTTCGCCTCGACGGTGAGGACGGCCGATCGCCGGTCGTCTGCTCACTGGTTCACGACATCACCCACACCACGGCGCGCCGGCGGTTATCGCTGCTTCTCGAAGCGGGCGTCCGGATCGGCGCCACGCTCGACGTCAGCAAGACCGCGCAGGAACTGGCCGATCTGGCCGTGCCGGTGCTGGCCGACTACGTCACGGTCGATCTCGCCGAGTCGGTCCTGCCGGACGACGAACCTCTGCGCCGGCTGGCCGCCTCGGACACGAGCATTCCCGTCTTCCGCCGCGCGGGCAAGGCGTCGAGCCACCCCGGACGCCGGGAATCGTTGTGGGAGCTCGGGGACGCCGTGTTCGTGCCTCCCCTGTCTCCCTTCGTGAAGGTCATGTCCTCACGCGCGTCGTACTTCGAACCCGCGCTGGACGCCTCGCCAGGCACCTGGCTCGACGCGGACCCGGACCGAGCCGAGATCATTCACAGCACCGGGGTACACAGTCTGATCATCGTTCCGCTTCTGGCTCGCGGTGACATCCTGGGCATCGTGGTGTTCGTCCGCACCGACGATTCCGAGCCGTTCGGCATGGACGACCTCATGCTGGCCGAGGGGCTGGCCGCCCGCGCCGCGCTGAGCATCGACAACGCCCGCCGCTACACCCGTGAGCACACCGCCGCCCTGGCCCTGCAACGCCATCTGCTGCCACGTGCCCTGTGCGGCGGCGGCACGCTCGAGGTGGCCGCGAGTTACCGGCCCTCCGACATCCACGCGGGCGTCGGAGGAGACTGGTACGACGTGATTCCCCTGCCCAACGGTCACCTCGCCCTGGTCATCGGCGACGTGACCGGCCACGGCCTCTCCGCCGCCGCCATGATGGGACGCCTGCGCACCGTCGTACGCACCCTCGCCCACCTGGGGCTTCCGCCGGACGAGGTGCTCACCCACCTCGACCATGTGATCGCGCACATGATCGAGGAGGAGAGCGCGGCCGATGGCAGCGGGCCCGACGTCATGGCCGCCACCTGCCTGTACGCGGTCTACGACCCGGCCAGCCGGCACTGCACCATGGCCAGCGCCGGTCACCCGCCCCCCGCCATCGTCGACCCGGCCGGTGAGGTCACCTTCCCCCGTCTGCCGACCGGCACCCCGATCGGCCTCGGCCTGTGCTCCTACCGATCCCGCGACCTGTATCTCGCCGAGGGCAGCTTGATCGTTCTCTATACCGACGGCCTGATCGAGAGCCGCACGGACGACCTTGAGGCGGGAATGGGACGCTTGGGCGACATCCTGGCCCGGACGACCCGCCTGGCGCCGGATCTGTGCACGGCGGTGCTCGACGCCCTGACGGGCGAGTCCTTCGAGGACGACGTCGCCGTCCTCATCGCCCGCACCCTTGGCTGAGCGGGAGGTCGGGTATCGGACATCACGCTAAGAGTCCGGGAAGGAGAGGCGGGGAAGGGACGCGCGTCACGCACGCTCCGAGGGGCCCGGAGCAGCGGCGCACCGGGCCCCTCGGAGCGGGGAAGCCGGGCCGGTCATCTCCGGCCGGCCTCCTCGACGGACTTGAGCACGGCGTCGGCGATCGAACGCGGGTCGACACCGAAGTGCTCGCGTACGGACTCCCGGGTGCCGGAGAGGCCGAACCCGTCGGTGCCGAGGGAGGTCCACGGCCGGTCGATCCACGGGCTGATCTGATCCGGTACGGCGCGCATCCAGTCGCTGACCGCGATCACCGGGCCCTCGGTCCCGGCCAGGGCCTGCCGGAGGTAGGGCACCGCGGTGGAGGTCATCGCGTCGCGGCGCAGCTCGCTCCACGAGGTGACCGACCAGACGTCGACGCCCACGCCGTACTCCTCCCGGAGCAGCCGCTGCGCGGCCAGCGCCCAGTGGATCGCGGTGCCGCTGGCGAGCAGATGGGCCTGGCCACCGCCGCTGGAGTACCGGTAGATGCCCTTGAGGATGCCCTCGCGCACGCCCTCGGGCATCGCGGGCTGGGGGAGCGGCTCGTTGTAGAGGGTGAGGTAGTAGAAGACGTCCTCGCCGTCGGGCCCGTACATGCGCCGAAGCCCTTCGCGCACGATCTCCGCGACCTCGTAGCCGAAGGCGGGGTCGTAGGCGAGACACGCGGGGTTGGTCGAGGCGATCAGCTGGGAGTGCCCGTCGCCGTGCTGCAGCCCCTCGCCGGTCATCGTGGTCCGTCCCGCGGTGGCGCCGATCAGGAATCCGCGGCCGAGCTGGTCGGCCAGCGCCCACATCTGGTCGCCGGTCCGCTGCCAGCCGAACATCGAGTAGAAGATGTAGAACGGGATCATGGCCTCGCCGTGGGTGGCGTAGCTGGAGGCGGCGGCCGTGAACGACGCCATCGATCCCGCCTCGGTGATGCCCTCGATCAGGAGCTGTCCGTCGACCGCCTCCTGGTAGGACAGCAGCAGGTCCCGGTCGACCGACTCGTAACGCTGGCCCAGCGGCGAGTAGATCTTGGCGGTGGGGAACAGCGACTCCATGCCGAAGGTCCTGGCCTCGTCGGGCACGATGGGCACCCAGCGGCGCCCGGTCTCCGGCTCCTTCATGAGGTTCTTGACCAGGCGGACGAAAGCCATCGTGGTGGCCATCGGCTGCTTGGACCCCTTCTCCAGGGCCCGGAACGGCCCCTCGGCCGGCGCCGGCAGTGGCCGGTGGGAGACGGTTCGGCGAGGGATGGGCCCGCCCAGTGCCCGGCGGCGCTCGGCCACGTAGCGGACCTCGGGCGAGTCGGCCCCGGGGTGCAGGTACGGCGGCAGGTCCGTGTCGAGCGCCTCGTCCGGCACCGGCAGCCCGAGCCGGTCGCGCAGCGCCCGGAACTCCTCCTGGGTGAGTTTCTTCATCTGGTGGTTGGCGTTGCGCGCCTCCACGCCGGCTCCGAGCGTCCACCCCTTGACGGTCTGCACGAGGATCACCGTAGGCGCGCCCCGGTGGTCGAGGGCCCGGCGGTAGGCGGCGTGCACCTTACGCGGCTCGTGGCCGGCCCGCGAGCCGCCGACGATGCGCCGCAGGTCCTCGTCGGAGTACGGCACGTCCAGCCCGTGGAACAGCTGCCGCCTGATGTAGTCCCCGGTCGAGGTGGTGAAGGTCTGGAACTGCCCGTCCGGCATCTCGCCCAGCCGGGACAGCAGCTCGTCCGAACCGAGCAGCCCGTCCCATTCGGCGCCCCACAGCGCCTTGACGACGTGCCAGCCCGCGCCCCTGAAGACGCCTTCGAGCTCCTGCACGATGCGGGTGTTGCCGCGCACCGGCCCGTCGAGCCGCTGCAGGTTGCAGTTGATCACGAAGGTCAGGTTGTCCAGCCCTTCGCGGGCGGCCAGGGTGAGGGCCGCCGTGGACTCGGGCTCGTCCATCTCGCCGTCGCCGAGGAAGGCCCATACGTGGCTGAGCGAGGTGTCCTTGATGCCGCGGTTGTGAAGGTAGCGGTTGAACCTGGCCTGGTAGATCGCGTTGAGCGGCCCGAGGCCCATGGACACCGTGGGGAACTGCCAGAACTCGCGCATGCTCCGCGGGTGCGGGTACGACGGCAACCCGCCCTCGGGCTCGCGCCGGAACAGGTCGAGCTGCCCCTCGGTCAGCCGTCCTTCCAGGAACGCGCGGGCGTAGATGCCCGGGGACGCGTGGCCCTGGAAGTACACCTGGTCGCGGCCGCCGTGGAAGAAATGGTTGAATCCGACCTCGTACAGCCAGGCGGCCGAGGCGTAGGTGGCCAGATGGCCGCCGAGCCCGAGCCGGCTGCCCCTGGTGATCATCGCCGCCGCGTTCCACCGGTCGTAGGCCGCGATCCGCTCCTCTAGTTCGAGGTCACCGGGGTAGCCGGGCTCCTCGGACGTCGGCACGGTGTTGATGTACCGGCTGCTCGTGGCCAGCCGCTTCAGCAGGTACTCGGCCCGTTCGGGGCCTGCCGCCCGGCGGACCGCCTCCAGCGACTCCAGCCATTCCGCGGTTTCCTGCGGGTCGACGTCCTTCTCCATACCACCATTAAACATCCTATGATCGGTCATTTGATGTTTTCGTCTCCAAGTGGACCAGTGAAACCTGTCACACGACTCCCGCTTCGTGATCAGATCCGGCGGGCCGTGCTCGACGGCCTGATCAGCGGCCGGTTGGGGCCCGGTGACCGCGTGGTGGAACGGCGCACGGCGGCGGAGCTCGGCGTCAGCCGGGCTCCGGCACGCATCGCGGCCGTAACCCGTGGTGAGGTGCCGACTTCATCGAAACCAAGCGGTGTGGCGGTACGGCCTGAGCCGCTTGCCCCGTACGCAACCAGGTTGCGCCCCAGCAACCGAGCCTGCCGTACCACGCGCCGGGCGCCGGGCACGACGAACTCTCCCGGCCGGGTCAGGTCCGGCACGACGGCGCCCTCACCGGCCGCGAACGCGTCGGCGACGCCCGCCACCGTCAGGTACTCGGTGGTGACGAGCCGGCCGCCGTGGTCCACCGGCAACCCGCCCTCGGCCATGTGCGAGCTCGGCGGCTCACCCGCGGCCCAGACCAGGGTGCCCGCGTTGAGTTTCGTCCCGTCCGAGAGCACCGCCACCCCGTCGGCCGCCGATGTCAGCCGGGTGCCGAGCCGCACGTCCGCGGTGCGGCGGGCGAGGATCTCCCGCGGTCCGGGCAGGAGGTCGGCACCGGCCTCGACCAGGGTCCAGCTCAGGTCGGTGAGATCGATCGTCTTGTGGTCGGTCAGGGCCTCCTCGGCCAGTACCTGCATCTCGGCCAGTGCCCTGACGCCGGAGAACCCGCCCCCGACCACCACGAACGTCAGCGCCCTGCGCCTCACCTGTTCATCGTCGGTGCAGGCGGCCGAGATCTGGGTCAGCACGTGGTTGCGCAGGTGTACGGTCTCGAAGCCGTCCTTACAGCCGATCGTGTGTTCCGCCAGACCCAGGATGGGCGGCCCTCCGGTGCTCAGGCCGGTCGTGACGACGAGGATGTCGTACAAGATCACCCTGGGCGGTCCCTGGGCCGGCCGGAATTCGGCGGCGCGGGCCTCGTGGGCTGTCGGCGTGACCTGCCCGGTCAGCACCCGCACCTCCTGGGGCACCTCTCCGGGCGAGGCGGCCACGAAGCGCGGCCCGGCCGTGCCGCCGGCCACGTCGGCAAGGGGCGATCGGTCGTTCACGGAGCCACGCGGGTTCACCAGCGTGACGCTCACTTCGCCGGAACGGATGAGCTTACGCAGCCTCATGGCACTGTGCGTGCCGACACACCCGCCACCCACGATCAGAATGTGCTTTGCCGCCGCCTGTCTCCTTTCAGGCTCTCCACCTAATGACGGGACGGCATGGCCGTGTGTGAGGACATGCGAGAGCCTTCGTCCTCACACACGGCCGGCGAGGGAAACAGGCGGGACCGGCACGACCGGTTTCCTCGTGAGAACATGAGCCCTGGACGACGTCGCCCAAGGCTCACGTCATCATGTCCGCGTTGTGCCCGCCGGAGGGTCCTCATGCTCTCGAAACGCGCCGAGTTTGTCGGGGTTCATCACGATCCACACGTCCGAGATGAGGCCCCCGCAGAGGTGCAGGACAACGACCGCAGCCGTGGTGCCGGCCACGCGGACGATGAGCCCCGGCCCGCCGTTGACCGACGTCTCCACGAGGGTCACATCGGCCTGCCCGCCGAACAGGTCGAGGATGTAGCGCGTGGCCTGCTCGGTGCCGCTGACCGGCTGCAGCGGGACACGTACCCGGCCGCCGCCATCGGTGATCACGATGACGTCAGGGGCGAGCAGGGCGGTCAAGCCGGAGACCTCGTCCATCCCCTCGCAAACGTCTTTGAACACCTGGACGATGTGGTCATGCCGGTGCTCGGGCGCCCAGGGGCCCGCCGGCCGGCCGCCGGCCGCGCCTTCCCCGGAACGCGGGCGCTCGGTCGCGTGCGGCGAACTCGGACGTGCCCTGTTCAGCCGGTCGCAGCACAGGCGGCTCGTGACGCTGACGAGCCAGGCAGTCGGCCAGCCGACCTCCTCCTGCATGTCCTCCGGCATCGCGTACCAGCGGGCATAGGTCTCCCGCACCACGTCCTCGG
The DNA here is from genome assembly GCF_051918855.1 of Streptosporangium sp. H16. Taxonomy (NCBI): domain Bacteria; kingdom Bacillati; phylum Actinomycetota; class Actinomycetes; order Streptosporangiales; family Streptosporangiaceae; genus Streptosporangium; species Streptosporangium sp. H16. Next base: position 108,475 of record NZ_JBPXMD010000005.1, read on the forward strand.
CCTCGCGCGCCGAACCGAGCAGACGCTCGGCGACCTCGCCCAGCAGCCGCCGCTCACCCACGATCGCGCTGATCCCCGCGTCGGCACAGCGCGCAGGCCGGTGCGGCTCAAACATGACGCACACGACGACAACGAACGGGCCCGGCCCAGAGGCGGGCGCCGGCGCGGCGGCGTTCCCGGACCGGCGTCCGGCGAACGTGCCGGGCGTCGATCTCGTCGCGCCGGGCGCCAGGCCGGGCGTCGAGTACGGTGCCGCGGGGCACGCCGTCGGCCGCCCGGGTCGTTCCGGAGGCGCGGTCCGGCACTACGTCCGCGTGGCCGCCGCGCGAGAGGCGGACTTTCCACAGTTGCGTGAGGCTCATACCCTAACGACGACGCAGGGGGCCTCCGAGTAAGGTGCGTGCGGGAGCCGGCCGGCGATGTCGCGTTTGGCGTGGACGAACCTCCGCGTCCGCCGTCAATGGAGCCCCCGAGTTCGACGCCCGACCACCACGCCGAGCATTGAGACCGGACGGACATCCACGGAACGCTCTGCAAGGTGCGGGCCGCGGCGCGGCGCCGGCTCACCGACGATCGGCTCGATCACCGTTTCAAGCACACGGGCGGACCGGACGCCAACGGCTCAAGCAGGAGAGCCGGCGAGATCTTCCGGCAGTACCTCGAAAATCATCACACAACGCCGTGCTGTCCCGTCGTACTGAGCGAGGAGCCGAGAGGAGTCAGGGAGAGGGGACCCGCACGTCCTGATCATCGCTGGGCGCGAGCTCATTCGTTCCGCTGAGGTGGCACCGATGTTCACGGCTGTCCGGCGACAGCCTGATGTCCCGATCAATCGGAATTGTTGATTTGTCTGAAGTCGGATTGGCACGTCTTTTTGTCCGGTGTCGGCGGCGGTGCGATCACGGAAGTGGACGGCCGATCCGGAAAGGCCTCGGCGACGGTCGAGCTCACATTGCGTGAGACCTGTCACGCCGGCCTCATCCTTTTCCGCCCCAACGGCGACGGTTGTTCATAACGACTCCAGATTCGCCAACAGCGACTGGACGAACGCAGGAGATGATCCCATGCAAGCCAAGACGCTCCGGGCCGCCGCGCTCGGCGTGGCCGTGGCCGCGACCCTCTCCGGGGGGATCGCGCTTCCGGCCCATGCCGGCGGTGAGAACGCCACGACCACGGTGCGGGCGGCGGGCGGCTCCGAAGGCCCGGGGAGCCTGGTGTCGGCCAAGGCCATCGCCAACCTTGACCCGGTGCTCGCCTCGGTGACCAAGCGGGCGGATCGGATCACCTATCGATCCCGGTCGCTGAACGGTGAGGACATCGTGGTCAGTGGAGTGCTCCTCACCCCGAAGGGCAGGGCTCCCAAGGGAGGCCGGCCGGTGGTGTCATGGGCACACGGGTCCAGCGGCATCAGCGATCGGTGCGCCCCGTCCAGCACGCCGAACAAGGACGGCAAGGTCGATCTGTACGGTTACAGCGCTCTGGTCGCGGAGCTGCTGAAGGCCGGTTACGCGGTGACCGCGACCGACTACGAGGGTCTGGGCACCGCCGGTGAGCATCCCTACATCGTGGCCGACAGTGAGGGCCGTGGCGTGATCGACGCCGTTCGCGCGGCGGTGCAGGCCGATTCGACGTTGTCGACCTCGTGGTTCGCCGTCGGGCACTCCCAGGGCGGGCAGGCCGCCATCGCCGCCGGGGAACTCTCCAAGAGCTGGGGCAAAGGCCTCGACTTCCGAGGCACGGTCGGGCTGGCACCGGTGACCGATGTCGGGCAGGCCTACAACTACGGTTCGCCCGCTCCGGTGGACCGCGGCTTCTATCTGCTGGCTCTGCACGGTCTGAAGACGGTGCACCCCGGCCTGCGCTACGACCAGTTCCTCGGCGATCAGGCGATGGACATGCTGCCCAAGGTGGAAACGGACTGCACCGCGAAGATCTGGGAAGACTTCTCGGCCGACCTCGGCGACACGTTGAACGACTACCAGTTCACCCCGCAGACCCTTGAGGCGGCGCTGCGGCTGCAAGGCTGGCTGGACGCGCAGAGCGTGCCTCGCGGGAAGAGTCCGGCCCCGATGCTGCTGCTCCAGGGCGATCGGGACCCGTCCATCAAGATCGCGGTGACCAAGCAGGCGGTTCGCAACGCTCGCGCGGCCGGCACCGCGGCCGAGTTCCGCCTCTACCCGGGGGAGGACCACTACTCCGTACTGGCCCCCCGCGGTCAGGGCGGCGCGGCCACCGACGTCATCGATTGGCTCGACAGCCACAGGACCCGGTAGCGGCAGGCCATCTACATGTTGGAGAAGAAAGTATGTTGACGGTACGCGCCGCAGGCGCCAGCCCGTTCACCGCCGTCCGCGACGGTGAGCGTGACGCGATCTACGCCGAGCTCCTGAGCACAGGACCCGCGCATCCGATGACGGCGCGCTCGGGGCCGGTCGGTTGGCTGATCACCGGGCACGAGGAGGCGCGGTCGCTGCTGTCCGACCCACGGCTGGTCAAGGGCGGCCGGCGGTACGGGACGTACGCGGCCAGGTTGCCGCAGGAACTGGCCCGCGGAGCCTACTCGCACATGCTGTTGGCCGACGGGGCGGATCACGCCCGGTTGCGCAAGCTGGTGACCTCGGTGTTCACCCGGCGCAGGATCGAAAAGCTGGCCCCGAGGATCCAGCGGCTGACCGACGACCTGCTGTCGGCGTGCGACGGCTCCGACTCGGTCGACCTCGTGTCCGCGCTGCTCGCCAACCCCGGCCAGCTCGCCTTGCTCCGCGACGATCCCGGCCTGCTCGAGGCGGCGATCGAGGAACTGCTGCGCTACGACGGTCCGGTGCAGAACACGATGCCGTACGTGGCGGCCGAGCCGATCGAGGTGGGCGGCGTGAGGATCGAGGCGGGCGAGACGGTGATCATCGCGTTGCAGGCGGCCAACCGCGACCCGGCCCGTTTCCCCGAAGGCGACCGGCTCGACCTCACCCGTCAACGCGCTCCGCACACGGCCTTCGGCCACGGCATGCACTACTGCCTCGGCGCGTCCCTGGCCCGCGTCGAAGCCCGCATCGCCCTTGGCACACTGCTGGCCCGCTACCCCCCCCCTGCGACTCGACACCGGCCCCGGCACCGTGACCCGCTACCCATCCATGATCTTGAACGGGCTCAACGCCCTGCCCGTGCACCTGCGCTGAGTCTGGACGACGTCAAGAGCTCTTTGCCCGCGATGGGGGATGGACGTGGCACATAGCGGCATAACTTGGGCAAAGGGCGACATAGGTATCCTCCGTGGTGCGCCCGGCTGGATCACGAAGGAGTGCCATGGTGCTACCCGACCGGGGACAAGCCGCCCCCTCCCCGAGTCTGATCTTCGAGGGCGCGGCACCGTGACGCTCGATGATCGCGTCACCCTGGTCAACATCGCGTTCAGGATGCTCGGCTGCGCGCATGACGCCGAGGACGTCGCGCAGGAGGCCTACGCGCGGTGGTATGGCCTGTCCGACGAGGCTCGGCGCGAGATTCGGTCGCCGGCCGCGTGGCTGGTGCGGGTGACCTGCAGGATCTGCCTGGACCAGCTCAATTCGGCCCGGGCGCGCCGGGAGCGGTATGTGGGGGACTGGCTGCCCGAACCGCTCCCGGACGAGACCCGGTGGACCAGCGCAGGGAAGTCCCGGCCGGGCGATCCCGCCGAGCAGGTGAGTCTCGACGACTCCGTCAGCATGGGCGTGCTCGTCATGCTGGAATCCGTCACCGCCGCCGAGCGGGTCGCCTTCGTCATGCACGACGTTTTCGACCTGCCCCACACCGAGATCGCCGAGATCGTGGGGCGTAGTCCGGCGGCCTGCCGTCAGCTCGCCGCCTCGGCCCGGCGCCACCTGCAGTCCGACCGGCGCCGTACCGTGACCGCCCACCAGCATCGCAGCGTCGTCTCCGCGTTCAGGGTCGCCTGCGAGCACGGCGACCTCGACGCCCTGATCAGCCTGCTCGACCCCGAGGTCCGCGTGCGCGCCGACGGCGGCGGAAAGGCTCGCGCGGCCCTGCGTCCGATCCTCGGCGCCGAGAAGACCGCGCGGTACTTCGCCGGCCTGTTCCACAGGAGATTCGCCCAGGAGATCGTCGAGGAGAACGTCAACGGCCGCCTCGGCCTGGTCGGCTACGCCGATGGCGAGGTCATGGCCGTCATGGCCGTCGCCGTCCGGGACGACCGCATCACCGACGTCTGGATAATCGCGAATCCAGACAAGCTCCATGCCTGGAAGGACGTCAGCCGTCGGATATGAGCGCTGAGCGGTCGGTCCGGGCCGAGACTCTCATCCGAGTCGAACCGACCTCCACGCTGCCGGCGACACGTCATCCAGCGCGGCGTCGTCTCGGCCCCGGCCGTCGCGTCCAGCGCCCACCCGGCCGCCCGCACGGCGAATTTTCCCGGCCGTACCGCGAACGTCATCACAACCGGCGGTCCTATTCCGTCAAAGAAGAAGAAGGACACCGAACGAAATGCGGGAGGAGCGTCGTGCCGGCTGACCCGGAGCAGGCCCCTCTCTCCGCGCGCCCGATCTTCGATGAGCACACCGCCGTGATGCTGGACGAGCGCGTCACCCTGGTCAACATCGCGTTCAGGATGCTCGGCTCCGCCAACGACGCCGAGGACGTCGTGCAGGACGCCTTCGCACGATGGTTCGCCCTGTCCGACGAGGCTCGGCGCGAGATTCGGTCGCCGGCCGCGTGGCTGGTGCGGGTGACCTGCAGGATCTGCCTGGACCAGCTCAATTCGGCCCGGGCGCGCCGGGAGCGGTATGTGGGGGACTGGCTGCCCGAACCGCTCCCGGACGAGACCCGGTGGACCAGCGCAGGGAAGTCCCGGCCGGGCGATCCCGCCGAGCAGGTGAGTCTCGACGACTCCGTCAGCATGGGCGTGCTCGTCATGCTGGAATCCGTCACCGCCGCCGAGCGGGTCGCCTTCGTCATGCACGACGTTTTCGACCTGCCCCACACCGAGATCGCCGAGATCGTGGGGCGTAGTCCGGCGGCCTGCCGTCAGCTCGCCGCCTCGGCCCGGCGCCACCTGCAGTCCGACCGCTGCCGCACCGTGACCGCCCACCAGCATCGCAGCGTCGTCTCCGCCTTCAAGAACGCCTGCGAGCACGGCGACCTCGACGCCCTGATCAGCCTGCTCGACCCCGAGGTCACCGTGCGCGCCGACGGCGGGGGGAAGGCCCGTGCGGCCCTGCGCGCGATCCTCGGTGCCGAGAAGACGGCGCGCTACTTTCTCGGCCTGCTCCGGAACAGGTTCGCCCAGGAGCTCACCGAGGAGAACGTCAACGGCTGCCCCGGTCTGGTGAGTCATGTCAACGGCGAGGTCAACGGCCTCCTGGCCTTCGCCGTCCGCGGCGGCCGCATCACCCAGATCTGGGTGATGGTGAATCCGGACAAACTCCATGCCTGGCGGGAATCCGGCCGCTGAAGGTCACGACCCTCCGCGAGCCGCCGGCGGTTCGAGCCCGGTACGACCGAACGCCCTGTTTGAAGAACAATCCACCCGGATTATCACATTCGCCCGACCTATCTCGTCTTGATAGCAAGACGTGGTCAAGGCAAAGGTGGAAAGACGATGAGGACGGACTCGCTGGCGCGAGCACTCGACGAGAGGGTCGGTGGGGCCGGCTTCGCGAAGAAGGCCATGCGGAAGGTCTTCCCCGATCACTGGACCTTCCTGCTCGGGGAGATCGCGCTGTACTCCTTCGTGATCGTCCTGGTCACCGGCGTCTTCCTCACGCTGTTCTTCAAGCCCTCGATGCATGAGGTCGTCTACGAGGGCGTCTACGTGCCGCTGCGCGGGGTGACGATGAGCCAGGCGTACGCCTCCACCCTGGAGATCAGCTTCGAGGTGCGCGGCGGTCTGATAATGCGGCAGATGCACCACTGGGCCACCCTGCTCTTCCTGGCCTCCATCGTGGTTCACCTGCTGCGCCACTTCTTCACCGGCGCCTTCCGCAAGCCGCGTGAGCTGAACTGGCTGATCGGCGTGGCGCTTTTCGCACTGGTGATGCTGAACGGACTGTTCGGCTACTCGCTGCCCGACGACCTGCTGTCGGGCGCCGGGTTGCGCATCCTGCACGGCGTGATGATCTCCATACCGCTCGTGGGGACGTACCTGGCGACCTTCCTGTTCGGTGGCGAGTTCCCCGGCCACGACATCGTCTCCCGCCTCTACAGCCTGCACGTGCTGCTCATCCCCGGCCTGCTGCTCGTGCTCATCCCGCTGCACGCGGTGGTGATCACCTGGCGGCAGACGCACACCCAGTTTCGCGCCAAGGGGTTGAACGACCGAGTGGTGCGCGGCGCGCCGTTCTTCCCCACGTTCATCGGCAAGACGACGGCGTTCTTCCTGTGGGTGGTGGGCGTGGTGGCGCTGCTGGCCACCTTCTTCCAGATCAACCCCGTCTGGCTGTACGGGCCGTACGTGTCGAGCGCGGTGAGCGCGGGCTCCCAGCCCGACTGGTACATGGGTTTCCTGGAGGGCGCACTGCGGATCATGCCGCCGTGGGAGCTCACGGTCTTCGGCCACACGGTGTCGATGAGCGTGCTGCTCCCCGCGCTGGGCGCGCCCGGGCTGCTCTTCACCGCCATCGCCCTCTACCCGTTCGCCGAACGGTGGATCACTCGTGACCGTGCCGTGCACCACCTGCTCGACCGGCCGCGCGACGTGCCCACCCGCACCGCGCTCGGCGTGGCCGGCATCGTCTACTACGGGGTGCTGTGGCTGGCGGGCGGCAACGACCTGATCGCCGTGCACTTCCAGATCTCGTTGTACGCCACGACCTGGATCTTCCGTGTCGCGATCGTGGCCGGGCCGGTACTGGGGTTCGTCGTCACCCGGTGGATCTGTCTGGGCCTGCAGGCGCGTGACCGGCACACCGCCGAGCACGGCGTGGAGACCGGCGTGATCGTGCGTGATCCCGAAGGCGGGTTCGCCGAGATCGAGCGACCGGCCACGGAGGAGGAGACGGCCGTACTCGTGCCGCCGGCCTCCCCGGCGCCCCCACCGCTGCCGCCGGCCGGTGGCGCCCCGCCCACGGTCGCGCGCCGGGTTCGCGACGAGTTGCAGCGCTCCTGGCACCGCTGACCGGCATGCGGCGGCCGGATCACGCCTCGTCGAAGGCCTGTCTGCCCGAAGGGCCTGCGCGGCCGGCCGTCCTCTGGCGGCGAACCGCCACAGCGGTGCTGAAAATCCATGGCGACGGCTACCTGGGTGCGGTCGATCCGCTCGCGGCTAAATCATTCTGTCCCGCGTCGGCTCTTTTCGGGCTTCGTAAACGGCGACGCGTTCGGAGAGTATGTCTCCGACGATTCAGCGAGACGAAATGTGAGGTCCGGCGACTATGAGATATGACCTACTGACCGGCTAAGGGAAATGGTCAGTCATTTCCTATACTGAAGACATGAACACTGAAAACAACCGGCGCGTGCTAATCGTCGGAATGGGAATCAGCGGTATGGCGGCGGCGATACGGTTGCGGCAAATCGGCTGGGAGCCCGTCATCGTCGAACGGGCGCCGCAGCGCAGAAAGGGCGGCTATTTCGTGCTGCTGTGGGGAGCGGGACGCGCCAGCGCGGAGCGGCTGGGGCTGGGACCCGGCGTAACGGATCACACCTCTCCCAATACCATCCACTACGAAGTCGACCGGCACGGTAACAGGACCAGCATGGCCATTCTCGGCAATCTCCCGGACGGTCCGCGCATGATGCGCCGGGGCGAGGTCGAGGACGCCGCGTTCGAGGCGCTGCCCGGCGACGTCGAGATTCGCTTCTCCACCGTCCCGACCGAAATCGCACAGGACGGCGACGGCGTCGACGTGACCCTGCACAACACCTTGAGCGACGAGACCGTGACCGAACGGTTCGGACTGGTCGTCGGCGCGGACGGGCTGCGGTCGACCGTACGCAGGCTGGTGTTCGGCCCGCACGAGCGGTACATGCACCCGATGGGCGGGATCACCTGTGCGTTCCAGCTGTCGAAACCCCTGCCCGGCCTCGCGCAGGAGGACACCGCCGTGCAGTTCGACCCGGACCGTGGCCGCGCGATGTGGGTGTTCGGGTTCCGGGACATCATCCCCACGGTGATGCTCACGTACCGCACCGACGACATCGACGCCGAGTTCCGGCTGCCTCCGGCGAAGCGACTGCGCCAGGTTTTCGGTGACCAGCCGACGGGCAAGCTGCTCGGCGCCGTCCTCGACGAGGCCGACACCGTGGAGGACATCCTCTTCGACTCGGCCGAACAGGTGCGGATGGACTCCTGGCACCGGGGCCGGGTGGTCCTGATCGGTGATTCGGCATGGTGCGTCACCCTCTACGCCGGGATGGGCGTCTCGGCGGGGCTGGCCGGATCGGACCTGCTCGGCACCATGTTGCAGCGGCATCCGGACGACCTCGCAACGGCGATGACCGAGTGGGAGCGCAAACTGCGGCCGGTCATCAACGAATGGCAGGAATCGGCCGAACCGATGCGGCAGTGGTTCAATCCCTCGGGCCGCCGCGAGGCTCTCGTGCGCCACTTCTGGACCCGAGGCGAGGAATGGCCGGTCGTCGGCCACTACGTCCGGCAGTTCTTCATGCGCGGCAGGATCGCGAAGAACGCGGACATCGCCGCGGCCTGAGCTTGACCCCGAGCCTGAAGGAGTCGCGGTGACCGAGCTCGTGCGGCACGACCCGGCCAAGGTCGCACGCATCCTCAAGGTGACGCGGGAGCTGGTGCTCCGCCACGGAGTGCGGAGCATCAGCATCTCGGAGATCACCCGGCTGGCGCACATCGGGAAGGGAACGCTCTACCTGTACTGGCGGACCAAGGAAGACCTGATCGCCGAGCTGATCGTCCGTGACTTCCTCGACGCGGCCGAGCACCTCTCCGATCTCGGCACCGACGTCGACGCCGTGTGGCCGCACCGGCTGTGCTGGGGGATGATGCGGACCACCCTGCTGGGTCACCCGTTCGTGCGTGCGGTGCAGGAGGCCGACGTGCACATGATCGGACTGCTCACGGAGCGGGAGGAGACCCGGCGCCTGCTCGACCTGCTCGGGCCCGGTGTCCTGTCCCGTGACCTGCTCGAAGTGTGGCGTGCCCACGGCCTGGCGAGGGACGACTGGACTTTCGCGCATCAGACGTACGCCATGCGTGCGCTGGTGGGCGGCTTCTTCGCACTGATGACGGGGGCCGACGCGGAGGCGCTCGACGATCGGCGGGAAGTGTTCGAGGCGAGCGTACGCGCTCTGCTCTACCCGCCCGGCCGGACCGGGGCCGATGTTCCCGATGTCGCCGATGTCCCAGCCGCGGCGGCCGCGGCGCTCCGGCTGCTGAACGAGCGCCGCGCCTTCGTGCGGCGCCTGCTACCCCCGGACCGGTGACGCGTGAAGACCGTGCCGACGCGGACTATCGCCGGAGAGTACGTGGAACAGGTCGGCGGCGCGCAGCCGGTCGGTCTCGATCGCGTGGCGGGCCTGAGGCACGCGCCTATGCTCCCCTGCGAGGCTCACAGCGGCCACCCGGGCAGCGGGCCGCTGTGGCGGTAATCACATCGCGATCCTGTCACAAACGGAGGCTCGATTTCTTCATACCTGTGACGCACCGACCCCGACGACAAGGAACGGCCAATGACGAACACCCGGACCGCGCTGCTTCGCGACCTGCACAGATCCGGCGACCCGCTCATCCTGCCGAACGTGTGGGACGCGGCCTCCGCCACCGTGGTGGCCGAGGCGGGAAACCCCGCCCTGGCGACCGCCAGCGCGTCCATCTCGGCCATGCTGGGGTACGACGACCACGAGGGCGCCCCCGTGGACGAGATGCTGGACATCGCGGCCAAGATCATCCGTGCGGTGGACGTACCGGTGACCGTGGACGCCGAGGCCGGATACGGCCTGCCGCCCGCGGAGCTCGTCGAGCGGCTCACCGCCATCGGCGCGGCCGGGTTCAACTTCGAGGAGAGCGACCATCGCGCGGGCGGCCTGCTCGACGTGGACACGCAGGCCGCCCGCATCGCGGCGCTGCGGGCGGCGAGCCCCGACCTGGTGATCAACGCCCGGATCGATCTCTTCCTGACCGGTTCGGCCTCGGTGGAGGAGGTCGCCGAACGCGGCCGCCGCTACCTCGAAGCCGGCGCCGACTGCGTCTTCCCCATCCTGGCACCCTCGGAGGAGGTGATCGCCGACCTCGTCAAGGCCATCCCCGGTCCGGTCAACGTGACCTTCCTGCCCGGCATGGATCTGGGCAGGCTGGCCGCGCTCGGCGTGGCACGGGTGTCGTTCGGCCCGATGACCTACCTCACGGCGCTGGAGGCCCTCAGGTCCATGACCGGCCGGATCCTCTCGGGCCAGGACCCCTACAACGCCTGACGGCCACACGAGACGCCCTCGCGGACGCGGCCCGGCCTCCGCCGGCCGCCATGGCCGACCTCGCGTTCGCCGGGGCGATGGTGGGCCCGGCCAAGAGACCGGCGAGCGGCCCGCTATCGTCCGACGACGTGCTGGAAGAGGAGAACAAGCAGCTCAAGGCCCGGATCCGGGAGCTGGAGCTGGAGCGCGACATCCTGCGCCGGGCGGCCAAGTATTTCGCGGGCGAGACGAACTGGTTACGGGCCGTCCCCGCTGACTGAGGGATGCCGGGGAAGTCGCGCTGTCCCACGACACACAGCCCGTCCCAGCGTTCGGTCGTCGCGTCCGACGTACGATGACCGACCTGCTCATCCGCGCTCATCCGGTCACCGCCGAGACGATCATGTCGGCCGTGTTGTCCGCCTCGGCCCAGACCCACTCGCCGCGCCGCCAGAGCACCGACCGCCAGGGACGCCAGACGAAGGCCCAGCCACAGGCACGGCGGGTGACCTGAATCCGGACCCGCACTTCGGCGGCGGACATGACCTCCAGGACGGGTGGTCCGGTGGCGGAGATGACGAACGAGGTGGACACCCCGAGAACCCGCAGGTCCCAGCCGAGTCGTACGAGATGGATGTACTGCTCTTGTTGCGGATCACGTGGCCCATGACTCACCCTTCCGGTCGAAATTAGTGCTCATTGCCCCTGGGAGAGATTTAATGGCTTGTCCGTTCGCAGTCGGGGTGGCGGATGAGATATTGCTTTTGACCTTTATGGTGATCAGCCCTGCGCTGTGTCGGAGAGGCACGCTTCAGCTACGGTGATCAGCTCTGAGCGGTCTCGTCGTGGTGGCTTCAGCGGCGGCGGGGTCGATGAGCGGCCGGAGAGTGAGCGGCTACGGTCCGCGCGGGGTACGGCGGGGCGGAAGGCGCGGAGGTGGGCGGGTGCTCCGGCCGGCTTATGAAAATCCGTAACCATCGCGCCCGCCAGGCCGGAGGTCTGACTGACGAGACGGTCACTGAGACGGCCGGCCGGAGCACCCGCCCACCGGAGCGCGCACGGACAGCGCAACGCGCACGGACAGCGTGGTCGCCACAGTCGGACCGCGCGAGTTCGTACGGGGTCCGGACCCGTCCAGCCTGGAGATGTGCGACATCCCGCCCGTAATCCGGCAGACGCCCTAGGTAAGGTGCCTTCTATTGATTTGGTGCTGACGTAAGGGGCTTCCGTGGGTGTTTCCGTGGCGTACGTGACCTTCGCCGACCCGGACGGGGTCGACGACGAGAAGGAGGTCGCCGTCGCGGCGTGGGCCGAGGAGGGGATCACCGGGCGGATCGCGCGCTGGGACGATCCCGAGGTCGACTGGGCCGCGTTCGACGCCGTCGTGGTCCGTACGCCCTGGGACTACGTGGAGCGGCGGGCGGAGTTCCTCGCGTGGGCCCACCGGACGGAGTTGGTCACGCGGCTGCTCAATCCGGCGGCCGTGCTGGAGCGCAACACCGACAAGACCTACCTGCGGGAGCTGAGCGTGCCGTCCATCCCGACCTACTGGGTCGGGCCGGGGGAGGCCGTGGACTTTCCCGTCCTGGGCGAGTACGTGGTCAAGCCCTCGATCTCGGCGGGGGCCCGCGACACAATCAGGACCGGGGACCGGCAGGAGGCCGAGGTCCACGCGGCCCGGCTGGCCGCCGGGGGCGGACCGCGATGATCCAGCCGTACCTGGACATGGTCGAGACCGAGGGGGAGACCTCGCTGCTGTACTTCGGCGGCCGGTTCAGTCACGCCGTCCGGCGCAACGCGATGCTGGTGGAGGGCGCGGGCGAGCCGGAACAGGGCAACGACCACGGGGAGCTCCGTGTCCCCGAACCCGACCAGCTCGCCCTCGCCGAGCGGGTGCTGGGCGAGTTTCCCGAGGTGCTCTACGCCCGGGTGGACCTGGTCCGCCTGGCCGACGGGGCCCCGGCTCTCATCGAGGTCGAGCTCACCGAGCCGTACCTGTTCCTGCGGTACGCGCCCGGCGCCGCCGCCGACCTGGCCCGTGCCCTGGCCGGGGCGCTCTGAGCGTCCCCTGCGAAATTCCCGCGAAACGCGACGGCGCGCGTCCCGGGGAAGAGGACGCGCGCCGCATCGTTGCCGGAACGTGTTACTGCGGCATCACCACCGCGAGCGGGGAGACCCCGGCGGTACGCAGGGCGCCGGGGAGCTTGCGGGCCCAGGAGTGTTCGTGCAGGTCGAGCTCCTCGGGGTTGGCGACCGTGAACCGGACGGCCCCGCCGGTGGCGGGCTGCTCGGTCCAGGTGGCGCCGAAGCCCTTCAGCGCCGCGGCGACCTTGTCGCGGTCGGCCGCGGGGACCGTGACGCGGATCGGCGACCCGCGGTCCGGGATGGCCGCGGCGGCCCGCGAGGCCTCGGGAGCGGGGGCGAGCGCCCGCGCCCGCGCGGAGGCGGACGGCAGGTCGGCGGTGATCGCGTTGGACACGATCTTCGCCGTGCCGTCGGTGAAGGCGCGGAAGTTCGGCTCGGCGGCGAACAGCACCGCGTGACCGTTGCCCACCGGCTCGTCGACCGCGGCCGCCGTCCCGCCGAGCTCCTCGGCGCCCAGCGCGAAACCGGACCGGAACCAGTCGGGCGAGTTCGCGGCCGGGTAGGAGGACACCACGTGTGCGGGGTCGGCGGCGCGCATGACCAGGTCGTACGCGTAGAACTGCATGACGCTCGACCCGACGTCCTCACTCAGCGGACCGGCGGCCAGGGTGGTCCTGAAGAGCGAGCCGGGGATGTCCGAGGTCGGCTCGGACAGCGTCACGCCGGAGATCCCGGCCAGGACGGCCAGCTGGGTGCCGCCCGCCCAGCCGACGTAGCGCCCGCCGCCGCCGACCCAGTCGCGCAGCGCCGCGCGCCCGGCGTCGCCGAGGGCGGTGTTCGCCGCGTTGGCCGAGCCGTCCGGCACGAGCACCACGTCCAGCCCGGTCAGCTTGCCCGCGGCGACGTCGGCCGGGGTGAGCACCGTGTAGGGCAGCTTCCAGTCGCGGTCGAGGCGGTGCCGGAGCCAGCCGGAGGACTCGGCGGCGTTCTGCGCCGTGCCGCCGGACAGCTGCAGGACCCCGATCTTGCGGGAGGTGGTCACCTTGGCCGACGGGGCGCCCACCGGCCGGACCGGCGTCGCGAGGGGCAGCAGCACCTGGCCGGAGGACCCGCCGGAGACGTTGCCGAGCAGCGGCAGGCTCCACGCGGTCACGTCGTAGAAGTACGGGAACGGCGTGTAGGTGTCCTCGTTCAGCATGGCCTGGATCCAGTGCTTCTGGCCCTGGGCCATCGGGATCCAGTAGGTGCCCCTGGGCAGGGTGGTCCTCGCCTCGGGCCTGCCGTAGGCCTTGAAGTCCTTGACCGTGAGCGGCAGGGCCAGCTTGAACACCTGGACGTCCATGCGCTGGAGCCGCCGCACGATCAGCTCGGTCTCCGCCTTCTTGGCCGGGTCGTCGGCGCGCAGGAAGTAGTGGCGGACCTTGCGGTCGGGAACCTGGGTGATGACCTCGTTGCCCGGGTTGTAGACCTGGTTCGGCTCCAGCTTGCCGTCGAGGCCCTGCTTGAGCGCGTCGGCGTACATGCGGTGCCAGGTGGTGAGGATCTCGGTCTTCTTGGCCGCCGCCGCGGAGAGCGAGACCCACTGGGTCAGCCACTGCTCGAAGGCCCGGGCGGCGATCGGGGAGGCGTTCCCCTTCTCGAACGTCATGCCCGCCGCGTTGAACCCGGTCGTCGGGACCGTGTCGCCATAGCCCATGTAGAACATGTCGTAGACGTCGCGGTTGAAGAACGGGATGCCGCGCCCGGTGAACTCGTCGATCATCGCGGCGCCGTAGGTGTTGTTGATCCAGTCGATCGTCGGCTCGGCGATGTCGTGGTAGAACGGGTCGGCGTTCGGCGGGAAGAAGTATTCGGTGCCGCCCATCTCGTGGGCGTCGATGAAGAGCTGCGGCGGATACTTGCGCATCAGCTCGATCTTGCCGTCGGTCTCCGGCTGGGTCCGCGCGAACCAGTCGCGGTTCATGTCGAACGAGTAGGCGTTGCGCCGGGTGTCGGCCTCGCGGCCGTCGGGGTTCTGCGTCGGCAGGATCACCACGACGGCGTTGTCCAGGATCCTCCTGGCCGCGCAGTCGTCCCGCCCGGCCAGGTCGTGCAGGGTCCTCAGCGCCGCGTCGGTGCCGCTCTCCTCGCCGCCGTGCACGTTTCCGGCGATCCACAGGATCGCGGGCGTGTTCCTGGCGAGGACCTTCGCCGCGGAGGCGGGGGTGAGGGGGTTGCGCAGCAGCTTGATCGAGGTCTCGATCGCGTGCAGGTTCCTGATGTTGTGCGAGGTGCCGACGATCGCGTACTTCAGCGGGCGTCCCTCGGCGCTCGTGGCCAGGGTGCCGGAGACGACCCGGTCGCTGGCCCTGTCGATCGCGGTGAGCAGGGTGTCCGACTCGGCCGAGGTGACCTCCCGCTCGCCGAGCTCGAAGCCGAGAACGCTCTTCGGCGTCGGCACCTTGCCGTTGTACGCGGGGGGAGTCCGGGTGGCGTCACAGGTGGTCACGGGGGGTGCGGCCGGAGTGGGTTCCGCCTGGGCGGCTCCGGCGGGGAGGGCGATGGCGACGGCCAGTACGGCCGGTGCCATCACCTTGAAACGCTTCAGCATGAAGTAAAGCTGTCATCTGAAAGAAATGACGGCAAGGGGGGAAATTTTACACTTGTGTTACGGGTGGAGCTTTTGGGGCTTTTGTGGTTGAAAGTAATGTTGAGAGGCTTATAGGGGAAAAGTCCTCTTCTGCCGGAGCGTCTTCCGGGCCGCCGGAGCCTCCTCCCGCCGGTGGAGACCTCCCCGCCGCCGGGGAGCCTACGCGTGGCCGGAGATGCCGCCGTCGACCGGGATCACGGCCCCGGTGAGGTAGGCGCCGGCGCGCGAGGACAGGAAGATCGCGGTGCCCGCCATGTCCTCGGGGCTGCCGATCCTGCCCATCGGGACGTGGGAGGCGACCGCCGCGCGCATTTCCGGGTCGTCGAGCGCGAAGGCCATCATCTTCGACTCGAACGGCCCCGGGGCGATCGCGTTGACCGTGATCGACTCCCTGGCGAGCCGCTGGGACAGGTGTCGGGTGAGCATGTGCACGGCCGCCTTGGCCGCCGAGTAGGCGTAGTTCTCCATCGTCGGCACCCGGAGGCCGTCCACCGAGCCGATGTTGATCACCCTGGCCGGGTCCTCCGGGCTCGCGGCGGCGCGCAGCAGCGGCAGGAACCGCTGGGTCAGGTAGAACACGCCCTTGACGTTGATCCCCCAGAGCTTGTCGAAGGCCTGCTCGGGATACTCCTCCAGCGGCGCGCCCCAGGTCGCCCCGGCATTGTTCACCAGCACGTCGAGCCGGGACTCGCGCTCCGCGACGGCCTCGAACAGCGCGGACACCCCGTCCTCGGTGGACAGGTCGGCGGGTATCGCGGTGCACCCCAGCTCGGCGGCCGTCTTGCCGACCTCGGCCGCCTTCCGCGAGGAGATGTAAACCGTGGCCCCCGCGTCGACGAACCCGGCCGCGATCATCCGGCCGATTCCCCGGGACCCGCCTGTGACGACGACGGTCTTGCCTTCCACCGAGAACAGAGTCATGTTCTGTAGCATGCCGCACCCCCGGCGACCCCGTCCATACCAACCGGTCGGTTCCGCGCGCTGGGCATCCCATTTCTGATTTACAGTCCCTTTTATGGCGATTTGTCGGGAAGACTTGAAAAATAATGTCGCCAAATAAAACGAGAGTGAAACAATCTTCCACCCCTCGTTGACACGCGCCGTTCATATGGTGTGCCTTCGTTGTCAGGGAGTCACCGATCCGGAAGTGGGGTACGGCATGCTCAGAACGGGTGCGCGCCTGGCGGTGCTGGGCCTGGGACTGTCGATGGCGCTGTCGGCGACGACACTTCCCGTGGCGCACGCGTCACCTCCGGGACGTTCCGTGCCTCCCGTGCCTCCCGCGCCTCCCGGGGTTCTCGCGCTTCCGGCCTCTCCCGTCCGGCACGTCCCGGCCGCGCGGGCGCCCCAGCCCGCGAAGAAGATCGTCCGGCTGGGCGCGACGCAGAGCATGGACTCGATGAACCCGTTCCTGGCGGTCCGGCTGATCTCGACGTCGATCCACCGCTGGACGTACGGCTATCTCACGGCGTCCGACTCGAAGACCCTGAAGCCCAGCCCCGACCTCGCCGAATCGTGGAAGACGTCACCGGACAAGCTGACCTGGACCTTCACGATCCGGTCCGGGGCGACCTGGTCGGACGGCAGGCCGGTCACCGCGGGGGACGCCGCGTGGACCTTCAACAAGATCATGACGGACGACGCGGCCAAGACGGCGAACGGCCCCGCCGTCGAGAACTTCGAGACCGTGACGGCGCCCGACGACCGGACCCTGATCATCAAGACCAGGAAGCCGCAGGCCTCGATGCTGGAGCTGCCGATCCCGATCGTGCCCAAGCACGTGTGGGAGGGCGTGCCCGACGTCGGCACCTTCGAGAACGAGACCTACCCCGCCGTCGGCAGCGGCCCCTACATTCCCGTCGAGCACAGCAAGAACAACTACGTGAAGCTCAAGGCCAACCCGTCGTACTGGCGCGGCGCCCCCAAGATCGACGAGCTGCACGTCATCTTCTACGAGAACGCCGAGGCGGCCATCGCCGGGGTGAGGAAGGGCGACATCGACTGGATCGGGCGGCTGGCGCCCCCGCAGTTCCAGGCCCTGGCGGGTGATCCCAACCTCGTGCAGTGGAACACCCAGGGCCGCCGCGCCGGCTACCTGCAGCTCAACCCGGGCGCCGAGACGGCGGGCGGCGAGCCGATCGGCGACGGGCACCCCGCGCTGAAGGACGCCAGGGTGCGCAGGGCGATCCATCACGCGATCGACAAGAAGACCCTCGTCGCGCAGGTGCAGAACGGGCTCGCCGTCCCGGCCGACGGCTCGATCATCCCGCCGATGTACCGGGAGTTCTTCTGGAGGGCCGAGGGCGACAAGGCCGTCACCTTCGACCAGGCCGAGGCCAACCGCATCCTCGACGAGGCCGGATACGCCAAGGGCGCCGACGGGATCCGGACCATGCCCGGCGGAGGCCGCAAGCTGGAGATGCGCTTCAGCATCCACACCGAGGACCCCGTCGAGGACAAGCTCGCCCAGTTCGTCACCGGCTGGCTCAAGGACATCGGCATCCAGATCACCACCCGCAAGCTCGACGCCAACAAGTTCACCGAGGAGACGGGCGGCACCGCTCTCTACGACATCGCGATCAGCGGCTGGTCGGTCAACCCGGACCCCGAGGAGATCCTGGCCACCCACCTGTGCAGCCGCCGGCCCACCGCGAGCGGCGAGGGCGGCGGGACCGAGTCGTTCTTCTGCGACGAGGAGTTCGAGCGGCTCTACCAGGCGCAGCTGGCCGAACTCGACCGGGCCGCGCGGGTCGGCCTGATCAAGCGGATGCAGGAGCGGCTCTACACCGAGGCCCCCGTCATCGCGCTCTACTATCCCAACAACCTGGAGGTCTACCGCAAGGACCGGATCGCCTCCATCACCCCGATCCCGGAGGACAAGGGCATCCTGTACGGCGGGAGCGGCTACTGGCCCGTCTACTCCCTGCGGGCGGTGGAGCGCGCGGCCCCGGCCGGCGACGACTCCACGGGGGGCGTCATCCTGGCCGTCGCGGCGGGTGCGGCCGTGCTCGCCGGGGCCGGGATCTTCCTCTTCACCAGGCGGCGCCGCGCCACCGCCGACGACCGCGAGTAGCGGCCGATGAGCACCCTGCCGGACGAGCTGACGAAGGCGTCGCCGGACGACGGTCGAAACGGTGCCCGCCGGAGCGTGGCGCGCTACGCGCTGGTCAAGCTCGGCGGGGCGCTGCTCGGCATCGGGCTGGTGGTCGTCGCGACGTTCTTCCTGTTCCGCCTGATCCCCGGCGACCCCACCATCGCCTACACCCGCGACGTGCCGGTCACCCCGGAGCAGCTCGCCCTGCTCAGGCGGCAGATGGGCCTGGACCGGCCGCTGGGCGAGCAGTTCCTGGACTTCGTGCTGCGAACCCTGCGGCTGGACCTCGGCACCTCGTACGAGTACCGCAGGCCGGTCGCCGAGCTCATCGGCGACCGGGTGGGCCCCACGCTGCTGCTGGTGGGCACCGGGCTGGCCGTCGCGGTCGGCCTGGGCATGTGGCAGGGCACCAGGGCCGCCTGGCGCCACGGCGGCCGGTTCGACCGCTTCTCCACGGGGACCGCGCTGACCCTGTGGTCGGTGCCGACCTTCTGGCTGGGACTGCTGCTGCTCATGGTCCTCGCGGCGGGGATGGGGCCGATACCCGGCATGTTCCCCACCCGGGGCATGCAGGACGTCGACGCGCCGGACGGGCCGCTCTACCTCCTGCACGTCGCCCACCACCTGGTGCTGCCGTGCCTCACCCTGGTCGCCGTCGTCTACGCGCAGTACCTGCTGGTCATGCGCTCCTCGCTGCTCGACGAGATCGGCCAGGACTACGTGACCACCGCCCGCGCCAAGGGCCTGCGCGACGACGACGTCCGGCGCCGCCACGCGGTGCCGAACGCGCTGCTGCCGACGGTGACCCTGGTCTTCATGCAGATCGGCTTCGTGGTCGGCGGCGCGGTCTCGGTGGAGTTCGTCTACTCCTGGCCCGGCCTCGGCCTGCTGTTCGTCGAGGCGATCAAGGGACCCGACTACGCGGTCATGCAGGGGGCCTTCATGCTCATCTGCGTCGCGGTGATCCTCATGAACACGCTGGCCGACGTGGTCTACCACGTCCTGGATCCGAGGGTGAGGTCGGCGTGAGCACGAAGGAGGAGGGCACGAGGCAGGAGGGCCCGGGGAAAGGGGAGGCGACCGGCGGCGGCGCCGGAACTCCGGGCGCGGCCGGCGACGGCACCGGGACGCCGCCCGCGGCCGGCGGTGGCGCAGGGACGCCGCGCGCGATCGCCCGGACGCGCCGCCGCGCCGCGCTCGTGCGGTTCTGCCGCGCGTACGCCGGGAACAGGGCCGGGCTGTACGGCGCGGCGATCCTGCTGGCCGCCGTCCTGGCGGCCCTCGTCACGCCGCTGGTCACCGACCCGTCCGGGATGGACGTGACCAGGGCGACGGGCGCCAAGATGGCACCGCCGAGCGCGGACTTCCCGCTCGGCACCGACGAGTCCGGCCGCTCGGTCCTGCTCATGCTCCTGTGGGGCGCGCGGGTCTCGCTGCTCATCGGGTTCATGTCGGCACTGCTCAGCATGGTGATCGGTACGGTCTTCGGCATCGCGGCCGGGCACTTCCGCGGCTGGGCCTCGGCCGTGCTGATGCGCGTCACCGACTGGTTCCTGGTACTGCCCGCCCTGGTCCTGGCCCTGGTCCTCGCGGCCGTCCTCGGCGGCGGCGCGTCCACGATCATCCTGGCGATCGGGGTGACCTCCTGGGCCTCCACGGCGAGGCTGATCAGGGCCCAGACGCTGGCGGTCGAGGCCAGGCCCTACATCGAGAGGTCCAGGGCGCTGGGCGCGGGGCACTGGCACGTCATGACCCGGCACGTGCTGCCGAACGTCGCCCCGCTGGTCCTGGCCAACACCACCCTCACGGTGGCCAGCGCCATCGTCACCGAGTCCACCCTCGCCTTCCTGGGCGCCGACTCGGGCCAGGTGTCGTGGGGCGGCATGCTGCGCGGCTCCTACGACTGGGGCGCGGCCATCTCGGGCGCCTGGTGGTACGTGCTGCCGCCCGGCCTGTGCATCATCCTGGTCGTCCTGGCGTTCACCCTCTGCGGGCGCGCCCTGGAGACCGTACTCAACCCACGCCTTCGGGGGGTCTCGTGACCGTGCTCGATCCACACCCGGGGGAGGACTCGTGACCGCACTCGACCCGCGGCCTCCGGGGACCCCGGCCGTGTCCGGCCCGTGGCCTCGGGAGGTCTCGTGACCCTGCTCGAACTGCGCGACGTGGCGGTGACCTACCGGAGCGCGGCCGGGGACGTCCCCGCCGTGCGGGGCGTCTCGCTCGCCCTGGCGGAGGGCGAGGCCCTCGGAGTGGCGGGGGAGTCGGGGTCGGGCAAGTCGACGCTGGCCATGTCGCTGCTGCGGCTGCTGCCCAGGGACGCGCTGGTGTCCGGGGAGATCCTGCTGGACGGCGAGGACGTCCTCACGATGAGCTGGGGGCGGCTGCGCGCGGTCCGCTGGGCGTCGGCCTCCCTGGTCTTCCAGGGCGCCCAGCACGCCCTGAACCCGGTGCGCAGGATCGGCGACCAGATCGCCGAGCCGCTGCGGGTGCACGGCATGGCGACCGGCGCGGCGGCGCGGCGCAGGACGGCGGAGCTGCTGGAGCAGGTCGGCCTGCCCGCCTGGCGGGCGCGCGGCTACCCGCACGAGCTGTCCGGCGGGCAGCGCCAGCGCGTGATGATCGCGATGGCGCTCGCCTGTTCCCCGCGCCTGATCGTCGCCGACGAGCCGACCACCGCGCTGGACGTGATGATCCAGGCGCAGGTGCTCTCGCTGATCCGCTCGCTCATCGCCGAGCACGGGATCGGCCTGATCATGATCTCTCACGACCTGTCGGTCCTGGCCGCGACGTGCGACCGGCTGGCGGTCATGTACGCGGGCCGCGTGGTCGAGTCCGGTCCCTCGCGCGAGGTCTTCCGGGACGCCAGGCACCCCTACGGCAGGGCGCTGGCCGGGGCCTTCCCCACCGTCGGCGACCCCGCCTCCAGGATGGCGCCCAGCGGGCTGGGCGGCGACCCTCCCGATCCGGCCCGGCTGCCCACGGGGTGCTCCTTCCATCCCCGCTGCCCGGTGTCGCTCGTCTCGTGCGCGTCGGAGCCGGTCGAGCTCTGGCCCGTGGGCCGTGCCGGTGACCGTACTGAAACGGGCCGGAGCGGGGCGGGCCGCGCCGAGGCACCGCACACCGCCGCGTGCGTCCACGTCCGCGTCCCCGAGGAGACCCGATGACCCTGCTCGAAGCGCGGGACCTGCGGGTGGAGTTCGTCTCGCGCGGGCGCCGCGCCCGCGCGGTGGACAGGGTGAATCTCGTCGTGGGCCAGGGAGAGATCGTCGCGCTGGTCGGCGAGTCCGGCTGCGGCAAGACGACGCTGGCCCGTACCCTGCTCGGCCTGGAGCGGCCCGCCGCGGGATCGGTCCTGTACGGCGGGGTCCCGCTGGCCTACTCCTCGCGCGCGCTGCGGGCTCACCGGCGCGAGGTGCAGCTCGTGCTCCAGGACCCCACGGGATCGCTCAACCCCCGGCACACCGTCTACGAGGCGGTGGCCGAGGGGCCGCGCATCCACCGCCTGCCCGCGGAGGAGGAACGGGTCGCGTCGGCGCTGTCGCGCGCCGGGCTGCGGCCCCCCGAGCGGTTCTTCAACCGCTACCCGCACGAGCTGTCCGGCGGCCAGCGCCAGCGCGTCGTCATCGCCGGGGCCCTCGCGCTCGACCCCCGGGTGCTGGTCGCCGACGAGCCGGTGGCCTCGCTGGACGCGTCGGTGCGCGGCGAGATCCTCGCGCTGCTGCTCCGCCTCCGCGACGAGCTGGGCCTGTCGGCGCTGGTCGTCACCCACGACCTCGGGCTGGCCTGGAACATCGCCGACCGCGTCGCGGTGATGTATCTCGGCAGGATCGTCGAGTCGGGGCCGGTGGAGCGGATCCTCACCGCGCCGTCGCATCCGTACACCCAGGCGCTGCTGTCGGTCCTGCCGGAGTCGCCGTCGCCCGTGGTGCTGGGCGGCGAGCCGCCGGACCCGACCCGGATCCCGCGGGGCTGCCGCTTCCACCCGCGCTGCCAGGTCCTGGCCTCGGGCGCGGCGGCCGAGACGGGGGTCGACGGGCTGTGCGTGTCACGGCCGCTGCCCGTCCTGCCGTCATCGGCCGCCGCCCAGGTCGCCTGCCACCACGCCGAGGCCCGCTCCGCCTCCGCCCGGGGCGAGGTCGAGGCGGAGCGGCACTGACCGGCACTGAGCGGCACTGAAATGCGGGCGGACGGCGTGCCCGCTCCGGAGAGGTGTCTCGCGGAGGCCGGGACGGCCGGGGTCAGAGGCCGGGCAGGCGGCCGTTCCTGAACAGGTCGACGAAGAGCCCGTGGTCGGCCCTGGCCCGTGCCCCGTAGGCGTGGGCGAAGTCGACGAGAGTGCGGGTGAAGCCCTCGGTGTCGCCGCCGATCACGGCCACGATCGCGTCCTCGGTGGAGAAGTCGACCAGGTCGTGGCTGGACTCGTCGTCGGCCACCGAGTGCATCCTGGCCACGGCCCGGCCCAGGTCGCGGACGACCGAGGCCAGCTCGTCCGGCTCGTTGACGTCGCCCCAGTTCAGATCGGCGGAGTAGGGGGAGACCTCGGCGACCAGCTGGCCGACGCCGTTCAGCGTGGTGTGGCCGAGCCACGGGTCGGCGTACGCCTGCAGGGCCCGCTGCGACTCGGCGGTGCGGTGGCCCTGGTGTTTGAAGTAACCGTGCACCTTCTCGTCGGTGATGTGCCGCGCCACGGCCGGCACCTGGGCCTGTTTCATGTAGAGGATGACGTCGTTCTCCAGGGCCTGGGTGTGGCCCTCGAGGAGCATGTTGTACGAGGGCAGCCCGGCCGAGCCGATCCCGATGCCGGTGCGCAGCGCGAAGTCCTTGATCTTGTGCTCGACGGCGGAGACCGTGGGAAGGGTCGTCAGGTAGTCGCGGAAGGCCACCTCCACCGCCTCGCGGGTCTCCTGGTCCACCGGATGGCGGCCGTCCATGACGGCGAACCTGCGGTCGAAGTTCTCGACGGTCGTCTCCAGGTCCAGCAGCGCCACCCGGGTGTTCAGCCGGGCGAGCTGCAGCACCCGGTGGAGCACGCCGCTCGTGGTGTCCAGGGTCAGCGAGCCGATCGCGTCGTCCCCGCCCTCCGAGATGCCGTGCAGCTCGGAGAGATAGGAGCGGGCGAATTCGGTCACCAGCTCGCCGATGACGTCGTCCGACAGCGCCTTGGCGTACCCGATGAGCGCGACGCTGGCCGCGAACCGCCGCAGGTCCCAGATGTACGGGCCGACGTAGGCCTCGTCGAAGTCGTTGACGTTGAACACCAGGACGCCCGAGGCGTTCATGTAGGTGCCGAAGTTCTCGGCGTGCAGGTCACCGTGGATCCAGACGCGCCGCGTCTGCTCGTCCAGGAAGGCGTCGTCGGCGAACGCGCCGGTCATGTCCGCGTAGAACAGGCAGGCGCTGCCCCGGTAGAAGGCGAAGGGCGAGGCGGCCATCTTCCGGAACTTGCGCCGGAAGGCCGCGGGGTCACGCTTGATGGAATCACCGAACTCGGTGATCAGGACGTCGAGAATGTGCGCCGAGCGCCCATCGGTGGTCATGGTGGGCAGGTTAGGTCGCGGGACCGGGACTCCGCCATATCCGCGGCATCACGGATGTGGAACGTACCAATGAGCCCGTCCTGTTCCGGCCCGGTTCGGAGCGGGGGCGCATGGCGTCGCGGGAGGGCGGAAAGGCGTCGACAACCGCGCCGGTCGATCATAGGTTCGGCGGTGGGACCCGGAACCGCGGGAGGCAGGGGGGACCGCGAGCGCGGCGGGTGCGGCGGGTGCGGCGGGTGCGGGGCCCGGCGCCGTGGACACGGGGTCAGAAGGACGGCTGGAGAGCTCACGGGAGAGGCACGGAGGTCGGCATGGCGGTGCTGGAGGGCAGGACGGCGGTGGTCACCGGGGGGTCGCGGGGCATCGGCCGGGCGATCGTGGAGCGTCTCGCCCGTGACGGGGCGAACGTCCTGTTCACCTACGCGAACGCCGCCGCGTCCGCGGGCGAGGTGGAGCAGGCGGTCAAGGAGGCGGGCGGGAGCGCCCGCGCCGTCCAGGTCGACCTCGGCAAGCGGGGCGCCGCGGAGTGGCTGATGGAGAGCGCCGAGGAGTTTCTCGGCGGCCTCGACATCCTGGTCAACAACGCCGCGCTGAGCTTCACCCCGATCTCCCTCGCGGAGACCACCGAGAAGCTGTACGACCGCGCCATGGCGGTCAACGCCAAGGCCGCCTTCCTGACCATCCGCTACGCCGCCAGGCACATGCGCGACGGCGGCCGTATCGTCAACATCTCCACTCTCAACACCGTCCGCCCCGCGGCCGGCATCGCCCCCTACGCGGCGAGCAAGGGCGCCCTCGAACAGCTGACCGCGGTCGCGGCCCGCGAGCTCGGCGAGCGGGGCATCACCGTCAACACGGTCTCCCCGGGCGCCACGGACACCGACCTGCTGCGCGGCACCAACCCTGAGGCGGTGCTGGCCCAGGTGGCCGCCATGACCCCGCTCGCCCGCCTCGGCGAGCCCTCGGACATCGCGGACGTCGTGGCCTTCCTGGCAGGTCCCGACGGGCGCTGGATCACCGGCCAGAACCTCCAGGCCAACGGGGGTCTCAGCTGAGTCGCCTCCCCGGTGGTCGGTGGTCTTGGCCGGCCACGGCGCGGGCGGTTCCCGAGCTGTCCGGGCGTGGGCCGTGACCGGCGTCAGGTCAGCCGCCGGGTGCCGGTGAACAGGCCGCTGTAGGCGTTCAGCGCCGGCTGGCCGCCCAGGTGCGCGTACAGGACGGTGGCGTCGCGGGGGATCTCCCCGCCGGTGACGAGGTCGATCAGAGCGGCCATCGACTTGCCCTCGTAGACCGGGTCGATGATCATTCCCTCGAGCTCGCCGGTGAGCCGGATCGCGTCCAGGGTCGACCGCACCGGGATCCCGTACAGGTCGCCGGCCCACCCGTCCAGGATCGTGATCTCGTCGTCCCGCAGGGGCCGGCCGACGCCGATGAGCTCGGCCGTGGCCCTCGCTATCCGGGCGACCTGGTCGC
Source organism: Streptosporangium sp. H16 (assembly GCF_051918855.1). Taxonomy (NCBI): domain Bacteria; kingdom Bacillati; phylum Actinomycetota; class Actinomycetes; order Streptosporangiales; family Streptosporangiaceae; genus Streptosporangium; species Streptosporangium sp. H16. The sequence goes on from NZ_JBPXMD010000005.1 coordinate 133,649, forward strand.
GGGTCTCCTCGAGCTTCGCGCTGGCGTCGATCCCGATCACCCGGCGCGGCCGGCCGCCGGCCTCCTCGAGTGCGGCGAAGCCGGCGATCATGCCGGCCTGGGTCGAGCCGGTGACCGCGCAGACCACGACGGTGTCGAAGAAGACGCCCAGCTCGCGTTCCTGCCGCGCCACCTCGTACGCCCAGTTCGCGAACCCGAGCCCGCCGAGCCGGTGGTCGGAGGCGCCCGCCGGGATGGGGTACGGCGTGCCGCCGCGCTCCCTCACGTCCTCGATCGCCCGGTTCCACGAGTCCTTGAAGCCGATGCCGAAACCGGCCGGGTCGAGCCTGACCTCGGCGCCCATGATCCGGCTCAGCATGATGTTGCCGACCCGGTCGTTGACGCAGTCCGGCCAGTCGACCCAGTTCTCCTGCACCAGCACCGCCTTCAACCCCAGCGACGCGGCGACGGCGGCGACCTGGCGGGTGTGGTTGGACTGGTACCCGCCGATCGACACCAGTGTGTCCGCGCCCTGCGCGAGCGCGTCCGGGACGATGTACTCGAGCTTGCGGGTCTTGTTGCCGCCGTACGCGAGCCCTGAGTTGCAGTCCTCGCGCTTCGCCCAGATCGAGGCTCCGTCGAGGTGCCGGGTGAGTCGCGGCAGCGGGTGGACGGGGCTCGGCCCGAAGGTCAGCGGGTGGCGGGGGAAGTCGGACAGGGTCATGCTCACTCCTCGGTGGCCGGCAGCGTGCGCCAGGTGTCGAAGGCGACCGCCGCCGCCTGGTCCGCGTCTCCGGCTGCACAGAGCCGGATCAGGTTGTCGTGCCGGGCGAGGGACGCGCGCCCGCCCAGCGACGAGAAGCGCAGCCGCTCGGCGCGGCGCAGTACCGGCGTGAACTGGTCGAGGACCGAGGTGAGGGCCCGGTTGGAGGCCACTCGCACGGGGATGCCGTGCAGCTCGTCGTCGGCGCGCAGGGCCGCCTCGACGTCGCCCTTCTCGATCGCCGCGCGGAACCGGTTGTTGGCCTGGCGCATCGTGTCGAGGTCGGCCTCGGTGAGGGCGCCCACCGCCTCGCGGACGGCGAGTTCGTGCATCGCCGCCACCACGTCGCGGGCCTCGCGGACGTCGCGCAGGTTCAGCGAGCTCACCGTCGTGGAGCGTCCCGGCTGGGCCACGACCAGCCCGGCCTCCGCGAGACGCAGCAGCGCCTCACGGACCGGGGTGCGGCTGACCCCGAGCCAGGCCGCCAGCTCGACGTCGCGTAACTGTTCGCCGGGCGCGAGGCTGCCGTCGACGATGGCGTCGCGCAGGCGTTGGTAGACGTTGTCGCGCAGGAGGTGCCGGTCGATGGCGGGCGTGTTTTGCGGGATGGGCATGCAATATATTGCACACACCGAGCGGGAAACTTCAACCGGACCGTGTTGTTGACAGTGCTAGCAATATATTGCATATTTCATTCCGGGACGGCGGCCGCCGCTCCCGTACCGAGAGGAAGATCCCGATGAGCATCCCGTCCCACGAGCCCGCCGCGGCGGGAACCCCCACCGTCGTCCTGGTCCACGGCGCCTTCGCCGAGTCCGCGAGCTGGAACGGTGTGGTGGGCGACCTCAAACGGCGCGGTTACCCGGTCATCGCCGTCGCCAACCCGCTGCGCGGACTGCGGGAGGACGCCGGGTACCTGCGCAGCGTGCTCGACAGCCTGACCGGTCCGATCGTGATCGCCGGCCACTCGTACGGCGGGTCGGTGATGAGCGAGGCCGCCGACGGTGCCGCCGGCGTCGTCGCGCTCGTCTACATCGCCAGCTTCAACCTCGAGGTCGGCGAGAGCACCGGCGACCTGGCGGGCAGGTTCCCCGGCGGCGAGCTCGGCCCCGCCCTCAACCCGGTGCCGTACCCGGCGGCCGGGGGCGGCACGGGGACCGACCTGTACATCCGGCAGGACATGTTCCGCGCGGTGTTCGCCGCCGACGTCGCCCCGGAGACGGCCGAGCTGATGGCGGCCACGCAGCGGCCCATCGAGGCGACCGCGCTGGCGGACAAGGCGACCAGGGCGGCCTGGAAGACCATCCCGTCCTGGACCATGGTCACCACCCAGGACCTGGCCATCCCCGCCGAAGCCATGCGCTTCATGGCCAAGAGGGCGGGGTCGACGACCGTCGAGATCGACGCCTCCCACGCCGTCACCGTCTCCCGCCCGGACGCCGTCGCCGAGCTCATCGACGCCGCGGCCCGCGCCACCACCCGCTGATCACACCTCCGCAGAACGGAAGGGAAGTTCCATGAATCTCAGGCCGAACCTCAAGCGCGCAGCCGCCGCCTCCGGTGTGCTCGTCGCCGCGCTCCTCTCCAGCGGTGTCGCCACCGCCGACGCGGGTTCGATCAAGCCCACGGTCGTCCTGGTCCACGGGGCCTTCGCCGACTCCTCCAGCTGGAACGGGGTGATCGCCGACCTCAAGCGCAAGGGCTACCCGGTCATCGCCCCGGCCAACCCGCTCCGCGGCCTGCGCCACGACGCGCAGTACCTCCGCAGCGTCCTGAACAGCGTGAACGGCCCGATCGTCCTCGCCGGCCATTCGTACGGAGGCACCGTGCTGAGCGAGGCCGCCGACGGTGACCGCGACGTGAAGGCCCTCGTCTACATCGCCAGCTTCCAGCCCGAGGTCGGCGAGAGCACCGCCGAGCTGGCGGCCAGGTTCCCCGGCGGCGAGCTCGGCCCCGCCCTCAAAACCGTCCCGTTCCCCACCGCGGACGGTGGCACGGCGGACGACCTGTACATCCGGCAGGACAAGTTCCGCGCGGTGTTCGCCGCCGACGTGCCGCGCCGGACCACCGACCTGATGGCCGTCACCCAGCGCCCCATCGCCGCCGGCGCCCTTGAGGACAGGGCCACCGAGACCGCGTGGAAGACCATCAAGTCCTGGAGCATGATCACCAAGCAGGACCTCGCCATCCCCGCCGAAGCCATGCGCTTCATGTCCAAGAGGGCGAAGTCCACGACCGTCGAGATCGACGCCTCCCACGCCGTCACCGTCTCCGAACCCGGCGCGGTGGCCAACCTCATCCACAGGGCCGCCCGCGCCACCACCTGACGCCGCACGGTTCTGAGCGGTTCGCGCCGGTAGGGCGATCCGCGTGACCGATGGCACGGTCGCGGCCGGGATCGACGCGGTCGGGGGGTCTGACGGGCCTGAACGCGTGGGAAGCGGTCATGGATCCGCTGCGGCACCTCTCGGGGAGCTCGCGGCGGATCCGACCCTGTCCGCTTCGCCGGCGGGTCCTCCCGGCCCATGCTTTTGACCGACTCCGGCCGTGCCCTTCGGCTTCCGTGGAGGGCGACCTGGCAGAGTGGATCTGGTTACGGGCGGGCCCGGTCGGACGGCCTTCGCGGAGCTTTTTGGAGCCCGGGCACGCCGCACCACCCTCTATCCGCAAGGGATTTCCACATGTCTGCCACCAGCCCCGCCGGCGAGCGGTTCTCCGTTCGCGTCTTCGGAGGGCCGACCGCCCTCTTCGAGTACGGCGGCCTGCGCTTCCTCGTCGACCCGACCTTCGACGCCCCCGGCGACTACCAGACGCCGGGTGGCCCGCTCCTGGTCAAGACCGCCCCCTCCACCGCCACCCCCGCCGAGCTGGGCCGTATCGACGTGGTCCTGCTCTCCCACGACGAGCACCCCGACAACCTCGACATCTCCGGCCGGACCCTGCTCGCCGACGTCCCCCTCACCCTCACCACCCCCGACGGCGGGCGGCGCCTGGGGAACGGAGCCAGGGGCCTGGCCGACTGGGAGTCGGTCGAGCTGGACCGCCCCGGCGGCGGCACCGTCACCGTCACCGGCGTTCCCGCTCTCCACGGCCCCGGACCGCGCGAGGAGGTCGAGGCGATCCTCGGCCAGGTGGTCGGCTTCGTCCTGACCGGCGAGGGAACGCCCACCGTCTACGTCAGCGGCGACAACGCCTCCCTCGGCCTGGTCGAGGAGATCGCCGCACGCTTCGGCCCCGTGGACACCGCCGTCCTCTTCGCCGGAGCTCCCCGCTTCCCCGTCCTCTTCGACGGCGAAACGATCGTCCTGGACAGCGCGCAGGCCGCCGAGGCCGCCAGGATCCTCGGCGCCCGCCGGGTGGTCCCCGTCCACTACGACAGCTGGGCCCACTTCACCGAGGGCCGCGACGAGCTGGTCGCCGCCTTCACCGCCGCCGGCCTGGCCGACCGCCTGGACCTCGGCGACCGGGACTGACCGGCCCGTTCCGCGCCCCCGGGCGCGCGTCTCGTTCAAGGTTCCCCGCGAACGAGGGCGTTCGCCGGTGGCGCGAGGTTCGGCCGGGTCAACGCTCGTAGTCCTTCAGGGTGATGGCGTTCGCCGTCCGCCGGATGCTCCTGGCGATCAGTCCCTTCCACGGCACGTAGGGCAGGAGCCTGCGGTTCTGGTTGACGAACCAGGCCATGAACCGGCTCTCGGGAACCATCCACCTGCCCACCCCGTCGCCCGACTTCTGGCATCCCGCCGCGTACGCGCGCATGGCCTCCTCGTAGCCGGCGAGGCCCGCGCGGTGGTCGCCACCCGCGGCGGCCAGTTCCCCGGCGAGGACGTAGGCACCGATCATGGCCAGGCCGGTGCCCATGCCCGACAGCGGCGAGGCGCAGCAGGCGGCGTCCCCGAGCAGCGTGACCCGGCCGGCCGACCAGCTGTCCATGTGGACCTGGCTGATCGAGTCGAAGTAGAAGTCCTGGGCGTCCCACATCGCGTCCAGCAGCCGGGGGCCTCCCAGCCGACGCCGGCGAACGCCTCGGCGAGGAGCTTCTTCTGCTGCCCGGTGTCGCGGCGGTCGTAGCTCAGCGGCGGGGAGCCGAAGTAGAACGCCGCCTTCGCCTCGGTGTTCCCCCGGGCGCTGTACATGCCGACGAGCTTGCCGGGGGTGTTGTAGAGCTGCCCGGTGTGGTCGAGCCCGAGGTGGTTGGCGGTGGTGAAGATCGCGCAGTACAGGCCCATCTCCTTCACGAACCGCGACTCCGGCCCGAACGCGAGCGCCCGGACGTTGGAGTGCAGCCCGTCGGCCCCGACGACCAGGTCGAACCGGCGCGGCCCACCACGCTCGAAGGCGACCCGCACACCCTGGGGGTCCTCGGTGAGTGAGGTGATGGAGTCGTCGAAGACGTACTCGACGTGGTGGCGGGTGTGCTCGTACAGGATGCACGCCAGGTCGCCGCGCAGGATCCCGAACCGCATGAGGGCAATTGTCTTCCCTCGTGCGGTCTCACGTCTTCCGTCCCCGGCGGGCCGCTCGCCGCCGGAGGCGGGGGTGGGCAGGCGAGCGGTCACGCCTTGGCGGGTCCCGTCCCGTGGACGCGTTCCCGCGATGGGAATCGCGCCCTGGCGGGCGTGGGGGACCCGCCAGGACGCGTTCCGCCCCGGGCGCGGCGGCGGAGGACCCCGGCGAGGGATGGGGTCCTCGGCCTGCTAGTCGCGCTCGGAGTCTGTGGTGAGGGCGCGGACCGGCTGGTCCGCTCCCTCCTCGGAGAGGTCGTCGTCGGGGGCGGGCCGCCGGTAGTGCCGTGAGATGAGGCGGGCCGCTCCCACCGGGTCGTCGGCCGGGTGGGACGACTCGACGCCGTCCTCGTTCCAGACGAACAGCCCGTTCTTGCACCAGACAGTCAGGTCGGTCAGCACCGAGAGCACGGACATGCCGTTTCCGTTGCTCTGGTAGGTGTGCGTGAATCCCTGGCGGTGCAACGCGTAACGCAGTAAACGTGTTGCCTCGCGGGGATCGCGCCAGGGCAGGTACGGCGTATCCGTGCGGACCGACAGCACCGGCCTCCACCCCCTCGCTGACCTTTCGATGGATTTGTACCAACGATTGGATGATGCGGGTCTTGGGAGGTTGGGTCAAGGGGCTGTTCCCCGCTAGAACCAGATCGTCTAGTTTTGTTGGCACAAAGGGGACTTAATGGCACGGTCAACGCTGTATCAACAGGTGGCCTCCGACCTACGGAGGATCATCTACTCCGGTGCGCTCGGACCGGGGGATCAGCTGCCGACCGAGGCGGAACTCATGCTCGCCCACCAGGTCAGCCGCAACACCGTGCGGCTGGCCCTCGGCGAGCTCGTGAACGAGGGCCTGGTCACCCGCACCCCCCGCAGGGGAACCGTCGTCAGGGAACGCCGCCCGCTGCTCATGCACCCCCAGCGCGAGCTGCAGCCGCGGCGCGAGGAGACCCTGGAGGCCTTCGCCTGGGCCGTCTCCCGCGAGGGACGCGCGCCGAGCCAGGAGATCGAGGTCTCGATCGTGCAACCGGCCGAGGAGATCGCCAGCAGGCTGGAGCTCTCCGACGACGAGCTCGCCGTGGTCCGCCGCCGGCTGCGCTTCGTGGACGGCCAGCCGTACAACACCAACGACTCCTACTTCCCCCTGGCCCTGGTCGCCGACTCCGAGATCACCCGGCCCGGCGACATCGTGCGCGGGGCCAACAAGGTCCTGGAGGAACTCGGCCACCGGCAGGTGCGGGTGGTCGACGACATCTGGGCGCGGATGCCCAACAGCGCGGAGACCGAGCGGCTCCAGCTCCAACTCGGCACGCCGGTCGTCGTCTACATCCGGGTCGGCTACGACGAGGACGACACCCCCGTACGCGTGGCGGTGTCGGTCCTGCCCGCCGACAAGCACCTGATCCGGTACGAGCTGGAAAGCCGTTGACGTCTCCGTGACCGCCCTGACGGGCCGGCCCTCGTTCCGCCCGCGCCGCGGGCGAGCACCGGGCCGCGTCCGCCGGGTGGCTAGACGCCCCTCTTCCCGCTTCTCCGCGCTTTTCGCCCCGGCGGGCCGCTCTCCGCTGCTCCCGCCGGCGCCTTCCGTTCCGGCGTGCCCCGCCCCGCCGCCTCTCCCGATCGCGGTCTCACCGCTCGCCTCAGGCCCCTAGGCATCCGCCTAGCCCGGCATGGACGCCGTGCGCCATCACATGGACACGCTCCGTGTCATCTCGTGTACCGAAAGCAACGAAGGGATGAACCATGCACTCGAACACCGCCAGTCCCACCGCCACGCGCCCGTTCACGCTGCGCAGGGCCACCGAGGGTGACCTCGACGGGGTGCTCGCGCTCCTCGCCGAGACCGCCGGGTGGCTGAACCGCCGCGGCGTGCGGCAGTGGCCCGCCGACGGGTTCCCCGCCGGGCGCATCACCCCCCTGATCGGCGAGGGTGTCCTGTACCTGCTGGACAGGGAGGACGGGCCGGGCCGGTCGGCCGGGCCCGTCGCCACCGTCGCCCTGGACGGCCACGCCGACCCCGAGTTCTGGACCCGGGGGGACGACCCCGGTTCGGCGCTCTACGTTCACAAGCTGGCCGTGGCGCGCGACCACGCGGGCACGGGGCTGGGGGAGGCGCTCCTGGACTGGGCGGGCCTGCGGGTCCTCACCCTGGGGAAAAGATGGCTTCGGCTTGACTGCTCCAAGGACAACCCGGGGTTGCAGGGCTACTATCGGAGGCAGCGTTTCACGCATCTCCGCACGGTCGACCTGCCGCATCGTGCCTCCGGTGCCCTGTTCCAGCGGCCGGGAGGCCTGCGCGCTCGCGCGTCCGGCCTCGCGCTGCCCATCTCGGACCGGCGTGGGTCGTCCGTCCCCGAGCATGTCTGAACCACGGCGATCCCAGGACAAAGCCATCCGATAGCCTCCATTCATGACCGGATCCTTGCTTGAGGTGATCACGCTCGACGTGCGCGACGCCGTCGCCGCGGAGGCGGGCGGCGCCGATCGCCTGGAGGTCGTCGCCGACATGGCCTCCGACGGGCTCACCCCGGCACCGGAAACGGTCGCGGCGATCTCCAAGGAGTGCGCGCTGCCGCAGATGGTGATGTTGCGCGGCGAGGCCTCGTTCCTGGCCACGCCCGAGTCGCTGAAGGCCCTGAGCCGCGATGCCAGGGCCCTCGCCGACGCGGGCGCGGCCGGGTTCGTGTTCGGTTTCCTCGACGAGGCGGGAGCGGTCGACCTGGCCGCCACCGAGGCGCTCATCCACGCGGTCGCGCCGCTGCCCTGGACCTTCCACCGGGCGGTGGACCACGCGGCCGACACTCAGGCGAGCTGGCGTGCCGTCCGCCTCCTGCCCAACCTCGCCACCGTGCTCACCTCGGGTGCGCCCGGTGGCGTGTCGGACGGGCTGCCGCTGCTCAAGACCCGGTGCGAGGCCGGGGACGGCCCGCTGATCATGGCCGGCGGCGGGCTGCGGCCCGGCCACGTCGGGGTGCTGATGGAGTACGGCGTGCGGGCCTTCCACGTCGGCAGCGCCGTGCGGGCGTCCTGGTCGGACCCGGTCGACGCCCGCCGGGTCCGTGAGTGGCGCGCTCTGATCGACTGAGATCCGCTGAGGCCCTGATGTCCTGAGGCCCTGAGGTCCGCTGAGGGCTCATCGAGGCTCGCGGGCACGGAGGCCCCGCGGGAGGCTTCCTGAGCGCCGGAGGTCTCGACGACCGGCCCGGGGCTCCGGCCGTGTCGGCCGTGCCGGCCGGACCGGGCGTTCCCCCGGCGGGGTGGGCGACCGGAGTCAGACCGGTCGTTCTGTGTGGTCGGCGGGGTCGGTGTGGTCGGTGCCCAGCGCCAGGCCCGCGCGGCGGAGGGCGGCGGCCATGGTCTTGACCGTGGCGGGCTCGTCCATCACGCCCTCCCCGGCGTCGCGCCGCTCCTCCCAGGCGCGCACCCGGCGGGCGTACTCCCCGTACCGGGACAGGTGGAAGGCGTACACCGCCGCGTACCGGCTGACCAGGTGGGAGGGGTGCATGTCCCAGCCCTGGTAGAAGCCGTGGGTCAGCGAGCGCCCGACCAGCTCCGCGTGGCGCCGCCACAGGGCCCGCACGTCACGCCCGTCGTCCGAGGCGGGGGAGGCGGCCAGCGAGCCGTCCGACAGCTCGACCCCGGTCCCGGCGAAGACCGTCTGCATGACGTGCCTGGCGTGGTCGCAGGCGGGGTGGTCCAGCCGCTGCTCGTGCGGGGGAAGGCCACAGCTCGCCGTGTAGTCGAAGACGCCGAAGTGCGCCGCCGCCAGCCTCCCCCGCAGGGAGGTCGTCAGGCCCGCGTGGAGCATCGTCACCGTCTGCGGCGCCTCCACCTGGAGCTCGAACCTCAGCGTGTTCGGGCCGAGGCCCAGCCCGTCCTCCAGCGTGTCGAGGAAGTCGACGAACTGGTGCAGGTATTCCCTCATCAACACCTTCGGGAAGGTGACGACGAACCCGTCCGGCAGGTGCCCGGCACGCTCGGTCACGCCGGCGAGGAAACCGTCCAGGGTCCGCAGGGCGCGGACCGGGTCGCCGTCGGAGAACGACTTCACCCGCAACCCCCAGCGCCGGGGGAGCGTCCCGGCCGCGTGCATGGTCACGACCGCCTTGGCGGCGGCGGAGACGTGGCCGTCCTCCTCCTCGGGACGCGTCCCGTAACCGTCCTCGAAGTCGATCCGGAGGTCCTCGACGGGCTCCCGGGCGAGCTTGGCGGCCACCCTCCCGTGCACGGCCCCGGCGAGGTCCTCGCCCGCGCCTGGGGACACGCCGGGAGTCGTGCCGAGGATCGCGGCCAGGTCGCCTTCTGACAGGTGCCGCCGGAACGACTCCAGCGCGGCGTCACCCCACTCCCGCGTCGTCCCGGCGTCGAACCGGTCGGCCGGGACGTAGACCGTGTGCACGGGCTGCCACTCGACCGGCCGGTACGGGTACAGCAGGATCTGATCGTCATGGGTCTCCTGGAAACCCGGGATCAGGGCGGACGGGTCGGCGAACGTGACGCGCATGCTGGTGCTCCTCCTGGACGTGCTGGTTCGGGTGGGGGCCGGTTCGGGCTGGACGCGCGGGCTCGGAGGGGCACGCCGGTGCGGACGCGTCCTGGTCACCGGCCGTCCCCGACGTCCGGCCGGTCCAGTTGGTTCGGCCGGTTCAGCCGGTCTCCAGGTCGCTTCCCGGCCGTGGTTCCCGATCGCAGGCGGTGAGCATGGCGGCGAGGCCGAGGAGCTTCACCCGCTCGCCCCGGTCGAGGGATCTGGCCAGGGCCTCCTCCGCCGCCTCGATGGACAGCCAGTGCTCGTAGGTGATCGGCGAGACTCCCCGGGCGGCGAGAAGGTCGTCCAGGTCCGCGCGGCGTACCGGATCGCGACCGGCCAGGTCGGCGAGGAGGGTGCGGACCGTCTCCGCGGCGTCGGACTTGTTGGTGCCGATCACACCGGTGGGGCCCCGTTTGAGCCAGCCCGCCACGTACTCGCGGTCGCGGACCCGGCCGGCCTCGTTCGGCACGGTCATGCTGGTCTCGGAGAAGGGAACGCCGGGCAGCGGCACGCTCTGGTAGCCGACCGAGCGCAGCACCATGCCGGCCGGGAGGGTCTCGAACTCGCCGGTGCCGACGACCCGGCCGTCCACCAGCCGGGTGCGCTCCAGCCTGAGCGCCTCCACCCGATCCTCGCCGAGGATCTCCACCGGGCGCATCCAGAACCGCACGTCCAGCCGCCGGGGGCGGCCCACGGGGGCGCGGGTGGTCCAGCTCCGCAGGACCTCGACGTTCCCCCGGACCTGACGGGACGCCGTCGTGACGTCCGCCACGCACTCCTCGGGCCGTACGCGCACGTCCGCGTTGGTCAGCTCGCCCAGCTCCCTGAGCTCCTTCAGCGTGAACTTGGCGTGCTCGGGGCCCCGGCGGCCGATCATGTGGATGGTCTTCACCTCGCTGGCGGCCAGCCGGGTCAGCACCTCCTCGGGCACGTCCGTGGCGCGCAGCTCCTCGGCGGTCTTGGCCAGGACGCGCACCACGTCGACCGCCACGTTGCCCACGCCGATCACCGCGACCTCGGGACTGTCGAGGACGAAGCGCTCGGCGGGCATGTCGGGGTGGCCGCAGTACCAGTTGACGAAGTCGGTGGCGGCCACGCTGCCCGGCAGGTCCTCGCCGGGAATGCCCATCCGCCGGTCCACCATCGCGCCGGTGCAGTAGACCACGGCGTCGTAGCAGTCGAGCAGGTCGGCGACGTCGACGTCCTTGCCCAGCTCGACCCCACCGAGGAACCGCACCTCGGGAAGCTCCAGCACGCCGCGCAGGTAGCCCGCTATCGACTTGATCGAGGTGTGGTCGGGAGCCACCCCGTAACGCACCAGCCCGTACGGCGTCGGCAGGCGCTCCAGGACGTCCACCCTGAGCGGCACGGTGGCCTGTCTCGTCAGGGCCTCGGCGGTGTAGATCCCGGCGGGTCCTGACCCCACGATCGCGACTCGCAGTGACATGTCGCCTCCCCGGCGTTGGATGTCATGAACGCGATGCCCTGCTTGATTCTGTATCACCCCGGGGCAACCTGCCAGACTCACGCGCCGACATGATCGATTCACCCGCCGTTCCCGCCGTTCCCGCCGGCGGGAACGTGATTCAAATGTCATTCGGCGTCGGCTTGATCATCACGTTCGCGACCTTCCTCGTTCATCGGGCGAGAGCAGGATCGCTGCTGCGTCACCGCCTGTGATCACTCCTGTGTACATGGCCGGTGTCGCGTCACCGCTTGTGATCACTCCTGCGTACGCAGGCGGTCCAGTTCCGTGACGAGAGGCCGACCGCACCATGCTCTCCCCGTACGCCGGCGCGCCCACGGACGCGTACGGCACCCCGCTGATCGACGCCACGGGCCTCGTCCCCGGAGCCCGCATCCTGATCAAGGACGAGAGCCGGTACGCCTCCGGCAGCCACAAGGAGCCGGCGGCCCGCGCGGTGGTGGCCCGCGCCGCCGCCGACGGGTACCGGCGCGTGGTGATCGCGACCTGCGGCAACTACGGTCGCGCGATGGCGATGGCGTGCCACGCCGCCGGTATGGCCTGCACGGTCGTCCTGCCGGAGGGCTGGAGCGACGGCGGCGCGTGGATGCGCGACGCGGGGGCCCACGTCGTCACGGTGCGCGGCGGCTACGAGGAGGCGGTGGACGCGTCCCGCAGGCTGGCCGAGGCGGAGGACGCGGTCGACGGCAACGTGGACGGTCCGTACGTGGACGCGGTGTTCGAGGGACACGGCGTGGTGGTGGCCGCGTTGCGTGAGGCGCTCGACGCGCCGCTCGCGGCGTTGTGGATTCCGGTGGGCAACGGCACCACGACCATCGCCGTCCATCGCCGGATGCGAGCGCTCGGCTGGCCCAGCGTGATCAACGGCGTGTGCTCCGCCGGCAACAACCCGGTGGTGACCAGCTGGCCGGGTGAGTACCGGACGCTGCCGCCGGACGCCGTCACGACATCCGATCACAACCAGCCGCTGGTCAACTGGCATGCCCTGCAGGGGCCCGAGGCGATGGCGGCCATCGCCGACACCGGCGGCGAGGTGTTCGGAGTGGGGGACGAGGAGTTGATCGAGGCCAGGGCCGCGCTCGTCCCGTACGGCGCGAACCCCACCGCGGCCGGGGCCGTCGCCCTCGCCGGGTTGCTCGCGCACGCCCGCGTGACGGGCTCGCTGTCCGGAACCCACGTCGTATTGCTCAGCGGACGTTGACCAACCCCGACGACCGCACCTGATCGAGGAAATGATGACCGCAACCACCGAAGGCGGCCCCGCGCTGCTCTTCGCACGCACCAAGGTGAACCGGGACGACCAGCAAATCTTCGTCGCCAAGCTCGTCGCGCTGGCGGTGCTGACCTCCGTGGGGACGGTCCTCGCGCTGCGCCCGGAGCCACCGTTGATCGTCTTCGGCGTGGTGATCCTCGCCGCCGCGTACACGCACGCCGTCGAGTTGCAGCACCAGTGCCTGCACCACTCGGCGTTCCGCGGGTCCTGGCCGCACCGGCTGACGGGCGTCCCGCTGGGCATTCCCCTGTTCGTCGTCTACAGCCACTACCGTCTGCGTCACCTGCAACATCATCGTCATCTCGGGACCCCCCAGGACACCGAGTTCTTCGGCTTCGACACGCGGACCCCGCTGACCGTGTCGCACCTGGTACGCGGGCTGTTCGACTACCGGCGGCTCGGCACGGTCCTGTGGGAGGTCGCGCTCGCCGCCACGGGACGCTGGACGTACGGGTTCGGGCCGGTCAGTCCCACCATGCGCCGCCGCATCGTCGTCGATCACCTCGTCATGGGCGGTGCCGTCCTGGTCGCGCTCTGCGTCACCGTGGCCGGGTACGGCGAGTACCCGCTGCGACTGTGGGTGCTGCCGCTCCTCCTCGCCGTTCCGATGCACTTCCTCGTGGAACTGCCCGAGCACATCCTCTGCGACACCGAGAGCACCGACGTGCTGCGCAACACCCGGTCCATCAGGGGAAGCAGGCTGAGCACCTGGTTCACCAACGGCAACAACCTGCACATCGAGCACCACGCCGCGATGAGCGTGCCGATCAACCGGCTACCCCTGCGGCACGAGGAGACCCGGCTCCACGCCGTCCACGTCGAGCGCACCTACCTGGACTTCTACCGCACCCTCTGGGCGGCCCTCCGCAGGCGGGAGGGCAAGGCATGAGTGACATGCGCATCGCCGGCCCGACGGCGGCGGAACGACCTTCCGATCTCGCCACCGCGTCGCAGGGCCCGCCCTTCGACGTGCTCGCCGCCATCGGGGAACAGGCGCGCAGAGCGCCCGACGCGCCGGCGCTGATCGACGCGACCGGCCAGGCGACGTACGCGGAACTGGTCGCCGAGGTGGACCGCATGGCCGGCGCGCTGGCCGGCTCCGGGGTCGAACCCGGCGATCTGGTCGGGCTGTGCCTGCCACGCGGACGAGCGGCGGTGACCGCGATGCTGGCGGTGCTGCGTGCCGGTGCCGGCTACGTGCCGCTCGATCCCGGCTATCCGGCGGCGCGGCTGGCCCTGATGCTGGAGGACACCCGGCCCCGGGTCGTGCTGGTGCCGATGGACGCCGATCCGCCCCTGCCCACCGGCACGCCGGTGCTGCGCCTGGGAGAGGCGGGCCCGGCCACCGCCCCGCCGCCGGTCGACGCCGCTTCCCCGGACGGCACCGCCTACGTCATCTTCACCTCCGGCTCCACCGGCCGTCCCAAGGGCGTCGTGGTGCCCCGGCGCGGCTGGTCGCACTTCTGCCGGGCCGCCCGGGACGAGTACGGCATCACGCGGGACGACCGCGTGCTCCAGTTCGCCTCGCTCAGCTTCGACGCGAGCGTTCAGGAGATCTTTCCCGCGCTGACCGCGGGCGCGGCCGTCCTCGTACGCGACGACGACATGATCAGCCGGCCCGACCTGTTCCTGGACCGCTGTGCCGACCTGGGCGTCACCGTGCTCCCCATGGCCACGGCTTACTGGAGGGAGCTCGTCTCCTCGATCGACAGGGGAGAGGCGGCGCTGCCGGCGAGCGTTCGCATGGTGATCATCGGCGGGGAGGCCGCACACGCGCGGACCGTCGAGCGCTGGCACGCGCGCGTCCGCCGGCACGTGCGGCTGCTCAACACCTACGGCCCGACCGAGGCGATCGTCACGGCGACCGCCGCCGATCTGACGTCCTGGCGCGGCGACGACCCGGTGCCGATCGGCTTCCCGCTGCCGGGGGTGACCTGCCGGGTCGTCACGCCGCACGGCGCCGAGGCCGCCGACGGCCGGCCGGGCGAGCTGTACATCGGCGGCGCCGCCCTGGCCACCGGCTACCTGCACCGGCCCGAGCTGACCGCGGAGCGGTTCGTCTCCGGGCCGGGAGGAGCGCCCGAGTACCGCACCGGCGACCGCGTGCGACGGCTTCCCGACGGGACGCTGGAGTATCTGGGCCGGTTCGACCGGCAGGTGAAGATCCGCGGCTTCCGGGTGGAGCCCGCCGAGGTGGAGGCCGCGCTGCGCGGGATTCCCGGCATCGCCGACGCGGTGGTGCTGGTCGACGAGAGCGACGGGCAGGCGCGGCTGGTGGGCCACCTGGTCGCGGACGCCGGCGGCCCGGACGCGACCGAGGTGCGGCGGCGCCTGCGTGAGGAGGTGCCGCACTATCTCGTGCCGGCCGTGATCTCCCTGCACGCCTCCTTCCCTCTCAACATCCAGGGGAAGGTCGACAGGGCCGCGCTGGCGGCCGTACCGCTCACCTCCGACGGCGGGGCAGGCCGGGAGGCCGGTCCGCGGGACACGGTCGAGGCACGCGTCCGCGCACTGTGGGAGAGCCTGCTCGGCATCACCGGCATCGGTCCCGCCGAGGACTTCTTCGCGCTCGGAGCAGACTCGCTCCACGCCATCCGCATGATCAGCAGGCTTCGCCACGAGCACGGGGCGGAGCTGGCGCTCAGCGAGCTGTACGCCGCCCCGACGTTCGCCGAAGTGGTGGCCGCGGTCCGTGCGGCCGAGGTGCCGCGGGATCCCCGCGTCGCCTTGGACACGCCGGAGCGGGGATCGGCCGAGGGCACTCGGGTGCTGCCGCTCACGGGGCTGCAGCGGACGTTCTGGATGACCGAGCAGTTGAGCGCCGAACTGCCGGCGTACACCCTCGGCATCCGGTACGGATGGGACGGCGCGGCACGGGCGGACCTGATCGAGGCGTGCCTGGCGGAGCTGGTCCGCCGGCACCCCGCGCTGCGGGCCCGCTTCCCGTTCCAGGACGGGGAACCCGTCATGGTCGTCGACCCCACGGGCACCGTGCCCCTGACAGAGATCGATCTGCGGGACCTGCCGCGGGAGGAGCGGGCGTCGGGCGCCGAGCGGGTGCGCCGCCAGGCCGTGCGGGAGCCGATGGACCTCGCGGAGGGCCCGTCGGCCCGCATGCTGCTGCTGCGAACCGGCGGCGACGACGAACTGTTCCTCGTCGTCCACCACCTCTGCTTCGACGGCTGGTCGGCCGGCGTG
Organism: Streptosporangium sp. H16; assembly: GCF_051918855.1. Classification (NCBI taxonomy): domain Bacteria; kingdom Bacillati; phylum Actinomycetota; class Actinomycetes; order Streptosporangiales; family Streptosporangiaceae; genus Streptosporangium; species Streptosporangium sp. H16. Next base: position 149,378 of record NZ_JBPXMD010000005.1, read on the forward strand.
CTCGCGGACGAGCTGGCGGAGCTGTACCACGACCTGGCGGAAGGCCGCGAGCCGGTCGAGACCCCGCCGGACAGGCTGCCGGAGCTCGGTCTCCGCAAGGAGTCAAGGGCGGCCGACCCCTCGCTCGCCGCCTACTGGCAGGACCGGTTCGCCGACGCCGACCTGGACATGGAGCTCCCGGCGGACCGGCCGGCCCCCGCCGTGCGGTCCTTCGCGGCCGAGCGGATTTCCCGCGAGCTCTCGCCCGATCTGCTCGACCGGCTCCGCTCCTGCGGGCGGGAACACCACGCCAGCCTCTTCATGGTGCTGCTGGCCGGAGTGCAGGCCGTGATCGGCAGGTACACCGGGCGCGGTGACGTGACGGTGCTGGCACCGGTCGCCGGGCGCGACGACGTCGACCTGGAGAACCTGGTGGGCGCCGCCCTCAACATCCTGCCGCTGCGCGGTGACGTCGCAGGAGATCCCACCTTCGCCGACCTGCTCTCCCGGGTCATGGAGTCCGTCGTACGGGACCTGGAGCACCAGGACCTGCCGCTGCCGGACATTATGGCGGCGATCGGCCAGGCGCGGGCGGGCACCACCCGGGCGGGCAAGGTCAACCGGCTCAGCGGAATCAGCGTGACCGTGCACAACACCCCCGCCCCGCGCCGCCCGCTCATGAGGTACGCCGGTGACGAGCCGCCGGCCGCGATGATGGTGGATCTCGCGTTCGGCCTGCACTTCCCGCTGGACGGCCCGGTCCTCACCGTCGACTACGCCACCGAGCTCTTCGACGCCGAACGCGTCGACGCCCTGGTCGACCACCTGCTCACCCTGCTGCGGGCGGCGGCCGGGGCACCGGCCACGCCGGTGAGTCAGCTGCCCCTGCTCACCCCCGTCGAGCAGCACCGGATCCTGCGGGAGTGGAACGACGGCGCGATCCGGCCGCCGGTGGCGGACACCGTTCACGAGCTGTTCGAGCGATGCGCGGCGTCGGCCCCCGGCGCACCGGCGCTCACCTCCGGCCCGGCGACCGTGAGCTACCGAGAGCTGAACGAGCGAGCGAACCGGCTCGCGCGGACGCTGCGCCGGCACGGAGTGCGCCCCGGTGTACGCGTGGCGATCTGTCTTGACCGGGGCATCGAACTCTTCGCCGCGATGTGGGCCGTGCTCAAGGCGGGCGGCGCGTACGTCCCCCTCGACCCCGCCTACCCGACGGACCGGCTCGCCTACATGGTGGAGGACAGCGGCGCGACCGCGCTCGTCACCAGGATCGACCTGCCCGCCGCGCCCTCGCCGCAGGGCGTGGCGATCGTCGCCCTGGACCGGGAGGCGGAGCGGATCCTCGCCGAGAGCGGCGAGGATCTGGAGGCGGCGGCGGGACCGGCCGACCCCGCCTACGTCATCTACACCTCCGGTTCCACGGGCCGGCCCAAGGGAGTGGTCGTCACCCACGCCAACCTCGTCCACGCGGTGGCCATGTGGCAGGACGCCTACGCCCTTGAGCCGGGCTGGACGTACCAGCAGGCCGCCAGTTTCTCCTTCGACATGTTCGTGGGCGAGACGCTGCGCGCGCTGTGCACCGGCGGCAGGCTCGTGGTCGTGCCGCGCGAGGTGCTGCTCGACCCGGCGGAGCTGTACGCGCTGATGCGCAGGGAGCAGGTCGACTCCACGGAGCTGGTGCCCGCCGTGCTGCGAAACCTGCTCGCGCACGTCGAGGCGGCCGGGGAGAGCCTGGACTTCGTCCGGCTGCTGATCGGCGGGGGTGAGAAGTGGCAGGTGCGGGAGTACCGGCAGGCGCGGCGGCTGGTGGGTCCCGGCAACCGGGTGGTGAACGCCTACGGCGTGACCGAGGTGACGGTGGACAACGTCTACTTCGACGGCGACGCCGCCGGCCTCTCGCCTGACGCGCCGCTGCCGATCGGCCGGCCGTTCCCCGGCAACCGCGTCTACATCCTGGACGCGCACGGCAGGCCCCTCCCTCCCGGCGTGGTCGGCGAGTTGTACCTCGGCGGAGCGGGCGTCGCCCTCGGCTACCACGAGCGGCCCGAACTGACCGCCGAGCGGTTCGTCCCCGACCCGTTCGGCGAAGAACCGGACGCCCGGATGTACCGGACCGGGGACAGCGCCCGCTACCACCGGGACGGGAACGTCGACTTCCTCGGCCGCCTGGACGACCAGGTCAAGGTCAACGGCTACCGGATCGAGCTGGGCGAGGTGGAGACCGCACTCGCCGGGCTGCCGGAGGTGCTCGCCGCCGCCGCCGCGGTGCACCCGCTGCCCTCGGGGATCGCCCAGCTCGTGGGGTACGTGGTGCCGCGGCCGGGGGGTGAGGTCACCGAGGCCGCGGTCCGCGAGACCCTGTCCGCGAGCCTGCCGGTCCACATGGTCCCCACCCGGCTGGTCGTGCTGCCCCGGTTGCCCCTCACTCCCAACGGCAAACTCGACCGGCGGGCGCTGCCGGCGCCGCCGGTCTCGGAGGCGACCTCCGCCGGCACCGCCCCGAGGACGGCCACCGAGCGTCGCGTCGCGGCCATCTGGTCGGAGACGCTGGGCATCGACGATTTCGGCATCGACGACTCCTTCTTCTCCCTGGGGGGCGACTCGTTCAGCGCGCTGCGGCTCGTCCGGCGCGTCGACCCCTCCCTGGCACTGGTGGAGCTGTACCGGCAGCCCACCGTACGCGGCCTCGCGACCCTGCTCGACGAGCGGCCGGCGGAGCCCGACGCGGGACCGCGGCGACTGCTGCACCGGTTGACCTCGTCCGACGCCGATCAGGCGGCGGGTGGTGTGACGGTGGTGGCGATCCCCTACTCCGGCGGGAGCGCGATCTCCTACCGGCCCCTGGCGGAGGCGCTTCCCGCTCACTGGTCCCTCTACGCGGTCGAACTTCCCGGCCACGACCAGAGCCGGCCGGACGAGCCCCTGCTGCCCGCCGCCGACGTGGCCGAACTCATGCTCGGCGAGCTCCGGTCGCTGTCCGGACCGGTGCTGCTGTACGGTCACTGCCTCGGCAGCGCGATCACTATCGAGGCCGCCCGGCGGGCCGAGGAGGCCGGCGTCGAGGTGGTCGGTGTCGGTCTCGGCGCGAGCTTCCCCACCGCCCGGCTGCCCGGACGGTTCTTCGACTGGTTCCACAGACTGGTCCCGACCGACCGGTTCACCTCCGACCGGGAGTACGCCTCCTTCCTCCGTGCGCGTGGCGGCTTCACCGATCTGGACAGCCCCGAGCAGGAACAGTTCGTGCTGCGTAACGTCCGGCACGACGCCCGGGACGCCGAGGAGTACTTCACCGCCGCCTACCGGGGTGCCGGGCAGGCGCGGCTGCGGGCACCGGTGCTCAGTGTCGTCGGCTCCCGGGACCGCGTCACGGAGCTGTACGAGGAACGCCACCACGAGTGGCGGCACTTCGCCGACGCCGTCGAGCTGGCGGTGCTGCCCCGGGCCGGCCACTTCTTCGTGAAGACCCATGCGGAGCCGCTGGCCCGGGCCCTGGTCGAGCACGCCGAACGCCGGCTGGGCGAAGACGCGCCGCGGCGGGAGGTCCGACGGGAGCCCGTGGATCCGCCACCGGTCCGCGGCCGCGTGCCCCATCGAACGGCGCCCGGCCTGTCCCGGTTCGCGCTGGTGGCGCTCGGCCAGTTCGTTTCGATGATCGGCAGCAGCCTCAGCACGCTTGTCCTGAGCATCTGGGTCTACCAGCAAACCGGCTCACTCACGGAATTCACGCTGATCAGCGCGATCGGCATCCTGCCGGGAATCGTCGCCGGGCCGGTGGCGGGTGCGGTGGCCGACCGATGGGATCGCCGGCGCGTCATGCTGATCAGCGACTCCGCGGCGGCCCTGGCGATGGGAGTCCTCGGCCTGCTGGTGTTCGCCGGCGGACTACGGATGTGGCACATCTACCTCGTCGTGTCGGTCGCCTCGGTCGCCGGCGCCTTCCAGCGTCCGGCCTACGTGGCCGCGGTGGCGCAGCTGGTGCCGAAACGCTATCTGGGCCACGCCAACGGGATCACCCATCTCGGCATGGGCCTGGGAGCGGTGATCGCACCGATGGTCGGCGCGGGCCTGATCGGGGTCATCGGCATCGAGGGCGTCGTCGCGCTGGACGTGCTCAGTTTCCTCGTGGGGGCCTCGGCCCTGCTCGCGGTCCGGTTCCCCGACATGCTCTTTCGCCACCGCGACGAGAGCTTCCTCAAGGAGATCACGAACGGCTGGCGTTACATCGCCCGGCGGCCGCCCCTGCTCCGCGCCATGCGGTTCTTCGTCGTCCACCACGTCCTTTACATGATCGGCTTCTCCGTCATCGTCCCGATGCTGCTGACCGAGCAGTCCACCGGGATGCTCGGCGTGACGCTGGCGGCGGGCGGTCTGGGAGCCCTGTGCGGCAGCCTGGCCATGGGCCTGTGGGGCGGCACTCCCCGCAGGGCCACCGGACTGATCGTCGCCCTGGGCGTGTCCGGCGTGGGAATGTTCGTCACCGGCATCCAGAACCCGTACCTCCCCTCGATCGGCCTGTTCACCATCTGGTTCTGTGACTCGATCGCCGAAGGACACTGGCTGGCGGTGGTGCAGGCGAAGGTCGGCCTGGAACTGCAGGGCCGGGTGCTGTCCCTCTTCATGATGACGATGATGATGACGATGCCGCTCGGTTACCTGGTCATGGGGCCCCTGGCCGAGCGTCACGTCCAGCCGCTGCTCGAACCCGGTGGAGCCCTCGCCGCCACGGTCGGCTCCGTGATCGGCACCGGGCCGGGCCGTGGCCTGGCGCTGCTGGTCGTCATCAGCGGCCTGCTGCAACTGGTCTGGGTGATCCTCGGTTGGCGTGACCGCCGGCTGCGCTTCATGGAGGGGCAACTGCCGGACGCCGTGCCGCCCGCGGATCTCGGCGATCTGGACGACCTGCAGCGGGAGGCCGACGCCCAGTTCACCGCCCGGCCGGTGCGTGCCGCCTCCTCGGCCCGCGTCGGCGACGACCGGTCGGCCCGCCCCATGGCATGAGGCCAGGTACCGGATCAGTACTTGCGGGGACAAGCCCGGCGGATCACAGTTGGTTCTCGTGAGTTCAGGAGCGGAGAAGCGCCGCAAAGCGAACGCCCGGCGTCCGAAGGACAGTCCGCTTCAGGACACGAGAGGACCGCGCCGGACAGGACGCGCTCCCGCCCCCTCCGGCTCCCCGGGTGCTCCCGGTGCTCCTGGCGTTCCCGGCATGCCCGGGACGTCCGGTGGGGACCGGCCTTCGTGCGGGCTCCGGTACGAGGCGTTCGGGCGGGTGATGGCCGCGCTCGCCGGGGAATCGGAGCTCATGGAGTCCTGCCGCGACCTGACCTGGTGGCGCGGGGCCGACCACGGCTGGCACATCGAGTGGCGCGACGGCCCGGGCGCGGCCGACATCGCCGCCGTCCTGGCCAGGCATGTCCGCGATCCGGGCTGTCCCGGCGCGCTGGTCACCCGCTCCGGTCCCGCCACGGCGGGTGACGCCACCCTGGACGTCATGGGCGTCCCGTTCGTCCTGCGCGCCGTCGACCCCGTGCACCGCGAGCGCTTCCGCGGCAGGGCCGGTCTGCGCCGCCTCGGCGAGGCGCTCGACACCACCCGCAGGACTACCTCCCGCCACCCCTGGGAGATCCTTCTCGGCGGCTGACGCCCCGGAGCGGCCGGGCCGCCGGCGTCGTCTCGCGAGGGTCACAGCCCGGGCGGCGGGCGAGGCTCGCTCATCCGGGCGGCGGCCGGTACGGCGAACCGGCCGCGGGAGTCCGGACGCCCGGCGAGAAAGGGGCGGACGGCGTCGCGGAGATCCGGCCGCCCCCGGAGAAGGCGCTGAGAAGGATCATGGCAACGGCTTGGTCGAGTGCTCGTCCACTTCGTCGTCATCAAGCGCTCGCTTGCTTTGCAAACTTGACGTGTTCGAGATGTTTCCCCAGGTCAGATACACTGCTGATAGCCACTAGCAAATGTGATCGGGGGATCAGTGGCTTTGGTAGAACGTAATTACACGCTTGACTTCGTCGCCGGAGACCGCCAGGATCGCGCCATTCTCCGGCACATGGTCCTCTCCCTTTTCGTGGGGATGCTGCTCGGAGGCGTCGGCGCGCTGCTGGCCTACGGGCCCGAGCTGCTGTACGCGCTTTACAATCCGTACGCCTACCTCCTCTTTGTCGTCGTCATGGGGCGGACGGCGGCCGGCTTCGGCTGGGCGGTCCTCTCCAGCATGCTGGCCGCGCTCGGCCCGATCCTCTCGCTGCTGGTCGCCACGATCTTCGAGAAGAACGCCTGGCTTCTGAGCCTCGGCGGCGACGGCGCCTCGATGAACCTCCTGATCGCGAACCTCGTCGCCGTCGGCGTCCTCTCCTACCTCGCCAAGCGCTATGACCGCTGGGGGGACATCGCGGCCGGGGGCGCGGCCGGGCTGGCCCTGTTCGACGGGATCGACAAGGCGATGCCCGGCGGGCCCGAGCACGTCTCCGGCTTCTGGCCGTGGGGCGTCGCGGTGGTGATCGCGATCGTGCTGGGGACGCTGATCTCGCTGGGACGCGGGTGCGACCGGGCCTGCTCCGCGCTGATCGCACTGGTCCTCGGGGCCTCGTACTTCGTCTTCCTCACCGGGATCTGAGCCCTCACCCCCGGGCTCGGAAGCGGTCGACCACCGACAATCGGCTTGCGAGACTCGATAGCCTGTAGGGCATCGAACCTCGCCAACTAGGAGTAGCCGTGCTGCTGCGCATGTCGTCGCTGTTTCTTCGAACACTGAGGGACGACCCGGCAGATGCGGAAGTCCCGAGCCACAAGCTGCTCGTCCGCGCCGGTTACGTCCGCCGTGTCGCCCCCGGCGTCTACTCCTGGCTGCCGCTCGGCAAGACGGTCCTGGAGAACGTCACGCGCGTCGTGCGCGAGGAGATGAACCGGATGGGCGGCCAGGAGGTGCTCTTCCCCGCCCTGCTGCCCCGCGAGTACTACGAGGCGACCGGCCGCTGGACCGAGTATGGCGACACGCTCTTCCGCCTCAAGGACCGCAAGGGGGCCGACTACCTGCTCGGTCCCACCCACGAGGAGATGTTCACCGACATGGTCAAGGGGGAGTACGCCTCCTACAAGGACTATCCGGTGACCCTCTACCAGATCCAGACCAAGTATCGCGACGAGGCCCGTCCCCGGGCCGGCATCCTGCGCGGGCGCGAGTTCATCATGAAGGACTCCTACTCCTTCGACCTCGACGACGACGGCCTCAAGCGCTCCTACGAGCGCCACCGCGAGACCTACATCAAGACCTTCGACCGGCTCGGCATCACGTACAAGATCTGCTTCGCCACGTCGGGCGCGATGGGCGGCTCTGCCTCCGAGGAGTTCCTCGCCCCCGCGGAAACCGGCGAGGACACCTTCGTGGCCTGCCACAACTGCGGCTACGCGGCCAACGCGGAGGCCGTCGTCACCACCGCGCCGGCCGCGATCACCGGCGAGCGGCCCGCGACGCGGGTGCTCGACACCCCCGACACCCCGACCATCGAGTCACTGGTCGACCACGTCAACGAGCACCACGGCCTCGGTATCACCGCCGCACAGACGCTCAAGAACATCGTGGTCAAGGTGACCGTCCCCGGCTCGGGCAAGACCGAGACCGTGATCATCGGCGTGCCCGGGGACCGCGAGGTCGACTTCAAGCGGCTGGAGGCCTCCCTCGCCCCCGGCGAGCCCGCCATCTTCGAGGCCGAGGACTTCGCGAAGCACCCCGGCCTGGTCCGCGGCTACATCGGTCCCCAGGTCCTCAAGGACCTCGGCATCCGCTATCTCGTCGACCCCCGCGTGGTCGACGGCAGCGCCTGGGTGACCGGCGCCAACGAGCCCGGCAAGCACGCCGCGGACGTCGTCGCCGGCCGTGACTTCGTCGCCGACGGCACCATCGAGGCCGCCGAGGTCCGCGCGGGCGACGCCTGCCCGGTCTGCGGCTCCGGCCTGTCCATCGACCGCGGCATCGAGATCGGCCACATCTTCCAGCTCGGCCGCAAGTACGCCGACGCCGCGAAGCTCGACGCCCTCGGCCCCGACGGCAAGCCGGTCCGCGTCACCATGGGCTCCTACGGCATCGGGGTCTCCCGGGCCGTGGCGGTGCTGGCCGAGCAGAGGCACGACGAGCTCGGGCTGGTCTGGCCCCGCGAGGTCGCCCCCGCCGACGTCCACATCGTGGGCACCGGCAAGGACGGCCAGGTCGAGGCCGCCACCCGGATCGCCGAGGAGCTGGAGGGCCGCGGGCTGCGCGTCCTGGTGGACGACCGCCCCGGCGTCTCGCCGGGAGTGAAGTTCAAGGACGCGGAGCTGCTCGGCATGCCGACGATCCTGATCGTCGGCAGGGGGCTCACCCAGGGCGTCGCGGAGCTGCGCGACCGCGCCACCGGCGCCAAGGAGGAGATCCCGCTCGCCGAGGCCGTGGAGCGCGTCGTGGCGGCCTGCCGGGAATGACCCTGCGGCCGTCGCGGCCCCGGCGACCGGCGGACGCCGGCGGGCGGTCCACCCCCGAGATCCGCCCCTGAAAGACGGGTCACCCGGAACGCGCGAGAGCGGCCCACCCCTTGGGAAAGGGATGGGCCGCTCTCTCAGATACATGCAGGTATATGGCCCCGCGTCAGTAGTGGTAGTGCCGGTGACGCCGGGAGCTCCGGCCGATCGCCTTGCCCACGTGGAACCCGCCCGGCAGGTTGACGGTCACGTACTTGCGGCCGTCAGGAGTTCTGCTGACGTGGAATCGGCGGTTGCCGAAGCTGTGGCCGACCCCTCGCGGGGACAGGTCGATCCTGAAGGGACCGACTTTGATCGACTTCCTGTATCCCCAGCCCATTGCCTTCTCCCCGGACTCCCCGAAATCTCGCGTCGTGTCATGAGAACGAGCGGCGTTCGCGAACGGTTCCCGGGTAATGCCCATCAGCGACGGCTGCCGTTACCGCTGAGCGTCTTGCGCCAGTGGAAACCGCCGGGAAGGTTGACGCTCAGAGTGCGGCGCCCGTCGGCCGTCTTGGTGACCCTGAAGGCGCGGTTTCCCCAGCTGTGGCCCACTCCACTCCGCGAAAGGTTAAGACGGAACGGACCGAACTTCATGGATTTCCGGTATCCCCAGCCCATTGCTTCCTCCTTAGGCGTATTTCGCGAGATTCAGCTACCCGGCAGACGTGGTGCAAACATGTTTGAAAGCGGGTTCGAATCGTGGCTCGCGAATCCGGGGCCTCCGGCCAGAGATCGTTTTCCACGCTGACCAGTCCGGTTCCGGCCTTTCTGCCGGGCGGCGGTCACCCGGGAAAAACGGCGGGAAACGTCACCGGGACGGGGTCACCGTGGGGGTGGCGGCGGGTTCGGGCGCCGTCCGGGGCGGCATGCCGGGGAAGGCCTCGATCTCGGGGCGCAGGCTGTAGGAGCGGACGGCGCACTCCTGCACGGCCAGCGCGGCCATCCTGCGCAGGGCCGGGTCCGGGGACGCCGCCAGCTCCAGGTAGGCGCCGGTCACCCCCCGCTCGACCAGCACGGCCAGCTCCACCGCCTGCGCCGCGCTCGACGGCGTGACCGGGAGCTCGTAGACCGCCTTCGGCTCGGCGGGCGCGCCGCCCGCGGCGACGGTCATGGTGCGGAGCTGGTCGCGGCGGGCGCGGTGGGCGTTGTAGGCGGTCGTCATCGCCACGCGGAGCCTGCCCGTGGTCCTGGCCGCGAGGACCCCGTAGGCGTACACGGCGGCGTGCTCGGCCGCCAGCGCCGCGCCGAGCCCCTGATCGGCCCTGACCCCGGTCCCCCGAGCGCCGCTCACAGCGCCGCTCACAGGGACCTCGACAGGGCCACGGCGTGCGCGGCCTCGCAGGCGCCGATGGAGGCGAGCAACTGGGCCAGCGGGGGCGAGACCCCCTCGATCTGGCGGGTACGCAGCGCCGCGGCCCTGCGCTCCAGGTCCCGCAGGGTCCGTACCGAGGGGCTGCCGCCCTGGGCCGCGCTCCCGGAGGGCGAAGGGGTGGGCGCCGGGGTCGCGGACGTGGCGGCCGGAGCGGGCGGCGCGGGTGGGAGACGGCGGCGGAGCTCGGCCAGATGGGCCTCGTGCCGCTGCCTGAAGGGCTCCAGCCGGGCCGAGGCCGCCGAGGCGTACAGGGCGACGGTCCGCTCCTTGCCCGCGATCAGCTCACGCAGGAGCAGGGTCTCGGGGTCGGGCGGCGCGGCCGCGGGAGGCACCCGCTCCTCGGTGGCGCATCCCGTGACCGTCACGGCCGCGACCCCGAGAGCGCCGCCCCGCAGCAGGGCGCGCCGGGAGACGGAACGCACGACGACCTCCGGTTCTGTGTCGGCAGCTGACGCACTTAGCATCGTACGGGCTTGGAATAATGGCACTCACCTCGCTTCTCGGACGGCTCCGCCACACCGAGTGGCGCTGTTTCCACGCCCTGGTGTGGATAGGCTGGTTAATCGCATGGGCGAGGTCCGCCCGGCTGAGATCGTGACAATGGGAGGTCGGCATGGGCAGCGCCACATCCCGCGACCGCCTGATAGAGCTTCTGGAACCTGTCGTCGGAGCCGAAGGGCTCGACTTGGAGGACGTCACGGTCACCCCCGCGGGCAAGCGGCGGCTGCTGCGTGTCGTGGTCGATCGTGACGGAGGCGTGAGCCTCGACGACGTCGCGGAGGTCAGCCACGCCGTCTCCGCGACGCTGGACGCCGACGAGGCGATGGGGGCCACCCCGTACGTGCTCGAGGTCTCCTCTCCGGGAGTCGACCGCCCCCTCACCGAGCCGCGCCACTGGCGCCGCGCGGTGAAGAGGCTGGTCAAGGCCGACCTGAGGGACGGCAGCGCCGTGGAGGGCCGGATCGTCGCCACCGACGAGACCGGCGTGGAGCTGGACGTCGACGGCGCGCCGCGCCGCATCGACTATGAGGACCTGACCCGAGGACGGGTGCAGGTGGAATTCCGCCGGCTCGACGACGCCGAAGACGACGGCGAAGACGGCGACGAGGGCTAAGGGGGAAGCCTCGTGGACATCGACATGAGCGTCCTGCGCAGCCTGGAGCGGGAGAAGGACATCTCCTTCGACCTGGTCGTCAAGGCGATCGAGGACGCGCTGCTGATCGCATATTTCCGGAGCGAGGGCGCGGCGGCCAAGGCGCGCGCCGAGCTCGACCGCAAGTCCGGGCACGTGACGATCTTCGCCGCCGAGCTCGACGACGAGAGCGGGGAGGTGCTCAGGGAGTTCGACGACACCCCGGGCAACTTCAGCCGCATCGCCGCGACCACGGCCAAGCAGGTCATCCTGCAACAGCTCCGCGACGCCGAGGACGAGATCAACTTCGGTGAGTTCGCCAGCCGCGAGGGCGAGCTGGTGGCGGGAGTCATCCAGCAGGGCAAGGACCCGAGGGTCGTCCTGGTCGACCTGGGCAAGATCGAGGCGGTGCTGCCGCACAGCGAGCAGGTCCCGGGCGAGGAGTACGTCCACGGCGACCGCATCCGCTGCTACGTCGTGCAGGTCAAGAAGGGCCACAAGGGCCCCTCGGTGACCCTGTCGCGCACCCACCCCGGCCTGGTGAAGAAGCTCTTCGCGCTGGAGGTGCCCGAGATCGCCGACGGCACGGTCGAGATCGCCGCCGTCGCCCGCGAGGCCGGTCACCGCACCAAGCTCGCGGTCAGGTCGCGGCGCCCGGGGGTGAACGCCAAGGGCGCCTGCATCGGCCCGATGGGCTCACGGGTACGCAACGTGATGACGGAGCTGCACGGCGAGAAGATCGACATCATCGACTGGTCGGAGGATCCCGCGGATTTCGTGGGGAATGCGCTGTCTCCGGCCCGCGTTTCCCACGTAGAGGTGATCGACTTCGAGGGCCGCGCCGCGCGCGTGACCGTGCCGGACTACCAGCTCTCCCTCGCCATCGGCAAGGAGGGCCAGAACGCCCGGCTGGCCGCCCGCCTCACCGGCTGGCGGATCGACATCCGTCCCGACACCCAGCCGGGGGACGCGGCCGGTCCCGCAGATGCGCCCACACGGTAAGCTGGAATATGGTGGCCAGGCTGCCCCACTGAGAACATGTGTGGGGTGCCGGGTTCGCACGGTTTCCTCCGAGCTGCTCCGCCTGGTGGTGGTCGAGGGCGTTATCGTCCCTGACCTGCGAAGACGGCTCCAAGGTCGTGGTGCTTCACTGCATCCCACCTTGAGCTGTCTCGAACTCGCAGAGCGTCGCCGAGCGTTTCCGCGTGCTTTTCGCGTCGCGGAATCACTCGACCTGTCGCGGCTGCGTGGCCACCTGGAAGAGCAACACGATGAAAGGATCGGGTGAAGTGGTTACCGACTGTCATGTAGGACGCCGATTTGATGGGCTGGTCAGATAGCTATGAGCGCCTGATGAGCATGCGGCGATGAGTACGTCAACGTAACGACGGTCCGGCGGCACCGCCTCCCGGGCCGAGACAAGGGAGTGCAGTGGCGAAGGTCCGGGTATACGAGCTCGCCAAGGAGTTCGGTGTGGAGAGCAAGGTCGTCATGGCCAAGCTCCAGGAGATGGGCGAGTTCGTGCGTTCGGCGTCCTCGACTATCGAAGCACCGGTAGTCCGCAGGCTCACGGAAGCTTTGGGCGGCCCCAGTAAGGGCTCGTCCGACAGGGGCAGAGGCCCCAGGCCGCCTCAGGCGGCCCCTCGGCCGGGAGACGGCCAGCCCAACGGCGCCTCCACGGCGTCGACATCAATCCCCAAGCCGGGACCGGCCCCCAGGCCGGGTCCTCGTCCGGGTCCCGCACCGGCTCGTCCCGCGGCCCCCGCGCCGCAGGCGGCCCCGCCGGTCGTCCCCCCGGCTCCGCCGGTCCAGCCCCCGCAGCCGCCGCGTCAGCAGCCGCCGCAGGTGCAGGCCCCGCGGTTCGAGGCACCCCGCACCGACAGCGCACGTCCGGCGGCCTCCGGCCCCGGTCCCAAGCCGGGTCCCAGGCCCGCTCCGCGTCCGGGTCCCGCCCAGCGCCCCGAGGCGCGTCCCGAGGGCGGTCGTCCGGCGGGCGGTCCGGGTGGTGGAGCGCCTTCGGGCCCCAGGCCCGGTGCCGGTGCCCCCGGCGCCGGTGCGCCCAAGCCCGGTCCGCGTCCGGGCCCGCGTGGCCCGCGCCCCGGCAACAACCCGTTCTCGTCGAACGCCAGCGGCATGGGCCAGGCCCGTCCGCCGCGCGCCGGCGGCCCCGGTGGTCCCGGTGGCCCCGGCCGTGACGGCGGTCCCGGCGACAGGGGTCCGCGTCCCGGTCCCCGCGAGGACCGCGGTCCTCGCGGGGACCGCGACAACGCCGGTCCCCGTCCGCCCGGCGCCCGTTCGGGCCCGCCCGGATCCGGTGGCCCGCGTCCGGGTCCCGGTGCCGGTGGCCCGCGTCCCGGCGGCGGTGCGGGCGGCCCCGGTGGCCCGCGTCCCGGTGGTCCGCGTCCCAGCCCGATGATGATGCCCCAGGGCCGGCCCGCCGGTCCCGGTGGCGGCGGTGGCGGCGCCGGCCGTCCCGGCGGCGGTGCGGGTGCCGGTCGTCCCGGCGGCGGCGCCGGTCGTCCCGGCGGTGGCGGCGGTCGTCCCGGTGGCGGCGGCGGTTTCGCCGGCCGTCCGGGTGGCGGTGGCGGCGCAGGTCGTCCCGGCACCGGAACCGGTGGTCCCGGTGGCGGTGGCGGCGGTTTCGCCGGTCGTCCCGGCGGCGGTGGCCGTGGTCGCGGTGGAGGCACCGCGGGCGCGTTCGGCCGTCCCGGAGGACGCCCGACCCGCGGTCGCAAGTCCAAGCGCCAGCGGCGTCAAGAGTTCGACAACATGCAGGCCCCGGCGATCGGCGGCGTGCAGGCCCCTCGCGGCAACGGGCAGACGATCCGCCTGTCGCGCGGCGCCTCCCTGTCGGACTTCGCCGACAAGATCGGCGCGATCCCGGCGTCCCTGGTGCAGATCATGCTGCACCTGGGCGAGATGGTGACCGCCACGCAGTCGGTCAACGAGGAGACGCTCCAGCTTCTGGCCGCCGAGCTCGACTACAACCTGCTTGTGGTCAGCCCGGAGGAGGAGGACCGCGAGCTCCTGGAGACCTTCGACATCGAGTTCGGCGAGGACGAGGGCGACGAGTCCGACCTGGTCGCGCGCCCGCCGGTGGTGACCGTGATGGGTCACGTCGACCACGGTAAGACCAAGCTGCTCGACGCCATCCGCAACACCAACGAGGTGGCGCGGGAGGCCGGTGGTATCACCCAGCACATCGGTGCCTACCAGATCGGCACCGTGCACGAGGGCGAAGACCGGAAGATCACCTTCATCGACACCCCGGGTCACGAGGCGTTCACCGCCATGCGTGCCCGAGGCGCCAAGGTGACCGACATCGCCGTCCTGGTCGTCGCGGCCGACGACGGTGTGAAGCCGCAGACCGTCGAGGCGCTCAACCACGCCCAGGCGGCCGACGTGCCGATCGTCGTCGCGGTCAACAAGGTCGACAAGGAGGGCGCCGACCCGGGCAAGGTCCGGGCCCAGCTCACCGAGTACGGCCTGGTCGCCGAGGAGTACGGCGGCACCACGATGTTCGTCGACATCTCCGCCAAGAACGGGATCGGCATCGAGAACCTGCTCGAGGCCATCCTGCTCACCGCGGACGCCGAGCTCGACCTGCGGGCCAATGCCACGATGGACGCCCAGGGCGTCGCCATCGAGGCGCACCTCGACAAGGGGCGCGGCCCGGTCGCGACCGTGCTGGTCCAGCGCGGCACGCTCCGCGTCGGCGACTCGATCGTCTGTGGCGAGGCCTTCGGCCGCGTCCGGGCGATGCTCGACGACAAGGGCGAGGCGATCCAGGAGGCCGACCCGTCCCGTCCCGTGATGGTCCTGGGTCTGACCGCGACGCCCGGAGCCGGTGACAACTTCATCGTCGTCACCGACGACCGGATGGCGCGCCAGATCGCCCAGCAGCGCGCCGCGCGCAAGCGCATCGCGGACATGGCCAAGTCCGGCCGTCGCCGCACCCTCGAAGAGCTCTTCAGCGAGATGGAGAAGGGCCAGGTCGACGAGCTCAAGCTCATCATCAAGGGCGACGTCTCCGGTTCCGTCGAGGCTCTGGAGGACGCGCTGCTCAAGATCGATGTCGGCGACGAGGTGCGCCTGCGGGTGCTCCACCGCGCCGTCGGTGCGATCACCGAGTACGACGTCAACCTGGCGGTCGCCGACGACAACGCCGTCATCATCGGCTTCAACGTGCGCCCCGAGGTCAGGGCGCGCGACCTGGCCGAGCGCGAGGGCGTCGACATCCGCTACTACTCGGTCATCTACCAGGCGATCGAGGAGATCGAGGCGGCCCTCAAGGGCATGCTCAAGCCGGAGTTCGAAGAGGTCCAGATGGGCACCGCCGAAGTCCGCGAGGTCTTCAAGGTGCCGAAGATCGGCAACATCGCCGGTGCTCTGGTCCGCTCGGGCACGATCGTCCGCAACAGCAAGGCCCGGATCATCCGCGGCGGGGTCGTCATCTCCGACAACCTCACCGTCTCCTCGCTGCGCCGTTTCAAGGACGACGCGACCGAGGTCCGTGAAGGGTTCGAGTGCGGTATCGGTGTCGGCTACAGCGACATCAAGATCGATGACGTCATCGAGACCTTCGAGATGCGGGAGAAGCCGCGAGCCTGATGCCTCGACAGGCGAAGGAACCGTTCCGCCGGCCGTGCCACCCGAGTGCCCCTCGGGTGCGCGGCCGGTGGGCGGGGCCCGCGCCCCGTGGCACGGTGCCGACCGTGGCGAGTGACCCACTATGTATGTAGGTGCCCTGACATTGGACATCCTGCTCGGCGACGTCCACTCGCTGAAGCAGAAGCGCTCGGTGGTGCGTCCCATCGTCGCCGAGGTGCAGCGACGGTTCCCGGGTGTGGCCGTCGCGGAGACCGGCCATCTTGATCTGCATCGCCGTACCGAGATCGGGATCGCGGTCGTCTCCTCCACCGCCGCCAACTGCGGCGCGGTGCTGGACGACTGCGAGCGACTGATCGCCTTCCACCCGGAGATCGAGCTGCTGTCCGCCAGGCACCGGCTCTACAACGAGGACGAGGACTAGATACGGAGACGGCCGGTCGCGGACCCCTACCGCACCGGCCTTCCCCGTGAGAAGGGGGGAGCTATGGACGCCGCACGCGCACGCAAGATCGCCGATCGGATCCAGCAGATCGTGGCGGAGATGCTGGAGCGCCGCATCAAGGACCCCAGGCTGGGGTTCGTGACCGTGACGGACACGCGCATCACCAACGACCTGGGCGAGGCCACGGTGTTCTACACCGTGTTCGGCTCCGAGGCCGAGCGGGCCGACTCCGCCGTGGCCCTGGAGAGCGCCAAGGGGCTCATCCGCTCGGAGGTGGGCCGCCAGACGGGCCTACGCCACACCCCGACGCTGACGTTCACCCACGACCCGCTTCCCGACACCGCCCGCCACCTGGAGGACCTGCTCGCCGAGGCGAAGGCCAGGGACGTGGAGATCGCCAAGCGGGCCGAGGGAGCCTCGCACGCCGGGGACGCCGACCCCTACCGCAAGCCCGAGGACCGGGAAGACGGCGACGACTCCGGGGACGAAGAAGACGAATCCTCGGAACGCGCGGGACGCTCCGCGACGTGACGCCCGACCTGCGTGACGACGACTCGGCGGGCCCGGTGTCCGGTCAGGACTGGGCCCGGGCCGTCGAGCTCATCTCCGCCGCGGACGAGATCGCGCTGGCCTGCCACGTCTCGCCCGACGGCGACGCGCTCGGCTCCATGCTGGGCGTCGGGCTCGCGCTGCGCGCGGCGGGCAAGCGGGTCACCGCCTCCTTCGGCGACCGGCGTTTCACGGTGCCCAGGCTGCTGCGCTTCCTGCCGGGGCAGGATCTGCTCGCCGATCCCGCGCACTACCCGGCCGCGCCCGAGGTGATGGTCACCTTCGACGTTCCCGCCGTCGGGCGTCTCGGCGTGCTGACCGGCAACACGGCCAAGGCACACGAGCTGGTCGTGCTGGACCACCACCCGTCCAACACCGGGTTCGGCACCCTCAACCTGGTCGACCCCGACGCCGCGGCCACCGCCGTGCTCGCCGAGGAGCTGATCCACCGGCTTGGCCTGCCGGTCGACAAGGACATCGCGACCTGCCTGTACGTCGGGCTCGTCACCGACACCGGCTCCTTCAGGCACTCCTCCACCACTCCCGACGCGCACGCCATGGCCGCCCGGCTGCTGGCCACCGGGCTCGACCCCGAGAAGATCGCCCGTGAGCTGTGGGACCGCTCCCCGTTCGGCTACCTGAAGGTGCTCGGCGCCGTGCTCGACAGGGTGCGGCTGGAGCCCGAGGTGGGCGGTGGCCTGGTATGGACGTTCGTCACCCGCGCCGACCGCGCCGCGTACGGGCTGCCGTACGACGAGATCGAGGGGATCATCGACGTGATCCGGCGCACCGACCAGGCGGACGTCGCCGCCATCCTCAAGGAGGACGACGAAGGCGTCTGGCAGGTCTCCATGCGCTCCAAGGGCGGGGTGGACGTCTCGCGCGTCAGCGCCGCGCTGGGGGGCGGCGGGCACGCCAAGGCGGCGGGTTTCACCTCCCACCAGCCCGTCGAGGAGACGATCGCGAGTCTCCGGGCCCTGCTGTAAAACCCTTCCCGGCACGCCTGTAAGGACCGAAATGAGTACGGCTCGCGCCAAGCGCACCCCGCCGCCGAGCGGGCTGATCATCGTTGACAAGCCCGCCGAGTGGACCTCGCACGATGTCGTGGCCAAGCTCCGCGGCATCGCGGGCACCCGCAAGGTCGGCCACGCGGGCACCCTCGACCCGATGGCTACCGGCGTGCTGGTGGTCGGCGTCGAGAAGGCCACCCGCCTGCTCGGCCACCTCGCGCTCACCGAGAAGGGCTACGACGCCACGATCCGCCTCGGCCAGACCACCAACACCGACGACGCCGAGGGCGAGATCATCGCCACGGCGTCGGCGGCACAGGTCGCCGAGGAGGAGATCAGGAAGGGCGTCGCCACGCTGACCGGCACGATCATGCAGATCCCGCCGCAGGTCAGCGCCATCAAGGTGAACGGCGAGCGGGCCTACAAGCGGGCCAGGGCGGGCGAGGAGGTCGAGCTCAAGGCTCGCCCGGTGACCGTGTCGGGCTTCGAGATCACCGCCGTACGCCGGCACGGCGACCTCGTCGACGTCGACGCCTCGGTGTCCTGTTCCAGCGGCACCTACATCCGCGCGCTCGCCCGTGATCTGGGCGCCGGCCTGGGGGTCGGCGGCCATCTGACCGCCCTGCGCCGTACCCGGGTGGGCCCCTACGACCTGTCGGCGGCCCACACCCTGGAGCGGCTCGCCGCCGAGTGCGTGATCCTGCCGATGGCCGACGCGGTCGCGGCGGCTTTTCCTCGCCGGGACGTGACCGCCGAGGAGGCGGCCTCCGTCGCGCACGGCGGGCGGTTGCCCGCGCTGGGCCTGGGAAGCGGGCCGATCGGGGTGTTCGGCCCCGACGGAACCCTGGTGGCGCTGGTCGAGGAGCACGGCCAGATCGCCAAGTCCCTGGCGGTCTTCGTCTCCTGACGGGCTTCCTGCCATCGCCTGTCATCGCCTGTCCTGTTCGTCCTGCGATGCCCGTGGAAAGTCCGTGGAAAGTCCTCCGAAGTTCTTCGACGTTCTCCGAGGTCCCGCGTGGCCGGCGGCGGGTCGCGGCCAAGGGGCTCCCCGATTGGGGAGAAGGACCGAGAGCATGGCAGTCTTTAGGGGTTCATCCGCTACGAGGGAACTACGAGGGAAGAGGCTGCGGTGCGAGGCTGGCACGGATTGGACGACGTGCCCGAAGACTGGGGCAGGTCCGTCATCACCATCGGCGTCTTCGACGGCGTTCATCGCGGGCACCAGCAGATGGTGACCCGTGCCGTCGCGATGGCCGCGCGTCTCGGGGTGTCCTCGGTGGTGGTGACCTTCGACCCGCATCCGGAGGAGGTCGTGCGGCCCGGCACGCACCCGCCGAGGCTGACGACGGCCAGGCACCGCACCGAGCTCCTCGCGGGGCTGGGGGTCGACGCGGTGTGCGTCCTGCCGTTCACGCTGGAGTTCTCCCGGATGAGCCCGGACGAGTTCGTGCAGACCGTGCTCGTCGACCGGTTGCACGCCGCCGGGGTCGTGGTGGGGGAGAACTTCCGCTTCGGGCACAAGGCCTCCGGTGACGTGGAGACGCTGCGCACCCTCGGGGAGAAGTACGACTTCGTGGCCGAGGCGGTCCCGCTGGTCAGCGAGGGGGAGACGATCTCCTCCACCCGGATCCGCGAGCAGATCACCGCCGGGGACATGGAGGCGGTCACGCGGACGCTCGGCCGTCCCCACCGGGTCGAGGGCGTGGTGGTCCGCGGTTACCAGCGCGGCCGGCAACTCGGTTTCCCGACGGCCAACCTGGAGTCGCCGGAGTTCACCGCGATCCCCGCCGACGGCGTCTACGCCGGCTGGCTGCAGGGGGTCTCGACCGGAAACCTGCCCGCCGTCTACGGCGGCGAGCGCTGGCCCGCGGCGATCTCGGTGGGCACCAACCCGACCTTCGAGGGAGTGCCCCGCACGGTCGAGGCGTACGCGCTCGACCGCGACGACCTCGACCTCTACGGCGCGCACGTGGCCGTGGACTTCGGGCCGAGGCTGCGCGGCAACACCAGGTTCGACTCGATCGAGGCGCTCGTCGCGCAGATCCACGCCGACGTGGACGAGGTGCGGCGCTTGACGAGCTGACCTTTCCCGCCCGCCACCGCC
Source organism: Streptosporangium sp. H16 (assembly GCF_051918855.1). Lineage (NCBI taxonomy): Bacteria > Bacillati > Actinomycetota > Actinomycetes > Streptosporangiales > Streptosporangiaceae > Streptosporangium > Streptosporangium sp. H16. The sequence goes on from NZ_JBPXMD010000005.1 coordinate 169,070, forward strand.
CGCCACCGCCCGGTCCCGCCCGGCCCTCGTGTCACACGGACCTCGCGCCACGCGGCACCTTCGGCCCCGCTCTCCCGGTCCCGCCGGGGTTTCCGGACAGGGCTCGCCGGTGCTTTCGTACGATGTGCGAGGGCGTTGCAGCCGGTGGTAACCTGGCATGTCAGCTCTGTAACCGGTGGTCGATGATCCCGGTGCTGATCTCGCCACGGCGACTGTAGGCACGCACGGTCGTTCGGGGAGCCGGAATTGCGCGTGCCCGCAGAGGTTCAAGGAGAAAAGTGTCGCTCGACACCGCAGCAAAGAAGCAGATCATCGGTGACTACGCCAAGGGTGAGACCGACACCGGTTCCCCCGAGGTGCAGATCGCGCTGCTCAGCAAGCGCATCAGCGAGCTCACCGAGCACCTGAAGGTGCACAAGCACGACCACCACAGCCGTCGTGGCCTGCTGCTGCTCGTCGGCCGCCGTCGCCGGCTGCTGAAGTACCTGCAGAGCAAGGACATCGCGCGCTACCGCTCGCTCATCGAGCGGCTCGGCCTGCGCCGATAGTGTTGTGAGGGAGTGGCGTTCGCGCCGCTCCCTCATATCTCATACGGGGTGGTGTCGGCGCGTCGCGCCACGAAGACGCCGCCCCGGTGAGCAAACTGAATAGCCGAGACAGTGCCCCGCGTCCGCAAGCAAGCGCGCCCCACGGCGTCGGAGGGCCGGTCCTCGGTAGTGGCCCCCGGTCATCATGGCACAAGCCATACGGAACCGGGCGCTTCGATCGAAGACCGGCGCTGCACCTACGGGGAGCCGGCAACACGACGAACCAGGCGCGACACGTGCGTCTGGCCGGACGCGGGCGACCGACCCACAAGGAGGTCCCCCGTGGAGGGTGTCCACAGCAGCGAAGCCGTTATCGACAACGGCTCATTCGGCACGCGTACCATCCGGTTCGAGACCGGGCGGCTCGCGCGCCAGGCGGCGGGTTCCGCCGTCGTCTATCTCGACGACGACACGATGGTCCTCTCCGCGACCACCGCGTCCAAGAATCCCAAGGAGAACCTCGACTTCTTCCCCCTCACGGTGGACGTCGAGGAGCGAATGTACGCCGCGGGCCGCATCCCCGGCTCGTTCTTCCGGCGTGAGGGCCGTCCCTCCGAGGACGCCATCCTCACCTGCCGCCTGATCGACCGGCCGCTGCGCCCCTCGTTCGTCAAGGGCCTGCGCAACGAGATCCAGGTCGTCGCCACCATCATGGCGCTGCACCCCGAGCACCTGTACGACGTCGTGGCGATCAACGCCGCGTCCCTGTCCACCCAGCTCGCCGGGCTGCCGTTCTCCGGCCCGATCGGCGGCGTCCGCGTCGCGCTGATCGAGGGCCAGTGGGTCGCCTTCCCGACCAACACCGAGCTGGCCAGTGCCACCTTCGACATGGTGGTCGCGGGCCGCGTCCTGGGCGACGGCGACGTCGCGATCATGATGGTCGAGGCCGAGTCCACCCGCGACACGCTCAAGCTGGTCGCCGAGGGTGCCGTGGCGCCGACCGAGGAGACCGTGGCCCAGGGCCTCGAGGCCGCCAAGTCGTTCATCAAGGTGCTGTGCGAGGCGCAGGCCAAGGTCGCGAAGGTCGCCGCCAAGGAGACCGCCGAGTACCCCCTGTTCCTCGACTACCAGGACGACGTCCTGGAGGCCGTGACCGGCGCGGTGCGCAGCGAGCTCGCCGCCGCGCTCACCATCGCCGGCAAGCAGGAGCGCGAGACCGAGCTCGACCGGGTTAAGGCCCTGGTGCTGGAGAAGGTCGGCCCCGACTTCGAGGGCCGCGAGAAGGAGATCGGCGCCGCGTTCCGGTCGCTGACCAAGAAGCTCATGCGCGAGCGCGTCATCGCCGAGGGCGTCCGCATCGACGGCCGCGGCGTCAAGGACATCCGGCAGCTCAGCGCCGAGGTCCACATCGTGCCCCGCGTGCACGGCTCGGCCCTGTTCGAGCGCGGCGAGACCCAGATCCTGGGCATCACCACGCTCAACATGCTCCGCATGGAGCAGATGATCGACACGCTCAACCCCGAGCGCACCAAGCGCTACATGCACAACTACAACTTCCCGCCCTACTCCACCGGTGAGACCGGCCGGGTCGGCTCGCCCAAGCGGCGCGAGATCGGTCACGGCGCGCTCGCCGAGCGGGCGCTCCTGCCGGTGCTGCCGGCGCGCGAGGAGTTCCCGTACGCCATCCGCCAGGTCTCCGAGGCGCTGAGCTCCAACGGCTCGACCTCCATGGGGTCGGTCTGCGCCTCGACGATGGCGCTGCTCGACGCGGGCGTCCCGCTGAAGGGCATCGTCGCGGGCATCGCGATGGGCCTCATCAACGAGGGCGACCAGTACGTCACGCTGACCGACATCCTCGGTGCCGAGGACGCCATGGGCGACATGGACTTCAAGGTCGCCGGCACCAAGGACGTCATCACCGCCCTCCAGCTCGACACCAAGCTGGACGGCATCCCGGCCTCCGTGTTGTCGGCCGCGCTGCGGCAGGCCAAGGGCGCCCGCCTGGCGATCATCGACGTGATGCAGGAGGCCATCGACTCCCCGGCGGAGATGAACGCGACGGCCCCGCGCATCATCACGATCAAGATCCCGGTGGACAAGATCGGAGAGGTCATCGGCCCGAAGGGCAAGATGATCAACCAGATCCAGGACGACACCGGCGCCGAGATCACCCTGGAAGACGACGGAACCATCTACATCGGCGCCACCGACGGCCCGTCCGCCGAGGCGGCCAGGTCGGCGATCAACGCCATCGCGAACCCGCACATGCCGGAGGTCGGCGAGCGCTACCTGGGCACGGTCGTCAAGATCGCCGCCTTCGGTGCCTTCATCTCCCTCATGCCGGGCAAGGACGGCCTCCTGCACGTCTCCCAGATCCGCAAGCTGCACGGCGGCAAGCGCATCGAGAACGTCGAGGACGTCATGAACGTCGGCGAGAAGGTCCAGGTGGAGATCGCCGAGATCGACTCGCGCGGCAAGCTCTCCCTGGTGCCCGTCGAGGTCATCGAGAAGGAGGCCGCCGCGAAGGCCGAGTCCGGCGACACCGAGACGTCCGCGGCCCCGGCCGCCGAGGCGCCCGCCGCCGACGAGCGGCCCCGTGAGGAGCGGCCCCGCCGCACCCGCACCCGCAGCAGCAACGGCGGTGGCGGTGGCGGCAACCGCGGTGGCGGCGGAGGGGAAGACCGCAACTCGTGATCACCACCACTCTGCACCCCGGCAAGGACGGCGCCGGGGTCGTGAAGCGCACCGTCCTTCCCGGTGGGCTCCGGGTGGTGACCGAGTCCATGCCGACCGTGCGTTCCGTCGCGGTCGGCATGTGGGTCGGCATCGGATCGAGAGACGAGTCCCCCCAGCACATGGGCTCCTCCCACTTCCTCGAGCACCTGCTGTTCAAGGGCACGCCCACGCGGGACGCCCTGGAGATCTCCGCGGCCATCGAGGGCATCGGCGGCGAGATCAACGCGTTCACCGCCAAGGAGTACACCTGCTACTACGCGCGGATCCTCGACGAGGACCTGCGGGTGGCGATCGACGTGCTCGCCGACGTGGTGACCTCCTCGCTCATCAGCGAGGAGGACGTCGAGGCCGAGCGTGGCGTGATCCTGGAGGAGATCGCCATGCACGACGACGATCCCTCGGACGTGGTGCACGAGCAGTTCTCCGCCGAGCTGTACGGTGACACGCCGGTCGGCAGGCCGATCCTCGGCACGGTCGACTCGATCACCGCGGTCAGCCGCGACCGGATCGCCGAGTACTACCGGCGTTACTACCTGCCCACCCACACCGTGGTGTCGGTGGCGGGCAACGTCGACCACGAGCAGGTGGTGGCCCTGGTCGCCGCGGCCTACGAGCGGGCCGGGGCCCTGGGCGGCGACGCCTCGCCGGTGCCCCCGCGCGTGTCGGGTCCCGGCGTCGAGCTCCGCTCCGGCACGCGGGTGGTGCACCGGCCGACCGAGCAGGCCAACCTGGTCCTCGGCACGACCGCGCTGACCCGCACCGACGAGCGCCGCTTCGCGCTCGGCGTGCTCAATGCGGCGCTGGGCGGCGGCATGTCCTCCCGGCTGTTCCAGGAGATCAGGGAGAAGAGGGGCCTCGCCTACTCGGCCTACTCCTACACCTCCGCCCTCGCCGACACCGGCCAGTTCGGCATCTACGTCGGCTGCCTGCCGTCGAAGATCGACGACGTGCTGAAGATCTGCCGCGAGGAGGTGCTCCGCGTGGTCGCCGACGGCATCACCGAGGAGGAAATCGTCCGCGGCAAGGGCCAGATGCGCGGCGGTCTCGTGCTCGGCCTGGAGGACACCGGTTCCCGGATGTCCAGGATCGGCAAGGGCGAGCTGGTCTTCGACGAGCTGCTCTCGGTCGACGACCTGCTCGCCAGGATCGACGCGGTGACCCCGGAGCAGATCGCCGAGGTCGCCTCGGAGGTCCTCACCCGCCCGATGACCCTCGCGGTCATCGGCCCCTACGAGGAGGACAGGGACTTCAGCGCGGTCGTCACCGGCTGACGGTCCCTCACGGCTCCCTGTACGAGCGGCCCCGGCGTTCCCGCGCCGGGGCCGCTCGTCGTTTCGTGACGGCCCTTACCGGCTCCACGTACGAGCGCGACCCCGTCGTCCCGTGCCGGGGCCGTCCGTCGTCCCGGGGTCCTTCGGTATAGCCTTGGGCCCGTGATCAGGGTTGGAGTTCTCGGCGCCCGAGGGCGCGTCGGTGTCGAAGTGTGCAGGGCCGTCGAGGCGGCGGACGATCTGGAGCTGGTCGCGGCCGTCGACCAGGGCGACCCGATCGAGGGGCTGGAAGGCGCCGAGGTGGTGGTCGACTTCACCCACCCCGACGTCGTCATGGGCAACCTCGAATGGTGCGTCTCCCACGGCATCCACCCGGTGGTCGGCACCACCGGCTTCGACGCGGGACGGCTGGCGACCGTCAGGGGCTGGCTGGACGCCAACCCCGGGGTCAACGCGCTGATCGCCCCCAACTTCGGCATCGCGGCCGTGCTCATGATGCACTTCGCCCAGCAGGCGGCCCGCTACTTCGAGTCGGCCGAGATCGTCGAGCTGCACCACCCCAACAAGGCCGACGCGCCCTCGGGCACAGCCCGCCGCACGGCCGAGCTGGTCGCCGAGGCCCGGCGCAAGGCGGGTTCCGCGCCGATGCCGGACGCCACCAGCACGGAGCTCGACGGGGCGCGCGGCGCCGACGTCGACGGGGTCCGCGTGCACGCGGTCCGGCTGGCCGGGCTCATCGCCCACCAGGAGGTCATCCTGGGTGGCGACGGCGAGATCCTCACCATCCGCCACGACACCATGAACCGCTCGTCGTTCACCCCGGGCGTGCTGCTGGGCGTGCGCCGGGTGCGCGAGCTCCCCGGCCTCACCGTCGGACTGGAGCACCTTCTCGACCTCTAGCGCGTGGCCCGCCGGTTCCGCCGCCTCCGGAACCCCGGGTCTCGCGCCGCTCGTTGCACGACCATGACGCCTTCCGAGCTCGCCTGCCCGCTCTGTCACGGCACCGCGTTCCAGCAGGAGCAGGGCAGGCTCGACAGCCGCTGGGGTATCACCTCGCACCGGTTGACCCTGATGATCTGCGAGCGGTGCCGCTATATCCTCCACTTCTATGACAAGCACTCCATCTTCGACTTCGACTGAGGTCCGCTGGGCGCGGCCGGAGGAGCTGGCCGGGCTGGTGGCGGTGGAGCTGGCGGCCGACGGGGTCTTCGCCCAGGTGGGGATCACCTTCCCGCCGGGGACCACGATGGTCGAGGAGGCCGACGACCCCTCCCGGGTGCTCGTGGCGGGCGACCCGCCGATCGGGTTCGCCCTGTTCGGCCTGGTTGACGGGCAGGTCCACCTCGACCAGCTCGCCGTCCACCCCGACCACGGGCGCAGGGGGGCCGGTGGGCGCCTGCTGGAGGCCGTCTGCGAGCACGCGGCCTCGACCGGCTTCGCCGCCGTGACGCTGACGACCTACCGCGACGTGTCCTGGAACGCGCCCTGGTACGCCCGGCGCGGCTTCTCCGTGCTCGACCCCGCCGAGTGGGGGCCGGAGCTGGCCGAGCTGGTGCGCCACGAGCGCGAGCTGGGCATCGAGATCGCCCCCCGCGTCGTGATGCGCCGCATCCTGTGACGGGATCGGTTCAGCGGATCGTGAAGCCGGGCTTCGGCAGGGCCGGGTGGCGGGGCCTCGGCGGGGCCGGCGAGCCGGGCCTTCGCGGGCTCAGAGGGCCAGGCCGACGGTGAGCAGCAGGCCGTACACGAGCTGGAAGCGGCCCGTCTGCTGGAGCGTGGCGATGAGCGCGGGGCCGGTCGCGCCCGCCCGTACGGCCTTCACCGGGGCGACGGCGAGCGGGGCGGCGAGCAGCGCCAGCGCCGCGAACGGCCGCCAGGGCGCCAGCGCGGGCGCGATCACCAGGGGCAGCAGCAGGCAGAGGGTGTAGAGGACCCGGGTGCCGCGGTCACCGAGCACCACGGCCATGGTGCGCTTGCCCGCGGGTCTGTCGGTCACGATGTCGCGCAGGTTGTTGACCACGAGCATCGCGCAGGCCAGCAGGCCCGCCGGGACGGCCGCCGCCACCGCGAGCCAGGGCAGGTACTCGAGCTGTACGTACGTGGTGCCCGTCACCGCCACCAGGCCGAAGAACACGAAGACCGAGACCTCGCCGAGCGCCCGGTAGCCGTACGGGCTGGAGCCGCCGGTGTAGAACCAGGCGGCGGCGATCGCCAGCGCGCCGACCAGCAGCAGCCACCACGCGCCGGTGGTCACGACGAGCACCAGCCCGGCCACCGCGGCGGCCAGGAAGCAGGCGAGGGCCGCGGTGAGGACCTGGCGGGGCGAGGCGGCGCGGGAGCCGACCAGGCGCATCGGGCCGACCCGGTCGGAGTCGGTGCCGCGCACCCCGTCGCTGTAGTCGTTGGCGTAGTTGACGCCCACCTGGAGGGCGAGGGCCACGAACAGGGCCAGCAGGGCCCGCCACCACACCCCTCCGGCGTATCCGATCGCGACTCCGGTGCCGACGGCGACGGGGACGACTGCGGCGGGAAGGGTGCGCGGACGTGCTCCGGCGATCCACTGGCTCGGGGTGGCCATGGGCGTGCGAGGTTCCTCTCCGGCTCTAGCTGATGTCGGTCGCCAGGCGGATCATCCGCACCGTACGGCCCATGTCGATGACCCGCTCGGCCCCGTCGGCGCCCCACCCGGCGGACTCCAGGAAGCCGAGCACCGCGTAGTTGTCGGCGAAGACCCAGGTCACGATGGTGTGGTAGCCGTCGTCACGGAGGTAGTCGACTGTGGCGTTCAGCAGCCTGCTGCCGTGGCCGCGCCGGACGTGGTCGGGGTCGATCAGGAACGTGAGCATCTCCCCGGCGGTGGTCGGGTCGAGGTCGGGATCCTCCGCCGGGGCGTGTGAGGCCAGACCGGCGACCTTCTCCGCGCCCTGCAGCGCGGCCATGGCCTCGATGCCGCCGGGACCGAGCGCCGGGAAGGCGTCGGTGTCGAGGACAACCTGCTCCACGGCCACCAGCACGCGGTGCCGGCGGCTGGGCGGCGAGGTGATCGCGTCCTCCCACTGCTGGCGCCACATCTTCTCGGCCGCCGGGCCGGTCATCTGCTCCAGCGGTCCTTCGGGAAGGAAGTCCCGGTAGCCGTACTTCCACGCGCGGATCTGGGTGCCCGTCACCGCGGCGACATCCTCGTGCCGAGCCGCCCGCACGCCTACGTCTGCCATCTCGGCCCGCTCCTTCTCTGCCGTCTGCCGTCGCCTCGAAACGCGCTGTCTCGTAGATCTCGTGCCACGCGAGCGGGCATCAGGCGGGTGGATCCGTGAGGCAGGCTCTTACACCGTATCGGGGAATCCGACTCAGAGATGACGTGAACCCGGCTCCGTCTGCCGTCGGGCCCGATATGCCCTTGTCTTCGTGCGGTTGCCGCAGACCCTCATGGAACACCACGAGCGTGAACGATTCTTGGACGAGTCGACGAACGCCCACTGGCAGGTGCTCTCGGTGCAGACCTTTAGGCGCGGCCACATCCCGCCGGAGTGGGCGCTCATCACGGCGGCGACGATCCCGGCCAGGCCGCCGGGCACCCCAGTCGCGACCGGTTCGAGCACCGGCCCACCGGCGGTCAGGGCGACGCGCAGCGGGAGGGCGCCGAAGGACCGCGACGGCCCGGGGTCGTGATCACCGCCGCCGGGGCGGTCGTGGTTGTGGCGGAGGGTCTCGCGGAGGGTCTCGCGGAGTTCGACGGCCGTCGCCAGATCCGTATCGGTGGCCGTGTCCTGCGGGCCGATCAGGCCTCGTCCGGCCAGCCAGGCGGTCAGCGCGGCAGGGGAGGGGATCGAGTCGGTCCCCTCCTCGACGTCGTACGTGTTCACGAAGGCGATCACCAGCTCGGAGGGGTCGTTCATGTCGTCGCTTACCTCCTCCCTCTTCGCAACCACTGTACGCCATTAGGGGGTTGTGTTCCTTTCGACACCATCATAAGGGCATAGATGGTGTTTTGAGGAGGTTGTCATGTGGTACCTGGCCTATCTCGCGTTCAAGGAGACCGGCAGGCGTGGTCAGAGGGGGTCCAGGGCCGTCGCCAGCCTGCGCACGCCCTCGACCAGTTCGGCCGTGTGGACGGCCGCCGAGTGGGTCACCCTGATGCGCGGGCCCGGCGGCTCGGCGGGGTAGTAGATGCGCCCGGGACTCACCAGGGCGCCCGCCCTCCTGGCGGTCTCCACCACGGTCTCCTCGTCCCGGTCCTCGGGGAGCCGTACCCACACGTGCAGGCCGCCACGGGGGACGAGGTGGATCCCGGCGCCGGGCATCCGGGCGGTCAGGGCGGCGGCGAGGGTGTCCCTGCGAAGCGCCAGCTCGGTGCCCAGGGAGGCCAGGTGGCGCCGCCAGGCGGGCGAGCCGACGAACTCCAGCGCCGTCTCCTGGAGCGGCCTGGCCACGAAGAACGACTCCACGAGCTGGCTCGCCCTCAGGCGCCGGGCGGCGGGGCCCCGGGCGACGACCCCGGCGACCCGCAGGCTCGGCGACAGGACCTTGGTCAGGGAGTTGATGTGCACGACCGTGCCGTGGGCGTCCAGCGCGACCAGCGGCGGCGGTACGGGGGAGGTGGTGAAGTAGCGGGCGTAGTCGTCCTCGATCACGAACGCCCCGGCGGCGCGGGCGATCGCCAGCACCTGCTCGCGGCGCTCCAGGGGCAGGGTCGCGCCGGTGGGGTTGTGCAGGGTCGGCTGGCACAGGAAGACCCGCGCGCCGGTCACGGCGAACGCCTCCGCGAGGAGCTCGGGCCGCACCCCGTCGCGGTCGACGGGCACGGCCGTCGCGCGCAGCCCGGCGGCCCGCGCCGCCGCGAGCGCGCCCGGGTAGGTGGGGGTCTCGACGAGGACGGGGGTGCCGGGGGCGGCGAGGGCGCGGAAGGCGTGGATGAGCGCAGACTGCCCGCCGCTGACGATGAGCACGTCCGACGGGGTGACGTCGCCGCCCAGTTCCTGGGCGAACCACCTGCGCAGCTCGGGGAGACCGGCCAGCGGCGGCATCGCCCAGACGTCGGGGCGGCGCAGCGCCCGGGAGGCGGCGGCCGACAGGGCCCTGGAGGGTCGCAGGACCGGGTTGAGGTAGCCGCCGGTGAGCGGGATGACCCCCTCGGGCGGGGCGGTGAGCAGGCCGCTGACCTCGCTGTCGTCCACCACCCTGTCACCGAGCGCCACCGTCTGCCACGACATGTCGGCGCTGTCGCCGCCCCGCGTGATCGCCGGGGCCACGTAGGCGCCGCTGCCGGGCCTGGTGATCACCCTTCCCTCGGCGGCGAGCCTGCCGATCGCGCGCGACACGGTCACCGGGCTCACGTTGTGCAGCCGGACCAGCTCCCGGCTCGACGGCAGCCGGTCGCCCGGACGGAGCCGCGACACCTCCTCACGGAGCGTGGCGGCGAGCCGGACGATACTGCTATCGTCATTCATGAGTGAAAAGAGTAGCGCTATCGTACCAAATCGGATAGCGGCGGGTACGGTCTCGCCGGGAGAGGTGCTGCCCGGTGTGGTGCCTCCACGGGAGGCACGTCACGATCGGCGGCCGGCCGGCGCGGTGCCGCCCGAGGCGCCGGGCAGGGCCTGGCGGGGGACCCTGCTGGCCGGGCTCGGAGTGCTGGCGTTCTCGGGGTCGTTCCCGGCGACCGTCTTCGCGATGGAGGGCTTCGACCCCTACCTGGTGGCGGTCGGCCGGGCCGCCGTCGCCGCCGCCGCGGCCGCCGCGTTCCTGCTCGTGGCCGGGGTGCCGCTGCTGCCGCCCAGGTCCCAGCTCCGGTCGTACGGCGTCATCGTGGCGGGCGTGGTGTTCGGCTTCCCCCTCTTCAGTGGCCTGGCGCTCTACGCCGGGGCCTCCACCTCGCACGCCGCCGTGGTGATCGGGCTGCTGCCCGCGGCCACCGCCGCCTGCGCGGTGCTGCGGGCGGGGGAGTGGCCCAGGGCGCTGTTCTGGGTGTCCTGCGGCCTCGGAGCCGTGTCGATCACCGCCTTCACCCTCAGCATGGGCGGCGGCCACGTCACCGGGGCCGACCTGCTGCTCGTCGGCGCGCTGCTGTCGGCCGCCGTCGGCTACACCGAGGGCGGGCGCCTGGCCCGCGCGACCCCCGGCTGGCGGGTGATCTCCCACACCCTCGTCCTCGCCACCCCGCTGACCGTGCCGATCACCGTCGCGCTCGCGCTCACCACCGACGTGCGGCCCACCGCCGCCTCGCTGGCCGGGTTCGCGTACGTCGGCCTGGTCTCGATGTTCCTCGGCTTCATCCCCTGGTACGCGGGCCTGGCCATGGGCGGCATCGCCCGCGCCGGGCAGACCCAGCTCGCCCAGCCGCTGCTGACGCTGCTGTGGGCCTGGCTGCTGCTCGGGGAGCTGTTCGGCCCGGTCACGATCGCGGCGGCGCTGGCCGTCCTCGCGTGCGTCGCACTGACGCAGCGGGCCCGCTCCTGAAAGCCTTCGGGGCCCCCGGCGGCTTCTGGGAGCTCCCGCCGTACTTCCTGCCCAACCACCGCGTCCTGATGGACCACGCCCGCGACGCGGGCCTCGGCGTGCTCTCGTACGAGGAACAGGCGGACAACTGGCGCGTGGCCATGGCCAGGATCCGCGCCATCGTCGAACGCTGGGGCATCGAGTTCCCCGCCATCCCCGAACTCGACATCGACGGCGTCCAGGTCGACGTCATCGACCCCGAGGAGATCATCCCGGTGTTCTAAGCGCCTGATCGGTGGCATACGAAAGCCCCGGCCTTCCTTGGACCGGGGCTCGCTGCTGTCCGGGTCTCGTACCGGGCTACGAGGCCACGCCCTCCAGCCGCGCGACGACACGGACGAGCAGGTCGCGGATCTCGACCTGCCCGGCTTTGAGTTCGGCGACGTCCTGGGGTACGCGGTTGAGCTTCAGCTCCATACCGCTCTGCCCGGCTTTGATTGCTGCGATGTCGCTTTTGATCTCAGCGATGTCGGATTCGACGGTGTCGATCCGATCCTCGATGCACGGCATGCGACCAGGATAGGACGATCCCCCGCGAGCGTGAGGCCGATTCGGAAGGAAGCATCGCGTCACCCGCTTTCGAAGGCGGGAAGCCGGGTGAAACCGCTCCGAGCTGGGAAAATTCACCGTGCGCGCAACCGCATGACCCCGGAGGACGGCAGATGGCCGATCAGCCCCATGACTCGCCCTGAGGGCGAAGACTCCTCGGCGCCCGTCGGTCCACCTCCCGCGCACGCTTCCGATCCGGCCCCCGCGTCCGGTGCGGAGCCCGTTCCCGTACGAGCACCCGAGACGAGGTCCCTCCAGCGGCGAAGTCATATCGCCCTCGTGCTGCTGACGCTGGCGGCGGGGGCGATGGACGCGATCGCCTTCCTCGGGCTCGGCGGTGTCTTCACGGCGAACATGACCGGCAATCTCATCCTTTTCGCCCTCGTCGGCCGCGAGGACTGGCTGCTCCACGCGATGCGCTCCGGACTCGCCTGCGCGGGGTTCTGCGCGGGGCTCCTCATCGGCTTCACAATGCCGGGACGTCGCGAGGGGCACGCGTTGTGGCCGTTGGCCGCCGTCAGGCTCCTGTGGGCCGATCTGGCCCTCCAGATCGCCTTCCTCGCCGGTTGGGCGCTCATCGCGGGAGCCCCCAGCCCTGTCGCGATCCTCGCGCTGATCGGGACGGGATCCTGCGCCATGGGCATGCAGGCCGCCGCGGCCCGCCGCGTCAACCTCGCCGGCATCACGGCCACGTTCGTCACGGGCACCCTCACCTCGCTGTTCGAGACCTCGGCGTCGGGCTGGTCCACCGACAACCGGCGTCGCGCCGCCATCGTGGTCGCTCTCGTCCTCGGTGCCCTCTGCGCGTCCCTGCTCCTGCGTTTCGCGCCGCCATGGGCCGGTGTGGTCGCCCCGGCCTGCACGTTCCTCGCGCTCGTCGTCGTACATCCGTACGTGCGGGGGGCGCGTTTCCGGGGACGCCGAGGACGACCGGACCGAGAGCCCCAGCGGTGATTCGCGGCCGATTCATGAGGTTTTCGCAGGACGAGAATGGATATTCCAGGGCGGGTCGATTGTGGGTCTGTCGCTCGGCCGGTGAATCGCTTAGAAATGAGATCGGGACTCCGACTTCCACTCTCGCCCGATCACGACGGCCAGGGGCGAGCGGAGATCCTCCGATGACATAAGGAGATGACTCGTGGGCGTGGGCCTCTCGGTGGGAGATGTGGTCGAGGACTTCGAGCTTCTTGACGAGACGGGCACGCGGCGGCGGCTCAGCGAATTCCTGGCGAAGGGGCCGGTGGTGCTCTTCTTCTATCCGGCGGCCATGACCTCCGGATGCACGGCCGAGAGCTGCCACTTCCGCGACCTGGCGGCCGACTTCGCCGCCGAGGGGGCGACCAGGATCGGGATCAGCCGCGACCGGGTCGACCGGCAGGCGAGATTCGCCCAGGCCAACCAGCTGGGATTCCCGCTTCTCTCCGACCCTGACGGCACCGTCGCCCGGCGCCTCGGCGCCCGCCGCACCGTCGCGGTGGGCCCGTTCCTCACCCGCCGGATGACCTTCGTCATCGACGTGGACCACCGCCTCCTGGAAGTGATCCACAGCGAGAGCTCCATGGAGGCCCACGCCGACCGGGCACTGGAAGCCCTCCGCTCCCGCCCGCACCCGTGACCGGAGCGCGAGAAAGCCCTCTGATGCTCCGGTGACACTTCGTGATCTCCCACGTTGAGGTCCCGCGAACACGGGTGTCGCACGAAGATCTGAGTCATGAGCAATGAATCGGGATGGCGGATAGCGCTCTCTGCTCTGTTGATCGCGGGCCTGCTGACGGGAGACGCGGCGGGCCGGGTCGTGAGGCACCCCGGCCCGGCCGACGTGCAGCGGATCGGTGAGCCGGCCGCCCGCTGGCACCTGAGATACGCGACCGAACCCGCGACTGCCGACATCACACACCGGGTCGTTCCCGCCGCGGGAAACCAGGCATGGCTGTTCGTCACCGGCGAAGGGCGCCCCGGTACGTCGTTGCTGCACTGGAACACCTCCGGCTGGAATCCCGTCGGCAGCCTGCCCGGCCAACTGAAAAAGGCCGAATACATCGACGTCAGCGACTCGGCGTCCGGCGACGCGGTGTTGGTGATCAACCATGTGCCGGACGAATGGGATGATTCGACCGAGCACCTCTGGCAGTTCTCCGGTGGCCGCTGGACGCATCATCGTCCCCGCCACCTGGACTGGACCGGCGACTTCGCCGTCGTCGGCCGGAACGACGTGTGGCTCGCGCAGGGAGGCGGTCCCGACGGACCCCCTCCGGACATGGTTCATTGGGACGGCACGGCCCTGCGCCGGCATACACCCCCGGAGGCGACGGACCTGGCCGTGGTGGCGGCGGCCGGTCCCGATGACGTGTGGGTGGTCGATGACAGGGGCTGGCCCAGAATGCTGCACTGGGACGGCGGGCGATGGAGCGTGGCCCCGCTACCGTGCACTCCTGCTCTCGCCCGGCGCGGTTGCCACGGACGTCCCTTCCTCAGCCGGTTGAGTGGTCTGGCGGCGGGGTCGAGGAATGACGTGTGGGCGGTCGGCCCCGGTTGGGCCGACGGTGCCCGCCCGGTCGTCCTCCACTGGAACGGCGTGGCGTGGAACCAGGTGAAACTCGATGTGAACCACCACACAGGGCTGGTGGCTGTGCGCACCGACCCCGTCGGCGGTGTGTGGATCGCCGCCAATCCCGCCGACGGAACGCCCTACGTGCTCAATCTGCGCAACGGCGAATGGACGAGGTCTGCTCTTCCTCGAAGTGGTCCGCCCGCCCACATCGTGGACATCGCTCCGGCGCCCGGCACCACCCACCTGTGGGTCCAGGCCCAGCACGGCGACGGCCCCGGGAAAACATCCCTGATCTACGAACTCCAGTGACGCCCGGCCGGGTCTGGCGGCCGCCGGCCCGCGCTTCGGCGCCCGCCGTGCCGTCGCGGTGGGCCCGTTCCTCACCCGCCCCGCCCCTGACGTCAAGAGCCGTCTTTCTCCTGCTCCCGCGGCCATTTCTCGGGTGGCGACACGTACGTTCCGCGATGGCGGACGGTGAAGACCCAGCCCTGCTCGCGAAGGAACGCGACGGAGTTCCGGATGGTCACCTTGGCGACGCCGTACTGCTCCATGAGCACTTTCTCGCTGGGAATCGCCCGGTTTGGAGAGAAGTCGCCGTTGCGAATCCGCCCGGCGATCTCAAGGGCGATCTCCTGGTAGAGCGGCGTTTTGCGAGGAGCGCGTGGAACGTCCGGCTCGCCGACGAAGGTGCCCTCACCCTGAACCGTGTAGACGAGCCCCTGCTCCCGAAGTTCACGGGCCACCCGTCGCGCGGTCGTACGGGCGATCCCGTACTCACTCTCAAGCTCGGTCTCGCTGGGCATCGCTTCGCCGGGAACGATGTCGCCGCTGCTGATTCGTCCTCGAATCTCATCCGCTATCTGCTTATAGACCGGTATGGGACCGTCTCGATCGAGCACAGTTGAATGCTAGACCAATAGATACGTATACCCACAAACCAGACGTCTGATAGCCGTGGAGGATACGAGCTTGTAGACCGGAGTAGACGTCATCACTTATAGTCACCGAGTGAGCGCATGGGGGATGGAAGTCCTTGTGGTGGCGGGGGTGCCGGGTGGGCGGCATCACGGGCATCACGTGGCGCCGTTGCAGGTGGGCTACGAGCCGATCGACTGGAGGCCCGAGCGGCCGAGGGCCGACCGGTTGCGGATCAAGGAGCACACCTGTGACTGCCTGCCCACCTTCTATGAGCTCTGTCAGGCGGGCGGGCTGATGTTCGTACGGCGAACGGAACGGGCGAGAAAGGGAGTGGTCGTGCACGAGCCGCCCTGGGTGGTCGCCAAGCGGACACAGGAACTGTGGCTTCGGCTCCTGATGGGCGCCGCCCACTGACGATCGGGCGCCGGGAGGAGGACGACTCCGGACCGGCGCCCACAAAAGCCCCCGAGCTCCCTGAAGGAGGCCATGTCGTCCGGGGAGATCGGGCGGCGGTCCCGCACCGGTCGGAGGGTCCGGTGCGGGACCGCCGGACAGCGGCCCGGCAGGCGTCCCTTCCCACACTCACCTGCCGGGCCCCGTCCCCCTCACGGGGGGACGCGGCGCCAGGCGGTGTCGATGACGACGGTGGGGTCGCGAAGCCGGCGCGGGAACTTCGGCCGGGACTACCTGAGGGAGTACGGCCGGGGAAGCTTGAACCCGCGGTCGGACATCACCTTGCGCAGGCGGTCGGGGTAGTCGGTGATGATGCCGTCGACGCCGTCGTCGATGAGCTTGTTCAGCGTGGGCTCGTCGTCGACGGTCCACGGGATCACCTTGATGCCGAGGCGGTGCGCCTGGTCGACCATCTCCTTGGTGACGTAGGGCTGGTAGCCGGGGTCGGTGATCTTCCCGTTCTGCGGGGTGCCGTGCACGGGGGAGAAGGCTGTCGCGCCGAAGGACTTGATCGCCTTGAGCGGGTCACCGCCGAAGTCGTCGATGTCGATCCCGCCGAGCCAGGGGGACGCGCCGGGCTGTCCGGTCTGCAGGAAGTCCCGGTTGGTCAGGGCCACGAGAGGCAGCTTCCGGTCGACCTGGCGCATCCGCATCAGGGCGCCCCAGTCGAAGCTCTGGATGGTGACCTGGCGCCGCATCCCGGCCTTGCGGATCTCGGCCGCCGTGACCTGGACGAACTGCTCCCTGGGGGCCGTCTGCTGCGGCGCCCCGGCCTCGACCTTGGTCTCGACGTTGAGCATGACGTCGTGCGCGCGGTAGCGCTTGACCAGGTCGAACACCTCGCTCAGCAGGGGCATCCGGGCTCCGGGGTCCGGCCGCTGGCCGGGGAACTCCGCCAGCGTCTGACTGCCGCAGTCCATGGTCCTGACCTGCGCCAGGGTCAGCGTGTTGATGAACTTGCCGACGTAGGGGAACTCGGGGTCGCCGTCGAACGCGGGGGCGGTGTCCCGGCACTTCCTGCCGTTGATCTGCCGGTCGTGGGTCACGACCGCCTTGCCGTCCTCGGTGATCTGCACGTCGAGTTCGAGCGTGCTGACCCCGAGTTCCAGACCGTTGGCGAACGAGGCGAGAGTGCTCTCCACGACCAGTCCCAGCCCACCCCGGTGGGCCTGCAGGTCGAAGGTGCGGCGGTGGTGCCTGTCGCCGTCGCCGTGCCCGTCGGCGGTCGCCGTCCCGGACAGCGCCCCCATCGCGACACCGATCGTCGCGATCACTGCGGCCGCACGCCATCTACG
Source organism: Streptosporangium sp. H16 (assembly GCF_051918855.1). Classification (NCBI taxonomy): domain Bacteria; kingdom Bacillati; phylum Actinomycetota; class Actinomycetes; order Streptosporangiales; family Streptosporangiaceae; genus Streptosporangium; species Streptosporangium sp. H16. The sequence goes on from NZ_JBPXMD010000005.1 coordinate 185,865, forward strand.
CATCTGTTGTCCCTCTTCGTGGCTGATCTGTCAGGTGACCGGATCATGGTTGGACGATCCGTTCCGTCCGAGAGTCAGCCACGTGTGCGGCCAGAGGGGATATTGGGGCTGAAGGGAATTTTAAGGCTTTATGACCGTTTCCCTGTCCGGCGTGGCGTCGCGGGTCGGCGGACGCCCTTCCGGCTTCCGGGCTCCCGTGACGGCTCCACGATGGTTTTCGCGAGGCTCCGCGACGGCTCCACGAGGGCTTCCGAGGTTCCGTGACGGGCGGCGCGTGGATGCCGGGACACGAGTCGGTGAGGACCCGCCCCCGGGCGCGCGGGAACGCCCTCACCCGCCGCGCAGACGAGAGGTGCCAGCCGTCAGGCCCGGGGTATCAGGGGTGCAGGGGGTGGCTGTAGACGAGGCGGAAGCGGTCGCCGGGGACGACGATGTCGCTGGTCTCCACCGGGCGGTCTCCGGCCCAGTGGGTGCGCTCGACGTGCAGGACCTGGACGCCCGCGGGCAGGGCGAGGGCGTCGCTCTCGGCCGGTTGCGGGACGCGGGTGTAGACCTGCTCGACGATCTCGGTGACCTTGACGCCGATGGCCGACAGGCGGGCGATCAGGCTCCGGGGGCTCTCCTCCGCGGTCTCGCCGAACTCGGCGGGCTCGTAGGAGGTGGCCAGCTGGATCGGCTTGCCGTCGCCGCGGAAGACGTAGTGGGTGCGGGTGACCGGGGCCGACTCGTCCAGCCGGAGGCGGTGGGCGATGTCCGGGGTGGCGCCGGCGGGCTCGGCCCGCCAGTCCCAGGTGGCCCGGGTGCCCTGTGACTGGATGTCCGCGCCGAAGGGGGCGTGGTGGTCGTGGAAACGCCATCGGTGCAGGGGGAGCAGCACCGGCTGCTCTCGTACGTAGTGACCCGAGCCGACGCGGCCGACGATCAGGCCCTCGGCGACGAGCACGCGCAGCGCGTGCCGGGCGGCGGTCTCGCCCACGCCGTACTTCCTGGTCAGCTGGGCGCGCGAGGGGATCGGGGCGCCGGGGGGAAGGGAGCCGTCGACGATCTGGCGCCGGATGTCGGCGACGACGCGCAGGTAGACAGGATCGGAGCTTGCCACGTGTCCATCCCTGGGGGTCTGGGGCGTTGTCCCATCCTGTCGTATTCAATGCACAACGCAGGGTAATGGCTCCGATTTGGAGCTCCAACTTTACCGCCGCTCCCAGAAGTGGCCAAAAATATCTCAGAGACCCTGTAACGCCCGCGTAAGGATCGCCGATTCAACGGTAGAGGTCGTCGATGTGTGTACCCCCGAGCACATATCGGCGGCCTCTTTCTCGTTCAAGGATGTCCTCGCCGTCGCCAAAGCGGACAAAGTCCTCGTTATTTCACGCAATCGGGCGCGAGATCTGCGAAAGCCGTTTTCTGCCCGCTTTCCTTCCGCCCTTCGCCGGTGACCGGCCTCACCCGCGCCGAACCCGCGCCGAACCCGCATCGACGGAGATCACCCGGATCCGTGTCCCGATCACTCCTGACCTCCCGCCGCCCGGGACGCCCGGCCCGGTCGCCGTTCCGCCTCCCCGTACGGCCCCGTACGGCCCCGTACGGCCCCGTACGGCCCCGTACGGCCCCGTACGGCAAGGCCGGAACGGCCCGCGGGGAGCGTCGGCCGGGGTCAGTCGCCGCGGCGGTGTATATCCGCGTGTACGGTGTGCAGCGGGCACCTCGGGGGGATGTTCGCTCTTGGGCCCATCGGTGGACGGAGGTTAGGCGGGGTGGCGGGGTCCACCGTTTCAGCGGATCCAGGTAGCGTTCGGTCTATGGCAGCGCCAACTGGAACCTCCGACGCCCCCTTCGGCCGCATGCTGACCGCGATGGTCACACCGTTCACGAGTGACGGAGCGGTCGACTACGAGACAGCGGGGCGCCTCGCCACCTACCTGGTGGACGAGCAGCGTAACGACGGCATCGTCGTGAGCGGCACGACGGGGGAGTCCCCGACGACCACGGACGACGAGAAGGAGCGCCTGCTGCGCGCCGTCGTCGAGGCGGTCGGCGACCGCGCCACGGTCGTCGCCGGAGCCGGGACCAACGACACCCACCACAGCGTGGGGCTGGCCAAAGCCGCCGAGCGCGCCGGGGCGCACGGTCTCCTGCTGGTGACGCCGTACTACAGCAAGCCCCCCCAGGAGGGGATCTACCGCCACTTCGCCACCGTGGCGGACGCGACGGCCCTGCCTGCCATGCTCTACGACATCCCCGGCCGGAGCGGCGTGCCGATCCGGAGCGAGACGCTGGCGCGGCTCGCCGGGCACGAGCGGATCGTCGCGGTGAAGGACGCCAAGGCCGACCTGTTCGAGGGATCGCAGATCATCGCGTCCACCGGCCTGGCCTACTACTCGGGTGACGACACGCTCAACCTGCCGTGGCTGTCGGTGGGGGCCGTGGGGTGCGTCAGCGTGATCGGCCACGTCGTCGGCGCGGAGATCGCCGCGATGATCGAGGCGTACCGCTCAGGGGACGTCGCGGGCGCGCTCGCCATCCACCGCAGGCTGCTTCCCGTGGTCTCCGCGATCATGATGCAGGCCGGTGGTGCGATCATGGCGAAGGCGGCGTTGTCCCTGGTCGGACAGCCCGCGGGACCGATGAGGTTGCCCCTGGTGGAGGCGACCCGGGAGCAGCTCGCGAGGCTGCGTGAAGACTTGATCGCGGGCGGTGTGAAGCTGTCCGACGAAGTTGTGACATGAGATAAAGCACCGCGGCCTTCACCGGCCGCATCCGGGAGGAACGAGAGTTTGCGAGAAAGAAGACACAACGGTCCGCTGGGGGACGGAGTGCTCGGCGAGGGAGTAGTCCTGCTGCCCACCAGGGCCTCCGTCGCATGTGAGACCTCTGAGAGAGGTGTGGCCGGATGAGTCACCCCCACCCCGAACTCGGGCTGCCGCCCGCGCTGCCCGAGGGTGCCCTGCGCATCGTCGCGCTGGGCGGTCTCGGCGAGATCGGCCGCAACATGGCCGTGTTCGAGTACGAAGGCCGTCTGCTGATCGTCGACTGCGGGGTGCTGTTCCCCGAGCCCGACCAGCCCGGCATCGACCTGATCCTGCCCGACTTCGAATACATCCGGGGCCGCCTGGACGACATCGAGGCCGTGGTCCTGACCCACGCGCACGAGGACCACATCGGTGCCGTGCCCTACCTGCTGCGCGAGCGCCGCGACATCCCGATCGTGGGATCCAGGCTGACGATGGCGCTGATCGAGGCCAAACTCACCGAGCACCGCATCCAGCCGACCAAGCGCGAGGTCGTGGAGGGGGAGCGGCACCGGTTCGGGCCGTTCGAGTGCGAGTTCCTCGCCGTCAACCACTCCATCCCCGACGCGCTGGCCGTCGCGATCAGGACGCCCGCGGGCATCGTCCTGCACACCGGCGACTTCCGGATGGACCAGCTGCCCAGCGACGGGCGGCTGACCGACCTGGGCGGGTTCGCCAGGATCGGCGCCGAGGGCGTCGACCTGCTGATGTCCGACTCGACCAACGCCGAGGTGCCGGGCTTCGTCACCAGCGAGCGGGAGATCGCGCCGGTCATCGACGAGGTCATCCGCACCGCGGGCAAGCGGGTGATCGTGGCGAGCTTCGCCTCCCACATCCACCGCGTCCAGCAGGTCATCGACTCGGCGGAGAAGCACGGCCGCAAGGTCGCGCTGGTCGGCCGCTCGATGGTGCGCAACATGGGCGTCGCCCGCGACCTGGGCTACCTGCGGGTCTCGCCGGGCCTGATCGTCGACTCCAAGGAGATCGAGGGCTGGCCGCCGGAGGACGTGGTGCTGATCTGCACCGGGTCCCAGGGCGAGCCGATGGCGGCGCTGTCGCGCATGGCCAACCGCGACCACCCGATCCGCATCGCCGAGGGCGACACGGTCCTGCTGGCCTCCTCGCTGGTGCCGGGCAACGAGACCGCGGTCAACAATGTGATCAACGGGCTGTCGCGCTGGGGCGCCCGCGTGGTGCACAAGGGCAACGCGAAGGTGCACGTCTCCGGGCACGCCGCCGCCGGTGAGCTGCTGTACGTGCTCAACCTGACGCGGCCGTCCAACTTCATGCCGGTGCACGGCGAGTGGCGCCACCTGCGGGCGCACGCCAAGCTCGCCGCGCTGACCGGGGTGCCCGACGACCACATCGTGATCGCCGAGGACGGCGTCGTGGTGGACCTGGTCGACGGCCGGGCCAAGATCGTGGGCGCGGTTCCCGCCGGTTACGTCTACGTGGACGGCACCTCGGTGGGCGACGTCACCGACTTCGCGCTGAAGGACCGCCGCATCCTGGGCGAGGAGGGCTTCATCTCCATCGTCATCGTGGTCGACACCGCCACCGGCAAGCTCGCCGGGGGCCCGGAGATCCACGCCAGGGGATCCGGCATCGACCCGGCCATGTTCGACGACATCCTGCCGCAGGTCGAGAGGGCCCTGCAGGAGAACGCGGCCGACGGGGTGGTGGACATCCAGCAGGTCCGCCGCGTGGTCCGCAGGACCGTGGGGCGCTGGGTGAGCGACACCTACCGCCGCCGCCCGATGATCATCCCCGTGGTGGTCGAGGTCTGACCCTCGCACCGTACGGCGGCCGCACCGGTCGCCGTACGGACCGTCGGGCCGCCCGGATCGGCGGGCCCCGTCCCGTCCCGCGTGGCCCTGCCGCGGGCCCGTCCCGCCCGGCCCTGCCGCGCCTGCCCGTCGTCGTGCGGGCGCGCGCCGGTTCTGTGGGCCTTCCCTGTGCCGGTCAGCAGACGCCGCGCAGGGAGCAGACCTTGGCCGCCATCTTCCTGGCGTCCTTCAGCTGCCGGGTGAAGTCGGAGCCGCGCACCTTGCCGTACTCGCCCGCCAGCACGTAGACCGCGACGGCCCGGCCCTCGCGGACGACGACGGCCCGCTGCCCGCCGACGGCCGGACGCACGCCCTTGGCGTCGTAGCCCTGGAGGGTGATCCGCACGGCCCGGTTCCCGGCGCGGACGGGGTCGGCCCAGGTCTTGGTGACCGTGCCCTCTGACTTGACGCGGGCGCACCTCTCGACCTGCCCGAGGAGCCCGGCCAGCGCCCTGCGCGCGGCGGCCGTGGAACGGTAGATCACCAGCTGCTCGCCGGAGTGGTGCTCGGGAGCCTGGTAGTCGACGCTACGCATGGCCACCCGGTCGCGATCGGCGGGGCGGCGCAGGCCGCACGGGTTGATCCCCAGGTTCGCTCCCAGCCTGTCGCTGATGGTCCACGTCTCCTCGCCCGGATACCTCACCGGTTTGCGGGCCTGGGGCTCGTGCAGGAGGAAGTTCTTCGGGATCCCCGCGGCGGTCCTTCCCGTCTCGCCCGTTCCGCCCGGTCCGCCCGTCTCGGCGAGGGCGGTGCCGCCCGCGAGGGCGGTCGCGAGGACCGTGCCGGCCGCCGCCAGCCGGATCGTCGTCCGTGTCATGCCAGTCGTCATCGGTCTCTCCCGTGTGCTCGGTGGTCCGTTCGGTGGCGATTCCCTATGTGGGACCCGGTTCCGGCGGGAAAAGTTCTCACTCCGGCGATCGTTTTCCGGGCGCCCGCGCGTGGCGGGAATCGCGGTGAGTGCGCGGGGAAGGGGGCCGTTGTATGCTCACAATGTTCTATGTAGCAGCTTCTAATTTCATGTAATAGAACAATGGAGGGGCGATGGAGGTACGGCACGCCACGGCACCCGACCAGATCACCGGGGCGACCACCGACTGGCTGCGCCGCCGGTTCCTGGTGGAACAGCTCTTCGTGCCAGGGGAGGTCCGGCTGCTCTACTCCCACGAGGATCGCATCGTGGTCGGCGGGGCCCTGCCGGACGACGGGCCACTGAGACTGCACTGCCCCGACCCGCTCAGGTCGGAGTACTTCCTGGAGCGCCGCGAGCTCGGCGTGGTCAACATCGGCGGGCCCGGCACGGTGACCATCGACTGCACCGCGTACCCCCTGGCCGCCAAGGAGTGCCTCTACGTCGGCAGGGGAGCCCGCGAGGTGGTCTTCGAGGGCGGCGCGTTCTATCTGGTCTCCACCCCCGCGCACGCGACCCTCCCGACGACCGCCGCGACCCTGGAGGACGCCGAGCCGGTACGGCTGGGCGGCCAGGACGGCTCCAACGGCCGGACGATCTACAAGTACATCCACGCCAAGGGCATCCAGAGCTGCCAGCTCGTGCTCGGCGTGACGGTGCTGGAGCCCGGCAGCATGTGGAACACCATGCCCTGCCACACCCACGAGCGCAGGACCGAGGTCTACCTCTACTTCGACCTGCCACCCGGCGAGCGGGTGATCCATCTGATGGGACGGCCGGACGAGACGCGCAACCTCGTCGTCGCCGACCGCCAGGCGGTCGTCTCCCCGCCCTGGTCGGTGCACTGCGGCTTCGGTACGAGAAGTTACTCCTTCGTCTGGGCGATGGGCGGGGAGAACCAGGCCTTCGAGGACATGGAGCAGGTCGAGATCGGCGAGCTGCGCTGATGTTCTCACTGGAGGGCAGGATCGCGCTCGTCACCGGCGCGCGGACCGGGATCGGCCGGGCCCTCGCCGTGGGCCTGGCGGCGGCCGGGGCCGACATCGTGCTGCACGGCCGCGACGACGACCTGGACAAGGTCGAGGCGGAGGTCCGCAAGACCGGCAGGCAGGCCTCCCGGTGGGTCCTGGACCTGTCGGACCCGCGGGCCGTCCCCGAGGCGGCCGGGCGGCTGGGCCCGGTCGATGTGCTGGTCAACAACGCCGGGATCATCCGCAGGGCCCCGGCCGCCGAGCACTCCCACGAGTCCTTCCGCGAGGTGCTCGACGTCAACCTGGACGCGGTCTTCCTGCTCAGCCAGGTCCTCGGGGCACGGATGCTCGCCCGGGGCTCCGGGAAGATCATCATGATCGCCTCCATGCTGTCCTTCCAGGGCGGCGTCAACGTCGTCGGCTACACCGCGGCCAAGCACGGTGTCGCCGGCCTCACGCGGGCGCTGGCCTGCGAGTGGGCGGGCTCGGGGGTGCAGGTCAACGCGATCGCCGCCGGCCACCGAAATGCGGGCCAGTGCTCCGGTCTTCAGGCCGGGGGTGCCGGGGGTGAAGGCCCGCGTGGCAGTGCCCGCTAGGGCGCGAGCGTGCCCTGACCTTCCTGGTCTTGCCGCTCGGCCCACCAGGCGTAGGAGACGACCACGGCGCGAGGCTCCCCGTGTCGCTCCACGATCGTGGGTTCGCCGGTGAAGTGGGCGACGTCGATGCGTCGCCCCAGGTTGTCGCGGAGTTCTCGAACACTCATGCGTTCCGTCATGGAACCAATGGTACTATCGGTACCATGCAGCTTCGTTACCAGTACCGGCTCTACCCCGACACCGCTCAGCGCCAGAGGCTGGCGCGGGCGTTCGGATGCGCGCGGGTAGTGTTCAACGACGGGCTGCGCGCACGCCAGGACGCCCGCGAGGCGGGCCTGGCCTACGTCTCCGACGCGGAGCTGTCCAAGCGCCTGACCGCCGCTAAGACGACACCGCAACGGGCATGGCTGGGCGAGGTGTCCAGCGTGGTTCTTCGGCAGGCGCTGGCCGACCTGAACACCGCGTACCGCAACTTCTTCGCCTCGATCACCGGCAACCGCAAGGGGCCGAAGGTCGGCCCGCCCCGGTTCCGGTCGCGCAAGGACAACCGCCAGGCGATCCGCTTCACCACGAACGCCCGGTTCGCCATCACAGCGGGCGGGAGGTTGCGCCTGCCGAAGATCGGTGACGTGGTGGTGCGCTGGTCACGGACCCTGCCGTCGGAGCCGTCCAGCGTCACGGTGATCAAGGATGCGGCGGGCAGGTACTTCGCGTCGTTCGCCGTGCAGAGCACTGACGAGCCGCTGCCCGAGCCGGCACCCGAGGTTGGCGTCGACCTGGGCCTCACCCACTTCGCGGTGCTGTCGGACGGCCGGAAGATCGACAACCCGCGCATCCTGCGGCGCGCGGGGAAGAAGCTCCGCAAGGCGCACAAGGCCCTCAGTCGCAAGGCGAAGGGGTCGAACAACCGCAAGAAGGCCGTCGTCAAGGTCGCGCGGGCGCACGCCCGGGTGGCCGACGCGCGCCGGGACTTCGCCCACAAGCTCTCCACCCAGTTGATCCGCGACAACCAAGCGATCTACGTGGAGGACCTGTCGGTCAAGGGCCTGGCCCGCACCCGGCTGGCCAAGTCGGTGCATGACGCGGGCTGGTCGGCCTTCGTCGGGATGCTGGAGTACAAGGCCGCCCGGTACGGCCGGACCTTCGCCAAGATCGACCGGTGGTTCCCGTCCTCCAAGCGGTGCTCGCGGTGCGAGACCGTCGCCACCGCCATACCTCTGGAGGTCCGAAAGTGGGAGTGCGCTTGCGGCGCGGTCCATGACCGCGATATCAACGCCGCACGCAACATCCTGGCCGAAGGCCGACGAACCGTCGCCGCTGGACGGAAACCCGCCGCTGGGAGGCGGCGGGAGGCGGAGACGTTAAATGCCTGTGGAGGTGACGTAAGACCACCGCTCGCGGTGGCGGACGCCGACGAAGCAGGAAGCCTCAGAGGTGCCGCGTGACGCGGCACGGGCTGAATCCCCGGCCTTCAGACCGGGGAGCGCGTCAAATCAGGACCGGCAACACCGAGCGGCTCTGGGACGACCCCGCGCGGGAGGCCGAGATGAGGGGCCGTATCCCGGCGGGGCACTGGGGCAGGCCCGAGGAACTCGTGGGCGCCGCCGTGTTCCTGGCGTCCGGCGCCTCCGACTACGTCAACGGGCACCTGCTGGCCGTCGACGGAGGCTGGTTGGCACGCTGACCAGTAGGCTCACGATCGTGGTCAGGGAAGGCAGTTCCATCGACAAGGCGCTGGCGGTGCTGGAGGCGATCGCCGAGCACCACCGCGTGACCGACATCGCCGCCGCGACGGGCGTGTCCAAATCGACCGTCCATCGCATCCTCCAGTCGCTCGTCGAGTGGGGGTTCGCGCGGGCCGACGGCCGCGGCGGCTACGAGCCGGGCCCCCGGATCCTCACACTGGCCGGGCGGGTCATGAACCGCTTCGACCCGGCCCGCCAGGCCTCCGGCGCGCTCCACGCCCTGCACGAGCGGACCGGCTACACCACGCACTTCGCGATCCGCAGCGGGGACGAGGCCGTCTACGTCGAGAAGCTGGAGGGCCGGCGGCCCTACCAGATGCCCTCCCGCGTCGGGATGAGCCTGCGCCTGCATTGCACCGCGATCGGCAAGGCGGTCCTCGCCCAGCTCGGTGCCGACGAGGTCCGCGCCATCTGTGCCCGTACGGGTATGCCCGCCCCGACCCCCACCACGCTGGCGACGCCGGAGGACCTGCTGGCCGACCTGGCGTTGGTACGGTCCCGCGGCTACTCGATCGACAACGAGGAGAACCTGCCCGGCGTCCTCTGCGTCGGCGCCCCGGTCTTCGACCACACCGGCCAGGTGCTCGGCGGCGTCTCCATCTCCGCCCTCGCGATGGACATGGGTCGCGACGACCTGGAGCGCTTCGCGCCCGACGTCGTCGCCACGGCCCGCGAGGTCTCCGCGGCCCTCGGCGCGCCCGGCGCTCCCGCCGCCCCGGCGCTCAACGGCTGAGCCGATCCGCCCGCGTCCCGGTTCCCTGGCCGATTGCAGCTTCCATTTGTTGCATGTAATGGAATGTTATCTCATTTTATGAAACGACCTGAGCTTGGAGGAATTCGGCATGCCGAACATCGCCGTGGAACTCCTGTCCGGTGGGATCCTCGACCGGCGCTGACCGAGGCGGCCGTGAACATCCTGAAGGCGCGTCGTGAGGCGGTACGCATCGTCTTCGCCGAGATCAAGAAGTCGGACGTGGTCAACGGCGGCGTCCTGGAGCCCGACGGGTAACCGGGGGCCGGCACGTGGTCCGGCGGGGCCCGGTCCCCTTGGCCGCGATGTCCACGACCTTCGGCAGCGCGCCGCTGTAGGCCGGCACCCGCTGGGTCGGCAGGTTGTGAAGTACGCGCCCAGAACGGACCAGTCGAGTGCGGACATGTGTCTCCTCCCAACGCCCTGTTGGTGAGGAGGTTCTACTACATGAAACGCAATGTCAATACATGGAATGGAAGACGCTTTCCGGCAGACTAATGGGACCTTTAGCCCCTCCCATCGCTGTTCACGAAGTATCGACCGATCTTGTGAAACGTCGGCGAGGGTCGGGCGGCTGCGGCGAGTCGGCGCGCAATCCACCACCCGTCTCGTTAACCTCCCTAACATGGCCACCCGTACGTCTAAAGGCTCCTCAGGAAAGCCCCCCGGCAAGGGGTCCTCCGGTCGTTCGGGCGCCTCCCAGGCCCGTACGGCCCCCGCGAGGCGGGCGCCCGCCGGCCGGGGGAGGAGCACGAGTCAGGGCCGCAGGCCCTCGCCCCAGCACGACCCGATCAGCTGGGTGCTCATCATGATCGGCAAGTTGTTCATGGGCATCTGGATGCTCCTCGCCGGGGGCATCGGCAGCGCCGCGCGGGCCCTGGGGCAGAACGCGCGCGAGCTCGACCCCGTGCACCGCCGCGACGGGCTCGGCCTGGCGGTCTTCGCCGGGGCGGTCGTGCTGGCCGCGATGACCTGGCGGAAGAACACCGGCACGGTCTCCACCGTGGTCGACGGGGTGATGCGCGGCGTCTTCGGCTCGCTGACCTGGGTGATCCCGATCCTGCTCGTGCTGCTGGCCTGGCGGCTGCTGCGCCACCCCGACCAGAACGCCGACACCGGCCGGATGATCATCGGCTGGTCCGCCCTGACCATCGGCGTGCTCGGCGTCGTGCACGTCGTCCATGACACGCCGTACCCCTCGGGGGGCAGCTCCGACGGCATGGACAAGGTGGCGGCCGCCGGAGGCATGATCGGCTTTATCGTCTCGGCGCCCCCGGCGAGCATCCTGCCGTCCTTCATCACCATCCCGCTGCTGCTGATCCTGTCGGGCTTCGGCATCCTGGTGATCACCGCGACGCCGGTGCACCGGGTCCCCGAGCGGCTGGCCGAGATCCGGCACATGCTCTTCAACCGCGACCTGCCCCCCACGCCGCGCGTGTCCAGGAAGAAGCCCTCCACCCGCAAGAAGCCGGAGTCCGAGGGCGGCGAGCTGGGCGACCACGTCAAGCCCTACGACACGCCCCTGATCGCCGAGACCACCGGTGGCCCCTCCGGGCACTCCCCGGAGATCGTGCCCGGCCTGGTGGACGAGGAGGCGGCCGACGCGGTGGTCAGGGCCGAGCCCCCCGAGCCGACCCCCGCCCCGCGCAAGGTCGAGCAGCTCGTCCTGTCGCCCCAGGCCGGTCCGTACACCCTGCCCGAGTCGCAGCTGCTGCGCCCGGGCACCGCGCCCAAGCCGCAGACGAAGGCCAACACCGTCGTCGTCAACGCGCTGACCAGCGTGATGGAGCAGTTCGCCATCGACGCCCAGGTGATCGGCTTCACCCGGGGGCCGACGGTGACGCGCTACGAGATCGAGCTCGGCCCGGCGGTCAAGGTCGAGAAGGTCACCGCGCTCACCAAGAACATCGCGTACGCGGTCAAGTCGGCCGATGTCCGGATCCTGTCCCCGATCCCCGGCAAGTCGGCGATCGGGGTCGAGATCCCCAACACCGACAAGGACCTCGTCTCGCTGGGCGACATCCTGCGCTCCCCGGTCGCCCAGGCCGACCACCACCCGATGATCGTCGGGCTCGGCAAGGACGTCGAGGGGCGCACGATAGTGGCCAACCTGGCCAAGATGCCGCACCTGCTCATCGCGGGCGCCACCGGCGCCGGAAAGTCGGTCTGCGTCAACGGGCTGATCACCTCGATCCTGATGCGGGCCACCCCCGACGAGGTCCGCATGGTCCTGGTCGACCCCAAGCGGGTCGAGCTCAGCGTCTACGAGGGCATCCCGCACCTGATCACGCCGATCATCACCAACCCCAAGAAGGCCGCCGAGGCCCTGGAGTGGGTCGTCGGGGAGATGGACCGCCGCTACGACGACCTGGCCGCCAGCGGCTTCCGGCACGTCGACGACTTCAACAAGGCGGTCCGCGCCGGCAAGCTGGTGCCGCCGCCGGGCAGCGAGCGGGTCTACCAGCCCTACCCGTACCTGCTGGTGATCGTCGACGAGCTCGCCGACCTGATGATGGTCGCCCCGCGCGACGTCGAGGACTCCATCGTCCGCATCACCCAGCTCGCCCGCGCCGCCGGGATCCACCTGGTCATCGCCACCCAGCGCCCCAGCGTGGACGTGGTCACCGGCCTGATCAAGGCCAACGTGCCCTCCCGGCTCGCCTTCGCCACCTCCTCGCTGGCCGACTCCCGGGTCATCCTGGACCAGCCGGGCGCCGAGAAGCTCGTCGGGCAGGGTGACTCGCTCTTCCTGCCGATGGGTGCCAGCAAGCCCATGCGGCTGCAGAACGCCTTCGTCTCCGAGAAGGAGATCGGCGAGATCGTCGGGCACTGCAAGGCCCAGATGGCGGTCGAGTACCGCGACGACGTTGCCGCCGTGGCGACCGCCAAGAAGGAGATCGACGAGGACATCGGCGACGACCTCGACCTGCTGGTCCAGGCGGCCGAGCTCATCGTGACCACCCAGTTCGGCTCGACCTCGATGCTCCAGCGCAAGCTGCGGGTCGGTTTCGCCAAGGCGGGCCGCCTGATGGACCTGCTGGAGAGCAGGAACGTCGTCGGGCCCAGCGAGGGGTCCAAGGCGCGAGAGGTCATGGTCAAGCCGGACGAGCTTCCCGGCCTGCTGGCCGACCTGCGCGGGGGCTGACGGCGCGATGCGGGGGCTCCGGCCGGCCCGCGCGGGATCCGACGGCGCCGTACGGGGGCTCCGGCCCTACCCGTGCGGGCGCGGTGCGGGAGGCTCCGGCCCGGCCCGCGCGGGGGCCGGCGGCGCGGTGCGGGGGGCTCCGGCCGCCCGCACCGGGAAGTGCCGGTACATATCAGGGAATACCGCCCCCCAACCGGCTCGCCCGGGGATGACGGCGCCGTGCGGGAATGGGACCCCCGCCGCGCATCCTCCACGCGGTTACTGATTGAATAGGTATCGCTACGCAACGTCGGGGGCTGAGAGGCGTGCGCCATGGGCATTGGAAGCGATCTGGCGGATGCCCGGCGGTCAAAGGGGATGACCGTCGGGCAATTGAGCGCGCGGACACGCATTCGCGAGGTGCTCATCCAGGCAATCGAGAGGAATGATTTCTCCCAATGTGGGGGAGATTTCTACGCGCGGGGCCATATAAGAAACATCGCCAAGATCGTTGACCTCGATCCCGAGGCGCTGGTGCACCGCTACGACGAGCAGCACGGGGGCGTGCCGCTGCCGGTGCGGGCCTCCAGCGTCTTCCAGGCCGACATGCCGCTGAAGATCCGCGAGCGCCGTTCGCCCAACTGGACGACGGCCATGGCGGTCGCTCTGGGCATCGTGGTCATCTTCGGTGTGGTGCGGACCATGGGCGGGGGCGACACTCCCGTGGCGGACCCGCGCCCGATGCCGGTGCCCGCCGCGCCGCCGCTCTCAGCCGGTCCCGGCCCCGACTCGCCGCGCCGGGCCTCGTCGCTGGCCGAGGAGAGACGGCGCGACATCGTCGTCCTCCAGGTCAGGGCGAAGCGCACCTCCTGGCTCGACGTGCAGGACGCGGGCGGCCGGCGTCTCTTCTCGGGAACGCTCGCGGCGGGCAAGACCTCGACCTGGAAGGCGAAGACCGGGATGAGGGTCACCTTCGGCGACGGGGGAGCCGTCTCGCTGAAGGTGAACGGCAAGAACCTGGGCGCCCCCGGCCGCCGGGGGCAGGTCGTGAACCGCTCCTACGAGGCTCCTGCCACCAAGAAGCGCTAGGTCACGCCGTACGGAGCACTTCTCCGCGGCACTCTTCCGGCGCCCCCCGGGCGTCCACGCCGCCGCGGTCCGGCCGAGCGTCCTGGCCGTCCCGGCGGCGGTACGTCCGGGGCGGGGCGGGGGGTGCGGCGGTGCCTGAATGGGGGGAGGTGCATCGGGTAGTGGCCAACTCCCGATACCGTAGTGTTCACCATGTCATCCCGCCGAACCGCATCGCTGATCACGCTTGGTTGCGCACGCAACGAGGTCGACTCCGAGGAACTCGCCGCCCGTCTCGAGGCTGCCGGTTGGCAGCTGGGCGACGACGACCCCGATGTCGTCGTCGTCAACACGTGTGGCTTCATCGACTCGGCGAAAAAGGACTCCATCGACACGCTGCTCGCCGCGGCCGACTCCGGTGCCAAAGTGGTCGCCGCGGGCTGCATGGCGGAGCGGTACGGTGACCAGCTCGCCGACGCGCTGCCCGAGGCCGCCGCCGTCATCTCCTTCGACGACTACACCGACATCGGCACGCGCCTCGACGACGTGCTGGCGGGCAAATCGCTCGTCCCGCACAGTCCCCGCGACCGCAGGACCCTGCTGCCCATCTCGCCGGTGGAACGCGCCGCCGCCCCCAAGACCGCCATTCCCGGCCACGGCGAGCTGCCCGAGGGTCTGGCCCCCGCCAGCGGCCCCCGGCCGCTCCGCAAGCGCCTGGGCGACGGCCCGGTGGCCTCGCTGAAGCTGGCCTCCGGCTGCGACCGGCGCTGCACGTTCTGCGCCATCCCCGCCTTCCGCGGGGCGTACGTCTCGCGCCGAGCCGAGGAGCTCCTCGGCGAGGCCGCCTGGCTGGCCGAGCAGGGCGTCAAGGAGCTGGTGCTGGTCAGCGAGAACTCCACCTCCTACGGCAAGGACCTGGGCGATCTGAGGGCGCTGGAGAAGCTGCTGCCCTCCCTCGCCGCGACCGAGGGCGTCGAGCGGGTGCGCGTCAGCTACCTGCAGCCCGCCGAGCTCCGCCCGGGGCTGCTGGAGATCATCGCCTCGACCGAGGGCGTGGCCCCCTACTTCGACCTGTCCTTCCAGCACGCCAGCGGGACGGTGCTGCGCCGGATGCGGCGCTTCGGCGACCCCCGGCGCTTCCTGGACCTCCTGGAGTCGATCCGTGCCCACGCCCCCGAGGCGGGGGTGCGCTCCAACTTCATCGTGGGCTTCCCCGGCGAGACCGAGGAGGAGTTCGGCGAGCTGGTGGGCTTCCTGGAGGAGGCCAGGCTCGACGTGATCGGCATCTTCGGTTACTCCGACGAGGACGGCACCGAGGCGGCCTCGCTGCCCGGCAAGCTCGACCAGGAGGTCGTCGACGCCCGCGTGTCCGCCCTCACCGAGCTGGCCGAGGAGCTCATGGCCCAGCGGGCCGAGGAGCGGATCGGCACCGAGGTCGACGTCCTGATCGAGGAGGACCTGGGCGACGGCGGCTACGAGGGCCGTGCCGCCCACCAGGGGCCCGAGGTCGACGGTTCTGTAACGGTCCAGGGCATCGGGCTGGTCCCCGGCCAGATCGTCCGGGCCGTCGTGGTCGACTCGGAGGGGGTCGACCTGATCGCCCGCATCAAGGCGGCCCCATGAGCGCGCCGCCGGGCCGGGAGAGCGTATGACCAACACGCCAGAGACCGGCACCGACTCGACCTCGGCATCCGGGCGCCCCAAGGTGAGCGCCTGGAACATCGCCAACGTCGTGACGGTGATACGGCTGGCGATGGTCCCGTTCTTCGTGGCCTGCCTCTTCCTGCCGGGATCCGGCTGGCGGGCCGCGGCGCTGGTGGTCTTCATGGTGGCCTCGCTCACCGACCTGCTCGACGGCGAACTGGCCCGCCGCTACGGCCTGGTCACCGACTTCGGGAAGATCGCCGACCCGATCGCCGACAAGGCCCTCATCGGCGCCGCCCTGATCAGCCTCTCGGTGCTGGAGGAGCTGCCCTGGTGGGTCACCGTCGTGATCCTGGGCAGGGAACTTGGCGTCACCGCGCTGAGGTTCGCCGTCATCCGGCACGGCGTCATCCCGGCCAGCTACGGCGGCAAGGTGAAGACCGTCCTGCAGATCGCCGCGATCGTCTCCTACATCTGGCCGGGCGTGCCCGACCTGATCCGCTGGATCGTGATGGGCGCGGCGGCGCTGGTCACCGTCGCCACCGGTCTCGACTACGTGATCCGGGCGATCAAGCTGCGGCAGGTCGCGAAGCGGGCACGGGCCATATGAAGGCGGGCCGGGTGAAGGCGGACGGCATGGGCCGCGACACGGGGCGGGCCATATGAGCCGGCGCCTGCTCGCGGCCACCGAGGTCCTCGCCCTTCTCGTCCGCAGGGGCGAGACGGTGGCGGTGGCCGAGTCGCTGACCGCCGGGCTCATCTGCGCGTCCCTCACCGGCCCCCCGGGGGCCTCCGCGGCCTTCCTGGGCGGGGTCGTCTCCTACGCCACCGAGCTCAAGCACCGGCTGCTGAACGTCCCGGCGGACCTGCTCGCCCGCGAGGGGGCGGTGCACCCGGAGGTCGCCGCCGCCATGGCCGACGGGGTGCGCCTTCTGGCCGGTGCCACGTACGGGCTGGCGGCCACCGGAGTGGCCGGCCCGGACCCCCAGGACGGTAAACCGGTGGGCACCGTGCATCTCGCCGTTAGCGGACCGGACGGGCGGGTATGGCACCGGGATCCGCGGCTCGCCGGGACGCGTGACCAGATTCGGGAGATGACCGTGAACGAGGCCGTGGATCTCCTCCGAGGTGTGCTGGAGACGAACGTGAGGGAACATTCAGGATGATTACCGCGTTACGTCCCCAGCGAACATGCTCCACATGGTCTGCCGCGTTGTCGGTCCATACAGGTACGGTGGAACGGTGAGTGAGGTAAAGGTCAAGCGATGATGACGGCGAGGAGTATGTACCAAGGGTCGCGTTCGAAGAACGGGCGGCACGAACCGATAGCGCGGAGTGTCGTGAAGACATCCGCGCCGGGGAGGGAGCGACAGATGGTCCTGCTGCGTCAGCTGCTCGGTGACGTGCTGCGGCGGCTGAGGGTGCGGCAGAGTCGCACCCTGCGTGAGGTGTCCACACTGGCTCGGGTTTCTCTTGGCTATTTGTCCGAGGTTGAGCGTGGTCAGAAGGAGGCCTCTTCAGAGCTGCTCGCGTCGATCTGCGGTGCCTTGGGCGTGCCGCTTTCACAGGTTCTCCGTGAGGTTTCCGATCAATTCGCCTTGGCCGAGCTGCAGCATGCTCCGGTGATGGCGGGAGACGTCCCCGAACGGGAGCGTCTGCCGATTCCCGAAACCGTGCCTGATTCCGTGTTTCCCGAGGTCAACGACATGGTCGCCGCCTAGCCGGTCGGTTCTTCCGGCTGGCAGTGACGGCACCAGACGATCAGCCGTTCCTGCGGCTGTGCGCCCATCTCCCCACGACTGATCCGACGCCCGCAGCGCAGGCAAGGCCGCCCGGCCCTGCCGTAGACCCAGGTGCTCCGTCCCGGACGGAGGTCGCCTGTCGTCGTCCTGCTCGAGCGTTCCTTGTTGGCGTCCAGCAGCCGCCACGCGATCGACACGATCGTTCTCAGGTCCTCAACCGCCCCCACAGGTCGCCACGGCGACACTCCGGCGAGGAAAAGCGTCTCGGCGCGATAGATGGTGCCGATTCCCGCCAGGTTGCGCTGATCGAGCAGCGCGACCCCGATGCTCGTCTCAGGCCGTCCTGCCAGCCGTCGCACGGCCTCCGCCTCGTCCCAGTCCTCCCCGAGCAGATCGGGGCCGAGATGCCCGACGAGCCGCCCCTCCTCCTCGGTCGAGACCAGGTCGACCATGCCCAGTCGCACCCCCGCCGCCTGCCATCGCTCGTTGGCCAGCACCAGGCGGACGACGTCGCTCCCGGGCAGCCGCCGCCCCGCGGGTGAGATCTGCCAGCTGCCCTCCATCCGCAGATGGGTGTGGACGGTCAGCCCGCCCTCGACCCTGGTGAGCAGGTGCTTGCCGCGCGAGACGGTCTCCAGCACCGCGCGCCCGGTCAGGTCGGCCGTGGAGTGACGCGGCACGCGAAAGTCCGAGCGGGTCAGCACCCGCCCGTCGAGCGCCCGGCCGAGCCGCAGGGCGGAGAGGTGGATGACGTCACCCTCGGGCACGTGGCCACACCGGCATGGTCAGTCCCAGGCCGCGGGGTCGGCCGACAGGCTGCGGACCCGGTCGGGGAGGGCTCCGGTGGCCACGTTCTCGAGGGTGACCTCCTCCAGGATCGCCCGCTCGCTGGCGCGCAGCGCGATCCAGACCTGCTGCAGCGACTCGGCGGGACCCCGGTAGCCGACATGCTCGGGCCGCTCCCCCCTGACGTTGGCGAGCGGGCCGTCAACGGCGCGGATCACGTCGGCGAGGCTGATCTCGGCGGGCGGGCGGGCCAGCACGTAGCCCCCCTCGGGGCCGCGCTGGCCGCGTACCAGCCCGGCGCGGCGCATCTGGAGCAGGATGTTCTCAAGATACTTGGGAGGCATGTCCTGCTCCTTGGCCAGCTCACCCACCGTGGTAGGGCCGGCACCCGCGGCGGCGAGTTCGGCGGCGGCACGGAGGGCATAGTCGACACGAGCGGATAGGCGCATGTAACCGATTATCCCGCCTGCTATTGGTTACTTACGCGCGCGGGGCCGACGGAGATGGAGTGGCGTCCGTCGCCCTCGGTGACGACGGGCCCGTGGAGCGACGAGCCGGTGGGCTCCGGCGCGTGCACGACGTAGTGGTGAGGCGCCATCGCGGAGGTGCGGCCCGGCAGCAGGGCGAGGCAGGCGGCGCGGATCTCCTCGGGGGTTCCTGAGGTGACGTGGCAGGTCAGGCGCCCGTCCGGGTCGTGCGTCACCAGGTGGGGACGTCCCTGCACCGCCTCGCCGACGAGCCGCTCCACCGCGCCGAGGTTCACCCAGCAGGAGTCGGTGTAGATCCACTCCGGCCCGCGCTCAATAGGCGAAATTCCCGATATATTCGAAATGTCGGAAACCTGGATGTCTCCGTCTCCGGCCGCGACCAGCAGCCGGATGATCCCGGTCCCGAAGCCCTCCGCCTCCGCCCGGCTCATCACCCGTGGATCGATCCAGAGTGTCAGGTCGACCACGTCCTCCAGCTGGTTGGCCCAGAGCGCGAGGTGCGCGGGGAGCGAGGCCGCCGGAAGCCAGTCGCACTCGACCTCGGCGGACGGCTCGGGTTCGGGCTCGGAGACGGTGACGCCGCTCATGTCGTTGAAGACGCAGTCGCGGGCGAAGTCCACCCCTCGTTCGGCGTTGACGGCCTCGATCACCTCCCACAGGGCGATGGAGTCGAAACGGCTGTGCTGGTACCCGGACAGGGACGCGGCGCGGAAGCGGCGGATCGCCTCGTCGAAGGTGGAGACGTCGAGGTCCGCGGTCATCAGCGCGTCCTGGGCCAGTGGCCCGACGTAGTCGCGCAGTTCGGGTCGTACCCGGTTGCTCGCCAGCGACGCGATCACGCAGGACCGCTGGGTGGTGCGCAGGCCGATGAGGACCCCCAGGGCGGCGAGCGTGATCGCCGAGCGGCTGGCGCCCGTGCGGCTCGCGACGGCGTCCAGCGCCCTGGCGGCCACCGCCGAGCGGACCCGCAGCCGGGGCCGGATCGCGTCGGCGTCGGCCCCGGCCGCCTCGTCGATCGCGAACATCGACTGGGGTGCCCGCCTGAGCCCGTTCTCCCAGTGCCGCAGGGCGGCCTCGGTCCGGCGCAGGGCGGCCGGGGTGCCCTCCGCGGTCGCGAGGTCCAGCGGCTGCACCGGGCACGGCGACGGGACGGCGACCCCACGGATCAGTCGCTCCCACTCCCTCATGACGGTGGCCAGCCCGATGGCGTCGACCGAGGTGTGGGGCAGAACGAAGGTCACCAGACGGGGCGCCTCCCCATCGGTGATCACGGCGACCCTGATCGGGAGCTCGGTCCGCAGGTCGAACCGGGTGCCCTGCATGCGCAGGCCCACCTCCTCGGCGACCTCGTCGAGGAGCCCGGTCCCCGCGCCGTGCACCTCGACGGGCAGGAAGCCGGAACCGGTCACGACCTGGACGTCCGAGTGGATGGTGGCTCGCAGTCCCTCGTGCCTGGAGAGCAGGCGCCCGACCGCCTCGGTGACGGCGGACAGGGGCGTTCCCTCGGGGAGGCGCTTGGTGACGCGGAAGTTCATGTGGAGCGGCGGGTCGCGGAGCACGCAACGCGCCATGTTGGCCTGGCCCATGGTCATGGGCCCCTGCCGGGCCCGCAGACCCGTGTATTCGGCCGGGATCGTGATGACGGTGTCCATGTCGAAACCTGCCTCGCCACCCGACGGCAAGGGTCTTACTGAAAAGAACCTTTACCGTTTTCGGGAGTGTTCCACGCGCCGGGCCGACGTCGCAAGCCCTTGATTTCCGGGCATCGCGGTGATGGGCGGGAGAGCGGTGCCGGCGAAACGGCGATGAGCAGGGACGCGACGCGGCCGGGAGGCCTCCGGTAGCCCTCCGCGGCGTCCGGGCGGCGCTAAACTGTCAGGAAGCCTTATTAAGAATAGAACCGTTATTCTTGATTGAAAGTAATCGCGACGGGGAAGCGGCGAACAAGAGAGCATGCGTATGGAGCGACGTCCTGGCGTGCCCAGGCTATTGAGGGAGATCAACGACAGGGCCGCCCTGGAGCTGCTGCTCGCCTCCGGGCCGCTGACGCGGGGGCAGATCGGCGAGCTCACCGGCCTGTCCAAGGTGACGGCGTCGCAGACGCTCGCCCGCCTGGAGGGGCGCGGACTGGTCGAGGTGGCGGGGGAGCAGGCGGGGGGCCGCGGGCCTAATGCCGCGCTTTATGGGATTATTTCCTCCTCCGCTTATGTGGCGGGTCTGGACGTCGGTCCGGAATTCGTGACGACCGCCATCGCCGATATCCACGGGGAGATCGTGGCCGAGGTGCGGGTGGCGCCGAGCGGGCACGACGATCCGGTGGCCCTCGTGCACAACGCGGTGGTCAAGGCGTGCCGGTCGGCCAAGGTCGCGCTCTCCAAGCTGCGCTCGGTCGTCATCGGCACCCCGGGCGTGGTCGACCCCCGCACCGGCGACGTGCGGTTCTCCTTCGACCTGCCCGGCTGGCACGAGGGCATCCACGAGGCGCTCGCGCGTGACCTGCGCCGCGACGTCAGGATAGAGAACGACGTGAACCTCGTCGCCATCGCCGAGCGCACGCTGGGCGCCGCCCGCGAGGTCGACGACTTCGTGCTGCTGTGGGTGGGCCGCGGTATCGGCCTCGGCGTCGTGCTCGGCGGGCGGCTGCACCGGGGCCGGTCCGGCAGCGCGGGTGAGATCGGCTACCTGCCGGTGCCGGGGGTGCCGCTGGCTGAGGACGTACGGGCCGTGCCCGGCAGGCTGCCGTCGCTCGCCGGGGGTCTGCAGTCCCTGGTCAGCGCCGAGGCGGTCGCCGAGCTCGCCGCGACGTACGGCTTCGAGGGGGGAAGCGCCGCCGAGTGCGTCGCGGCGGCGGTCGCGGCGGGCAAGAGGGGAGAGCCCCTGATCGACGACATCGCGGGGCGGCTGGCGCTGGGGGTGGCGTCGGTGTGCGTCGTGCTCGACCCGGGGCTCGTGGTGCTCGCGGGGGAGGTCAGCAGGGCCGGGGGCGACGAGCTCACCTCCAGGATCGAGGAGGCGGTGGCCAGGAGCTGCCCGGTCAGGCCGCAGGTGGTGGCGAGCGAGGTGGGCGGCAACCCGGTGCTGCGCGGGGCCGTCATCGCCGCCCTGGACCAGGCCAGGGAGGAGATCTTCGCCTCCTGAGCCCTCGGGTCCTTGGTCCGGAGTTCCGGAGTTCCGGATCCCGGATGTCCTGCGGGGTGGGGGATCCTTCTGGGCGAACGGCCGTCGCGCGGCAGGCAAGATCCTCTATGCTGGCGCGGAAATGTCATGAAAAAGACATCTTTCCGTGATCGGGGATGGGGACAAATGACGGCTGTCATCGCCGTGCTGCATGCCGAGGACGTCGCCCTGGAGTTCGTCTCCGTCCTGCGGGACCACGCCGACCAGGACGTCCTGGTGGTCGTCGGGCAGGCGAGGACGAGCGTGACCCTGCCGGGAGGGCTGTCGCTGCGGGAGCGCCTGGAGCTGCTCGGACCCCTGGTGGAGCCCGGGGGCAACACCGCGGAGCTGCCCGTCCCCGCCGACGTCGCCGCCCTGCTCGGCGAGGCATCGGCGCCGGCGCCCGATGAGATCTGGACCCACTCGCCCGCCGACCACCGCATCCGCCGGGCCAGGTTCGGCTGGATCGTCTCCCGCGCCGTGTCGCCGTTCTCGCCGCCCCCGGCGTCCTCGCCCTCCTCGCTGTCCTCACCGGCCGTGACCTGCTCGGTCGGTGACAATCCCTTCCTGCAGACGATCGCCAGTACAGCGAGCGCGATCACCGCCGCCGAGGCCGAGGCGAAGATCGAATTCATCAACCGGCGCGCCGGTGAGCTGCTGCGCAGCCGGGTGGCCGACCGGCTCGTCACCACCGACCGGGTGCCGGCCGTCGAGAGGTTCTTCACCGCGAGCGCCGCGCAGGCCAACCGCCTCTACGCGCTGACCTCCAGCCTCGGGGACGACGCCGCGGTGGCCGACGACCCGTGGGAGTTCGGGCTCTCGGCGTACGAGGCCGCCCGGCTGGACGCGACCGCCGCGTGGACCGCCCGCTGGTGCTCCCCCCAGGACGGGCCGATCGTGGAGGTCGGGGCGTGCCAGGGCGAGCTCACCCGGCGGCTGTCGGGGAAGGGATACCGGGTCCAGGCGACCGAGCCCAACGCGGGTTTCCGCGCCCGCCTGGCCGAGCGGGCGGAGCCGGGCGTGGAGGTGCTCCCGGACAGCCTGGAGGATCTCGCCGACCACGGTGAGCGCCAGGCGGCGGCGTACCTGCTCGTCGAGATGCTCTACTACGACCAGGATCTGGCGCTCCTCGACCGGCTGCCGACCGACCTGCTCCTCGTCGCGCTGGAGAGCGGTCAGCTCAACGAGCGGATCTGGCCCTGGCTGCGCGAGCAGTCCACCTGGCGGGTCGCCGAGCGCGTCGAGCTCGCTCCGCCGACCCTGGAGTCCGTCTGCGACGGGCTCGCCTACCTGCGCAAGCGGGGCAGCCGCGGTCTCGTCCTGGCCAGGGCCGGGTGGCGGCGATGAGCTGGGAGACGGTCGTGGTCTCGCCGCACTTCGACGACGCGGTGCTGTCGGTGGCGGGACTGCTCGCCCGCCGCGAGGGGGACGCGGTGATCGTCACGGTGCTGGGCGGCGCGCTCGGCGGGGCGCTCTCGGCGTGGGACCGGCTGTGCGGGTTCGCCTCGGCGGAGGAGACGGCGCGGGAGCGGCGGGCCGAGGACGCGCGGGCGTGCGAGATCCTCGGGGTCGACCAGGTGGTGCTGGACAATCCGGATGTTCCGGCGGCCCGGCTCCCGCTGGACGACCTGGAGACGTTCCTCACCGAGCACGTCACCCCGCGCACGCGCGTGCTCGTCCCGATGGGGATCGGCAACGCCGACCACGAGGCCGTACGCGACCGGGCGCTCGACGGGCTGGAGAAGGTCGAGGCCCTGGAGCGCTGGGCCTACGCGGACCTGCCCTACGCCGCCGCCGTACGCGAGTGGGGGAGCTCGGCGGCCGGGCCGGCCCTGGCGGACAGGCCGCCGGTCCGCGCGCTCGCCGGGCGCCACCGCCTCGAGGCGAAGACGTGGCCGCGACTGGAGGGGGAGGAGTGGGCGCTCAAGCGGCGCGCGGTCCTGGCGTACGCCTCGCAGATCGCGCCGCTCGCCTGCGACCACGGGGAGTTCCTCGCGATGCCCGGTCCCCTCCAGCACGAGCTGGTGTGGGTCCTCGACGGCTGACCCGCCCACGGCGCCGCAGGTCACGTCCCACGGCGGCCCGAGAGGAGTTCGGCGGCGGCCCGGCCCGAGGCGGCGGTCGCGCCGTGGGTGGTGATGTGGGTGGCGCCCGGGGTGGCCGGACCCGGCAGGCCCATCTCCACCACGATCGCGTCGGGACGCCGTGACAGCAGGGCGCCCAGGCGGTCCGTGACCCAGGCGTGCCGGTGGGCGTCGCGTACCACGATCACCAGCGGGCGCCCGTCGGGAGGCGGGACCGGGTCGCCGGAGCCGAGGCGCAGGGCCGTCGTGCCCGGCAGCAGCGCGGCCAGCGGCGCGGCGACGCCCCACGGGGTGGCGCGGTCGACGGCGATGTTCGTCTCGGAGACGAACTCGATCACCTGGGGCGCGGCGGGCAGCGGGAGCCCGCCGCCGCGGACCCGCAGCGCCCGCCTGGCCGCGTCGAGCCCCGCGGGCTCACCGGCCGGGCCCGTCTCGCCGGCCGCCCGCCGCCGCTCCGCCGACCAGGCGGCGAGGCGCCGGACCCGGGCGGCGGCATCGGCCAGGCGTTCCTCGGGGAGCGTCCCGTCGGCCACCGCGCCCATGATGGCGTTGCGCATGAACCCGACCACCCCGGGGCCCTTGCGCTCGCCGCCCACGCAGATCGCGTCGGCCCCGGCGGCGAGGGCGCGGACCGCCGCCCCGGTCACGCCGTACCGCTCGGCCACCGAGGGCATCTCCACGCCGTCGGTCACGATCAGCCCGTCGAAGCCCAGTTCCTCCCTGAGCAGCCCGGCCAGGATGCGGCCGCTCATGGTGGCGGGGTGGTCGGGGTCGTAGGCGGGGACGAGCAGGTGGCCGGTCATCACGGCGCGTACCCCGGCCTCGACGGCGGCCCGGTAGGGCGGGAGCGTGGTGGCGGCGAGCTCCTCGGCCGAGTAGGCGACGGTCGGCAGGTCGTCGTGCGAGTCGACGGCGGTGGCGCCGTGGCCGGGGAAGTGCTTGGCGCAGGCGGCCACCCCCGCGGACTGGAGGCCGGTGACCCAGGCGCGGGCGTGCCGGGCGACCAGACGGGGGTCGGCGCCGAACGCGCGGGTGCCCACGACGGGGTTGTCCAGGTCGGAGTTGACGTCGACCACGGGGGCGTAGTTGAGGGTGATGCCCGCCGCGGCCAGGTCCAGCCCGATCTCGCGGGCGACCCGCTCGGTCAGCGCGGGGTCGTCCACCGCGCCGAGCGCGAGGTTGCCGGGACGCGAGCTGCCGGTGCGCGCCTCCAGCCGGGTGACGTCGCCCGCCTCCTCGTCGGTGGCGATCACCACGTCCGGGTTCTCCGCGCGCAGCGCGGCGGTCAGCGCCTTGATCTGCTCGCTGTCTACAAGATTCCGGGAGTAGAGCGCAACCCCGCCGAGTCCCTCGGCGAGCCGCCTGCGCAGCCAGTCGGGCACTTCCACGCCCACGAACCCGGGTTGCAACACGGTGTCGGCAAGCCCGGCCAGTTCGGGGCTCGCGCCGTTCGCGCCGCTCGTACGGCCACCGCGAACGATCATCAAAGCCTCCAGGTCGGTTCGTGGCAAGTCGCTTGTCTCAGGCGTACCACATGTGTAGCATTCGGGTTGCGTAAATAGACAGGAAACTTTCCTAATAATTCTTTGTCAGGACCGCATGTCAGGGGCGACGCAGCCCCCGGCGCCTGCCCGAAGCGAGTCACCCACGAGGGAGCACAAGGGAGACGGACAGGATGTCGCACGCCCCCTTCGACCTGCGGGGAATCCCGCTGGCGCTTCACCTGAACGGTCCCGTCGACGTTCCGGCGCTGCTGGGCGCGTGCGCCGTCGTGGCCGGCAGGCATCCGGTGCTCGGCCGCGTCAGGGTCACCCGCACGGAGTCGACCCCGGAGCGCTATCCCCGGGTCGCCGCGGCCGAGGCCGCCCGCCCGTTCGACCTGGAGCGCGGCCCGCTTGCCCGGTTCACGCTCGTCACGGTGGGTCCCGAGCGCGTCAGGCTGCTCTTCACGGCACACGGGCGGGTGTTCGACGCGGGCTCCAAGGACGTCCTGATCCGCGATCTGGCCGACGCCTACTTCGCGCGGGCCGCCCTGCCGGGGCCGGCGTCGCCGTCCTCCCCGGTCCCGCGGCCGTACGGGTCTTCACCGGACCCGCCGTCCGGGCGGGCGGGCCGGCCCGGCGGTTCCGGGGCGGACGGCTGGGCCTTCCCTGCACCGCCCGACGGCGCCGAGGAGTTCTGGAAGGAGCGTGACCGCGCACCCGCGGAGCTGGTCCTGCCCGGCCTGCGCGCCGTTCCGCACGGCACCGGTCCCGGGGAGATCGTCGAGATGGTGCTCGGCGGCACGGAGTCCGGAGCCCTCACCGAGGCCGCCGCGGTGCTCGGCGCCACCAGGTTCGAGCTGCTGCTGGCGGCCGTGGGCGTGCTGCTGCGACGGTACGGCACCTCCGCGTCGCCGCTCGCCCTCGACCTCGGCACCCGCACCCGCGAGACGCTCGACCGCATCGGGCCGTTCGTGGCGCGGGTGCCGTTCGTCCCGCACCCCGACCTCGACAAGGGGTTTCCCGACCACCTGCGCACGGTCCGGGCCGAGCTGCGCGCCATGTACCGGTTCCGGCACGCGCCGCCGGCCCCGCCCTCCTCGCCGGTGCTGCTCAGCTACCGCAGGAGGGCGGCCGTCCCGGAGTTCCCCGGTGTCGGGGTGGGCGTGGAGTGGACGATCTTCAACGGGGCCGCCCGCGGCGCGCTGCACATCCAGGCCGTGGACGCCGGGCCGAGTCTCACCCTCGGCCTCCGCTTCAACCCCGCCGCGATCGGCCACGACGACGTGTCCGGGATCGCGGGTCACCTGCGCGCGCTGCTGCGCGCCATCTCCGCGGACCCCCGTGCGAAGGTCGCGGATCTGGCGGAACCACCCCAAATCACGCCCCATGAGGAGCCTTCCGTGACCGACCTGTTCGTCCCGGCCCCCGACAACGTGACGGAACCTCCCGCCGAGGAGGATCCGGTCACCGCGCAGGTGCGGGAGATCTGGCAGGAGATCCTCCGCCTCGACGACATCGGGCTGGACGAGGACCTCTACGACCTCGGCGGGCACTCGCTGACCATCACCCAGATCATCGCCAGGACCCGCCGCAGGCTCGGCGTGGAGGTGTCCCTGGACGTCTTCTTCGACAACCCCACCATCGCCGGCGTCGCCGAGGAGGTCACGCGTCTGCGGGGCGAGGCCGCGTGAGCACGCTCTCGTACGCCCAGGAGCGCCTGTGGTTCCTGGACCGGCTCACTCCCGGGGGCGGGACGTACAACATGGTCGTCTGCGAGCGGCTCATCGGGTCGCTCGACGCCGGCGCCCTGGAACGGGCGCTGGGTGAGGTCGTGGCCAGGCACGAGGCGCTGCGGACCGTCTTCCCCGAGGTCGGGGGCCTCCCGTCCGCGACGGTCCTGGATCCCGCGCCGCTGGTCATGGAGAGGATCGACCTGACCGGCGAGCCGCCGTACGGGACGCGGGAGCGGGGGACGGACGGCGTCCCGGACGGGCCACCGGACGGTTCTCCGCACGGGTCGCCGAATGGGTCGCGGCACGGTTCGCCGGACGGGGGCGCGGGGGCGGGGGCGGCGCGGGAGCGGGCGCTGGAGGTGTTGCTCGCCGAGCGGAGCAACCGGCCGTTCGACCTGGTCAACGGGCCGCTGCTGCGGGCGACCCTGGTGCGTACCGGGTACGACGAGCACGTCCTGCTGGTCGTCGTGCACCACATCGCCGGGGACGCCTGGTCGATCGAGCAGGTCATGTTCGGGGAGCTGGCGTCGCTGTACACGGCCTTCACCCTCGGGCTGCCGTCCCCCCTCCCGCCGCCCGCACGGCAGTACGCCGACTACGTGCGCGGGCAGCGCGAGCATCCGGTGGACATCGCCGGCGTGGTGCGCGAGCTCGACGGCGTCCCGGTGCTGGAACTGCCCACCGACCGGCCGCGCCAGGCCGTGCGGACCACCGAGGGCGGCCTGGTGGTCCGCAGGATCCCGCTGGAGCTGTGGCGGGGGATCACCGGGCTGGCGCGGGCCGAGCGGTGCACCCCGTTCATGGCCGTGCTGGCCGCCTACCAGGTGCTGCTCTCCCGCTACACCGGTCAGGACGACTTCTGCGTCGGCACCCCCGTCGCGGGCCGTACGGAGGAGGAGTTCGAGCAGGTCTTCGGCGTCTTCATCAACACCCTCGCCCTCCGCGCCGACCTGGCGGGCGACCCGACCTTCCGCGAGACGCTCAAGCGGGTGCGGCGGCGCGCCTTCACGATGTACGGCCACGCCTCGGTCCCGTTCGAGCACGTGGTGAGCGAGCTGCGCGTCGACCGCGACCCGGCCAGGACTCCGGTGTTCCAGACGATGCTGATGCTGGGCAACCCGGACGCCGGATCGCTCGACCTCGACGGCATCCGTACCGAGCCGGTGGCGTCGGGCCTGGCCGTGGCCAAGTTCGACCTCTCCCTGGACGTGATCGTCTACCCCACGCACGTCCAGCTGATGTTCGCCTATGACACCGGCCTGTTCGACCGGTCCACGGTGGAGCGGATGGGCGCCCAGCTGGAGACGCTGTTCCGCTCGATCGTCTCCGACCCGGGCCGCCGCCTGTCGCGGCTGGAGATCCTGCCCGCCGCCGAGCGCGCGATCGTGCTCGGCGGCGCCGCGGCGCCGGATCCGGGGGACGTGCTCTCGGACGGTCCGGCCTGGGATCCGGGGGACGTGCTCTCGGAGGATCCGGCCCGGCCGGTCCGGTCCGTTCACGGGGCGGGGGAGTTCCTCGACCGTCTGATCGCCCGGCAGGCCGCCCGTACCCCCGACGCCCCCGCCGTGATCACTCCCGGCGTCGCAGGCGAGGCGGGCGCCGTTCTCCCGTACGGGGAGCTCGACCGGGCCTCGGATGCCGTGGCCGATCGGCTCCGGCCGCTGCTGGAGCGGCCGGCGGGTTCCGGTACCACCGACGGAGGGGAGGCGCTGGTCGCGCTGGCGCTCGCCGCCGGGCCCGAGGCGATCGTGGCGCTGCTGGGCGTCCTCAAGGCGGGCGCCGCGTACCTGCCGCTCGATCCGGCGCAGCCCGCCGAGCGGCTGGCGTACCTGCTGGCCGACTCCGGCGCGCGCGCGGTGATCGCGGACGGGGCGGAACTCGCCGGGTTCGCGGGGCCGGTCGTCAGCCGGGCCGACCTGGCGCGCTGGACGGACGGCGGCCCCCCGGGAACGGCGGCGGCTGTCGAGTCCGGCACGGGGCACCTCGACGACGACACGGCGATCGGGAAGGAGGCGGCGCGCAGGCCCGGCGCGGAGCACCTCGCGCTTGAGGACCCGCGTGTCGGTGACGACACGGCGATCGAGAAGACGGTGGCGCGCGGGCCCGGCGCGGAGCACCTCGACCGGGCCGCCTACGTGATCTACACCTCCGGATCCACCGGGCGCCCCAAGGGGGTCGTCGTCGGTCACCGCACGCTGTCCCACCTGGCCCGATCGTTCAGAGAACTGCACGGGTTCGGGCCGGGGGAGCGGGTGCTGACGGTCCCGCCGCTCAGCTTCGACGCCTCGGCGGGGGACGTCTTCCCCGCCCTGATCAGCGGCGCCGCGCTGGTGCTGCACCCCGCTCCCGCCTCGCTGACCGGCCCCGCCCTCGCCGCCCTGTGCGCGGAGCACTCGATCACCATGGTCGACACCGCCTCGGCGCTCTGGCAGCAGTGGGTCGAGGAACTGGACGAGATCACCGTCCCGATCACCACGATGATGGTCGGCGGCGAGAGCGTGCCGGTGGAACGCCTGCGCTCCTGGGCCGCGCTGACCGGCGGCCGGGTCGCGTTCCACAACCACTACGGCCCGACCGAGGCGACCGTCTGCGCCACCTCGTACCGCACGGTCGACGGCGCAGAGCTGGGCGCGGCCATCCACCTGCCGATCGGCACCGCGCTGCCGCACACCCGTGTCTACGTGCTCGACCGCCACGGCAACCCGGCCCCGATCGGGGTGCCCGGCGAGATCCACATCGGCGGCGAGTGCCTGGCGCGCGGCTACCTGGGCCGTCCCGGGCGGACCGCCGGGAGCTTCCTGCCCGACCCGTTCTCGCCCCGGCCGGGGGCGAGGATGTACGCCACGGGCGACCTGGGCAGATACCGGCCCGACGGGAACCTGGAGTTCCTGGGTCGCACCGACCGGCAGGTGAAGATCCATGGCAACCGGATCGAGCCGGCAGAGGTCGAGGCGGCCTGCCTGGCCCACCCCGGCGTCCGCGAGGCCGTGGTCACCGCCGACACCCGGCGGCTCGTCGCCTACCTGGTGGGGGACCGGATCACCGTCGCCGAGCTGCGCGCCTTCCTCGCCGGCCGGCTCCCCGGCCACATGCTGCCCGGCGCGGTCGTCACGCTGCCCGCGCTCCCGCTGACCTCGCACGGCAAGGTCGACCTGCGGGCGCTGCCCGAGCCGGACGCGGACGGCGAGGCCCCGCCGTACGAGCCGCCGAGGGAGGGGACCGAGCGGGTCATCGCCGGGATCTGGGCCGACGTGCTCAAGGTCGACCCCGGTCGCGGGGACAACTTCTTCGATCTGGGCGGGCACTCGCTGCTGGCGCCGCAGATCGTCTCCAGGATCACCGCGGAGCTGGGGGTGCCGGTCCCGATGACCGCACTCTTCGCCGCGACCGACCTGGCCGGGCTGGCCGCCGCGGTGGACGAGCGGATCGGCCTCCCCGGTCCCCGGGGGCGGGCCCCGGCCGCCGTGGACCTGTACGCGGAGGCGGTGCTGCCCGGCGACATCGCGTACACCGGAGCGCCGGTCCCCGAGGGGCCGCCGCGCCGGGTGCTGCTCACCGGCGCCACAGGCTTCCTCGGCGCGTACCTGCTCGCCGGGCTGCTGGGCACCACAGGGGCCGAGGTCCACTGCCTGGTCAGGGGCGACGGCGCGGCCGGGCGGCTGCGCGACAACCTCGGCGGGTACGGGCTCTGGGACGAGCGCTTCGACGGCAGGATCGTCCCGCACGCCGGGGACCTCGACCTGCCGGGACTCGGCCTGACCGCCGGGGAGTTCGCGGAGCTGGCGGACTCGATCGACCTCGTCGTGCACAACGGGGCGCTGGTCAACTTCGCCCTGCCCTACCGGCGGCTGCGCCGGGCGAACGTGGACGCCGTCCTGGAGATCCTGCGGCTGGCCGCGTCCGGCCGCCTCACCACCCCCGTCCACCTCGTCTCGACGCTCGGCGTGCACCTGACACCCGGGGAGCGCACGGTCAGGGAGGACGACCCGCTGCCGGATCCCGGCCCGCTGCACCTGGGCTACGACCAGAGCAAGTGGGTCGCCGACCGGCTCGCGGGCGCCGCCAGGGAGAGAGGGCTGCCGATCGCGATCCACCGCCCGGCAAGGGTCTCCGCCGACAGCCGCACCGGCCGGTCGGTGCCCGGCGACTTCCTCGGCCGCCTCTTCGCCACCTGCGCCCGCCTCGGCGCGGTCCCCGAGGGGGAACGGATCGACATGGCCCCGGTCGACCACGTCGCCTCGGCGATCGTGCACCTGGCGACGAGCCGGGTCACCGGTGACTTCCACTATCACAACCCGCGCGTGCTGACCTCGGAGGAACTCGCCGAGGGACTGCGCGAGCACGGCTTCCCGGTACGGCTCATGCCGGGGGACCGATGGCGGCGGCTGGTCCGCGACCGGCTGGAGATCGGCGACGACCTGCCGATCGCCCCCTACCCGGCGTTCTTCGCCGAGTACGGCACGCTGCCCGGCCCGTCCTTCGACTGCTCGGCCACCGAGAGACTCCTCGCCGCCGCCGGGCTGGTCTGCCCTCCGGCGGACGGGAAGCTGCTCGACCTCTATCTCGGTGACCACATCGGCACCGGAGTCCTGCCGGGAGGCGGCCGTGCATGACGGGATACGCCGGTTCGCCGTCATCTGGGCGGCGCAGCTGCTGTCGATCATCGGGTCGAGCCTGACGGGGTTCGTGCTGGGCGTCTGGGTCTACCAGCGCAACGGCTCGGCCACCGAGTTCGTGCTGATCATGCTGTGCGCGGTGCTGCCCGAGGTGCTGCTCTCCCCGCTCGCCGGGGCGCTGGCCGACCGGTGGGACCGCAGGCGGATGCTGATGGCCGCCGACGCCGGGGCCGCCGTGGTCACCGGCGCCCTCGCGGTGCTGCTCGTCCTGGGCTCGCCGGAGGTCTGGCACGTCTACGTGATCACGGTGGCCGGGGCCGTCTTCGGGACCTTCCACATGGCCGCGTACCACGCGATGATGCCGCTGATCATGCCCCAGCGGCACCTGGGCAGGGCCAACGGCCTCATGCAGGTCGCGGACTCGGTGAAGATCGCGGCTCCGCTGCTGGCGGGAACGCTCCTGGTCACGGTCGGCGTCACCGGCGTGGTCGTGATCGACCTGGTCACCTTCCTGGTCACCCGGGTGGTCATGTTCGCCGTACGGCTGCCGCGCGAGGTCACCCGCCCCGGGGCCTCGGCCGCGCCGGAACCGCTGCGCGGGGACCTGCTGTTCGGCTGGCGCTACCTGCGGGCCAGGCGCGGGCTGTTCCAGCTGGTCGTGGTGCTGGCCGCGTACAACCTGTTCTTCGGGATGTCCGGGGTGCTGGTCCAGCCGCTGATCCTGTCGTTCGGGTCGGCCGCGGTGCTCGGGGCGCTGATGTTCGCGGGCGGCGCGGGGGTCTTCGCCGGAGGGCTGGTGCTGAGCGCGTGGGGCGGGCCGAGGCGGCGGGTGCGCGGCGTCGCGGCGTTCGTCGCCCTGGGAGGGGTGCTGCTCGCCCTGCACAGCCTCGCGCCCTCACCCTGGCTGATCGCGGTGGTGGCGCCCGCCTTCCTGTTCACGCTGCCGTTCGTGCAGGGCACCGGGATGACCGTGCTGCAGATCAAGACCGACCCCGCGGCGCTGGGCCGGGTACTCAGCACGGTCCGCGCGCTCACCCAGACCGCCACGGTGCTCACCTACCTGGCCGCGGGCCCGCTGGCCGACCGGGTCTTCGAGCCGATGCTCGCCCCCGGCGGGGCGCTCTCCGGCACCCTCGGCGCCGTGATCGGCACGGGCGAGGGGCGGGGCATCGCGGCGATCTTCCTGATCACCGGCCTGTGCCTGGTGCTGCTCGCACCGCTCGCCTACCTCCAGCCGCGCCTGCGGAAGGTGGAGTCCGAGCTGCCCGACGCCGAGGACGTGCACGCCCCTCCGGAACCCGGCGCGGATCCCGTCACGGATCCCGGCGTGGGACGCGGTGCGGGACGCGATATGGAGGCCGGTTCGCGAACCGGCGTGCAAGCCGACCTGGGAACCGACGTCGCGCGAGTCGCGCAAGGAGACAGCGATGCCGCTCTATCTCGACCCTGAGGAACTCCGCGGGGCACCGGGCCCCCATGTCGACCTGATCGGCGCGATGGCGTTCCGGGCGGCGGGGGCCGCCCAGCGCCTGGGGATCTTCGAGGCGCTCATGCCCGGCCCGCTCTCCGTGACGGAGCTGGCGGCCAGGACGGGCACCGACCCGGCCGGGCTCGCCGTGCTGCTGGAGGCGCTCGCCTCCCTCGGCTACCTCGACCGGGCGCCGGGCCGGGTCTACGGCAACAGCCCGATGGTCGCGGGCACCCTGGACCGGCGGAGCCCGTGGAGCTACGCCCCCGCACTGGCCTTCTGGCAGGACGTGCTGGCCGAGCTCTGGGACGGCCTGGAGGAGTCGGTGCGCACCGGCGCCCCCCAGGTCGACTTCTACGCCTGGCTGGAGGAACGGCCAGGGACGCTGGCCGAGTTCCAGAGCATGCTCGACGGGATGGCCGCCGGGCTCGCCCCGCTGGTCGCCGCGAGCGCGCCCCACCCCGGGGAGCGCCTGCTCGACGTCGGCGGCGGGCACGCCCGCTACACCGTCGCGTTCTGCCGGGCGCACCCCGGGCTCACCGCGACGATCGTCGACCTGCCGAACGCCCTGCGGGGCGGCCGGGCCAGGATCGAGGCGGCTGGGCTGGGCGACCGCGTCACTCTGCTCCAGGGCGACCTGACCGGCTCCGGTGCCGACCCCGGTGCCGACCTCGGTGCCGGATACGACACCGCGCTGCTGTTCAACCTCTGCCACGGGTTCGACGAGGTGGGCAACCGCGCGCTGTTCAAGAGGGTGGCGGCCGCGCTGCGCCCCGGCGGCGCGGTGGTCGTGCTGGAGACCTTCGCCGACCTGCCCGACGGCACGCCCGCGACCGTCGAGGCGTTCGTCCGCGCCTTCGGCCTCAACCTCGCCATCACTCAAGGCGGCGGGATCCACGCCTTCGCCGACATCGCCACCTGGCTGTCCGGCGCCGGATTCGGCCGGATCGAGCGACGCCACGTCGACGGCCCCAACGAACTGCTCGTCGCCCGCCTGGAGACCACATGAAGATCACCGTCATCGGAGCGGGCCCCGCGGGCACCCTCCTCGCCTGCTACCTGGCCAGGCGCGGCTTCCGGGTGGAGGTCTACGAGCGGCGGGCCGATCCCCGGCTGCTCGACGAGGACGAGAGCAGGTCGATCAACCTCGGCCTGTCCGCCAGGGGCATCGCGGCGCTCACCGACATCGGCCTGATGGACACCCTGTGGCCGCTCACCGTCCCGATGCGCGGCCGGGCCATCCACCTGCCCGGCGGCGCGGTGCCGTTCCAGCCCTACGGCGCCCACGAGGGAGAGATCCTCCACTCGGTCCTGCGCCGCGACCTGATCACCACGCTCGTCGACCACGCCGAGGCCCAGCCGGGGGTGACCTTCCACTTCCGGCACCGGCTGGTCGGCCTGGACCGCGAGACGGCCGCCGCGCGCCTCGTCCACGAGGAGACCGGGGCCGCGAGCACCGTCGAGGGCGACGCGGTGATCGGCGCGGACGGCGCGTTCTCGCAGGTGCGGGCGCACATGCAGCACGGGCTGCGGGCCGACCACCACCAGGAGTTCCTGGAATGGGGGTACAAGGAACTGACCATCCCCGCCGCCGGCGACGGGTCGGCCAGGACCAGGCTGGAGGCCCTGCACGTCTGGCCCGGCGAGGACGCCCTCATCGTCGCCCACCCCAACCGGGACAACTCGCTCACCGGCACGCTCTTCCTGCCCGTCGAACGGTTCGGCGAGATCACCGACCCCGAGGAGTTCCTCGGGGAACGGTTCCCGGACACGCCCGACCTCATGCCCCACCTCGCCAAGGAGTACGCCGAGCACCCGGTGGGGCACCTGGTGTCGATCCGCACCTCGCCCTGGCACCACCGGGACCGGGTGGCGCTCATCGGCGACGCCTGCCACGCCGTCTACCCCTTCTACGGCCAGGGCATGAACTCGGCGCTCGAGGACTGCACGGTCCTCGACCGCTGCGTGGGCGACCATCCCGGAGACCTCGGGGCCGCCTTCGCCGAGTACCAGCGGCTGCGTAAACCGCACACCGACGTGCTCGACGAGCTGTCCAAGCAGAACTTCGTGGAGCTGCGCGACCGGCTCCGCTCCCCGCTGCACCTGCTGCGCAAGAAGGCGGACCTGCTGCTCGCCCGGGCGCTCCCCGGCCGGTGGGTCCCGCTCTACACGATGATCTCCCACACCACCGTCCCGTACGGGGATGCGCTCGCCCGCGCCCGGCGGCAGGACACGCTCCTGCGCGGGGCGGGGGCGGCGGTGGCCGTCGCCGGACTGCTCGCCGCGGCCCCGGCCGTCCGCCGCCTCGTACGCGGCCCCGGCCGCTCCACGGTCGCACCTCCCGTACGCGCCACCGGCGCCGCACGCGGTGCCGACCCCGCACGCCGCGCCGTCTTCGCACGCCTCACGCGCTTCGCACGTCGCGCACGCCTCGCACAGCGAAACCCCCGGAAGGGCGAACCACCATGCTGACCGATCCCGCGGACCCTTCTCGCGTCCTCCTGGAGACCGCCGATCTGGCCGGTGACCACGATCTGGTCCTGCGCCACCGCACCCCGCTCAGGGAGATCGTCACCTGGGCGCGAGAGTATCTCTGCCGCCCCCACGAGCAACTGGGCAGGAAGGGACCCGTCTGCCCGTACGCCCAGACCGCGCTGGACCGCGGCACCTTCTACCTGGCGGTCCGCCCCGGGCGGCCGGGCGGGCCCGAGGCGGCCGAGACCCTCGCCGGCTACCGCGACTGGTTTTTGAGGCTGCCCGCCACGCCGGGAGTGTCCGCGCAGTACCGCACGATCCTGGTGCTCTTCCCCGACCTGCCGGAGTCCGAGGCCGCCGCGGTGATCGATTACGCCCAGGAGGCGCTCAAGTCGCGCTACGTCTCGGAAGGGCTGATGATCGGGGAGTTCTACCCCGGCCCGCCGCCCAAGGCGGGACTGTGGAACCCCTCCTTCCTGCCGCTGGGCAGCCCGGTCCCGCTGCTGGCGATCCGCCACATGGTCGCCACCGACTTCCCGTTCCTGCGCGACGATCCCGCGCAGGTCGCGGCGTACCTGGAACGTTTCGGAGACCGCCCCCCGGCCGCCCTCAGGGCGGAGATCCGGTCCGTCGCCGGCCGCTACGGCCTGCTGCCCGCGGCCACGTCCTGCGCGCCGTCCCTGACGGCGTCCTGACCGTCCTCGACGTCTCGACGGGGAGTACGCGTCTTGGCGGTTGACAGGGAGTACGCGTCTTGGCGGGGAGTACGCGACGCGCGAGGAAAGACACGGCCCGCCCCCGCGGTTCTCGCGGGAGCGGGCCGTGTCGTCGCCGGTACGCCCCGCCGGCCCGGTGTCTCCGGGCGACGGGACGAGCCGGTGGAATGTGGCCGATTCCGTCAGACGCCGAGGAGCTCGGCGGCGGCCTGGGCGTTGGCACGGGCGGCGCCGTAGGTGGCCAGGTAGGTGACGCCCTCCGGGCGCCAGATCGGCAGGCCCATCTCGACCACCGTGGCGTCGGGACGGGCGGCCAGCAGCGCGGAGACCACCGACTGGCTGGCCTCGTAGCGGTGGGCGTCCTTGACGACGACGATCAGGGAGCGGCCCGAGGCACGTTCCAGGATGTCCGCCACGTCGGCCGCCTCCGGCTTGACCCGCAGCACCTCCGCCTGCGGCAGCAGCGGCGTGAAGCCCCACGGCACGTTGCCGACCGCGATGGTCGGCGGGGTGTCCACCTCGACCACCAGCGGGTCGACCAGGGGAGAGGCCGAGCCGGTGAGGCTGACCGCGCGGCGGGCGGCGGTGAGGCCGATCACGTCCCGCTCGGCCTCACCGGTGCGGGGCGTGCCGAACCAGCCGCGCAGGGCGGCGACCCGTTCGGCCGCCGCCTCCAGGCGGGCCGCGGGAAGCCGTCCGTCGTGGACGGCCGCGACGATCTCGTCCACGATGCGGCGGACGTCGTCCTCGGTGGGAATCGGGCCGAGGCAGAGCAGGTCGGCTCCGGCGGCGAGGGAGAGCACCGAACCCCCGGCGAGACCGTACGCGGCGGTGACGGCCTTCATGTCGAGGGCGTCGGTGATGATCACACCCTCGTAGCCCATCTCGCCGCGGAGCAGGCCGGTCAGGGCGGCGGGGGAGAGCGTCGCGGGAAGCGTGCCGGTGACGGCGGGCACGCGTACGTGCGCGGTCATGATGGATCTGGTCCCGGCGTCGATCGCGGCGCGGAAGGGCACCAGCTCGCGCTCGCGCAGCAGTCCCACGGAGGCGTCGACGAGCGGGACCTCCAGGTGGGAGTCCTGCCGGGTCGCGCCGTGGCCGGGGAAGTGCTTGACGCAGGCGGCCACTCCCGCCGACTGCAGGCCGTGCACCGCGGCGACGGTGTGCCGGGCGACGAGCGCGCTCTCCGCCCCGAACGAGCGGGTGCCGATCACCGGGTTGTCCGCGGCGGTGTTGACGTCCGCGGAGGGGGCCATGTCCAGGTTGACGCCGCAGCGGGCCAGGTCGTCGCCGATGGACCGGTAGACCCGCCGGGTGAGCTCGACGTCGTCCACGGCGCCGAGGGCGGCGTTGCCGGGGTACGGGCTGCCCACGTGGTAGGCGAGCCGGGTGACGTCACCCCCCTCCTCGTCCAGCGATATGACCGGATCGGCGGCCTCGCGCAGCCGGGAGGTGAGAGCGGACAGCTGTGCGGCGTCGGCGACGTTGAAACCGAAGAGGGTGACGCCGCCGAGACCGTTCTCCAGCTCCCGCAGGACCCACTCGGGTGCCTCGGTGCCCTGGAACGCGGCGAGCAGCGTGCCGGCCGCGAGACGACGCAGCCCCTGATCGCCGCGATCCGCGATGAACTCAGACATGGCGGTAGGTGTTCCTTACCTGAGATGTAGGGGGGTGTCGGACATGGATGTAAGCAAAGAAAACAGAACAGGGCTGGTACGGCCCGCGCCTTGTGGGTGCGTGCCGTACCAGCACCAATGGGATCAGCCCTTGACGGCACCCGCGACGAGTCCGGAGACCATCCGCCGCTGCACCAGAAGGAAGAAGACGATGACCGGGATGGTCATCAAGGTGGAGGCGGCCATGATGGCGCCCCAGTCGACCGACCGCTGGCTGACGAAGTAGCGCAGCGCCACGGGCATGGTGTAGTTGCCCTGGTCGTTGATGAGCGTCAGCGCGAACACGAACTCGTTCCACGCGGTGATGAACGAGAAGATGCTGGTCGCCACCAGCCCGGGGGCCACCAGCGGGAACAGCACCTTCCAGAAGGTGGCGAACCGGCTGGCTCCGTCGATCCAGGCGGCCTCCTCCAGCTCCTTGGGCACCGCCGCGACGAAGGTGCGCAGCATCCAGATGGCGAACGGCAGCGTCATGGCGACGTTCACCACGACGAGGCCGAGCAGCTGGTCGTACAGCCCGGCCCGCCTGACCATGATGAACAGCGGGATGAGCAGCGCCTCGCCGGGGACCATCTGCACGATGAGCAGCAGGATCAGGAACGAGGTGCGCCCGCGGAACCGGAAGCGGGCCACCGCGGTCGCCGCCAGCAGGGAGAACACCGCGCCGATGAGCACGGTGCCGAGGGCCACGACGGAGCTGTTGAGCAGATACTGCCAGATGGAGTGGCCCGCGATGCCCTCGGTGAAGACCCGCTTCACGTGTTCGAGGGTGGGGTCGGTGGGGAACGGGATGAAGTCCGTCGTGAAGATCTGCTGCCTGCTCTTGAAGGCTGTGCTCACCATCCAGTAGACGGGGAACATCGCGAACAGGAACACCACGACGGCGGTGGTGTTCAGGCCGATCCTGCCGAGCCGCTTGCGCGTCCTGGGATTTCCCCGGGGCGCGCGTGCGGGCGCCTTCGGGGGCACCCGCGTGTCGTAGGTGGTCATCGCACGTCCTCCGTCTTCACGATCTGGCGGACGTAGAAGAAGGTGATGACGAGCAGGATCAGCGTCAGCACCACCGCGATGGCCGCGCCCATGCCCATCTTGGGCGGCGCGCTGAAGGCCTGGGTGAAGGCGAACAGCGACAGGTTGTACGCCTCCCGGTTGGACGTGCCGCCCGCCAGCACGAACAGCTGGGTGAAGACCTTGAAGTCCCAGATCACCGAGAGCACCGTCAGCACCGCGAAGACCGGCTTCAGCAGCGGGAAGGTGATCTTCCAGAAGATCCGCCACGCGGAGGCGCCGTCCACCCTTGCCGCCTCGTACAGCTCCTGGGAGATGCTCTTCAGCCCGGCCAGGATCGAGACCGCGATGAACGGGAACGACGCCCAGACCACCGCGAGGATCAGCACGACGTAGATGGTGAACGCGTCGTTCAGCCACGGCTCGCCGGTCCAGTCGGAGCGGCCGAACAGCAGGGAGGAGAACCAGTCGGGCAGCGCGTTCAGCACCCAGTTGATGACGCCGGCCTCCGCGTCGAACAGCCAGCGCCAGATGATCGCGGTGGCGATCTGCGGGGTGGCCCAGGCGGCCATGATGCCGACGATCAGGAAGGTCGACATCTTCTTGCCCAGCTTGTGCAGGAGCAGGCCGACCAGCGTGCCGAGGATCAGGGTGCCCGCCACCGTGACGACGGCGAAGACGACGGTGTTGCGGAGCGACGACCAGAACAGCTCGGACTCGATCAGCTTCTGGTAGTTCTCGAAGCCGACGGACTCGGCCGGCGCTCCCCGGACCTGCCGCAGTCCCACGTTCTGGAAGGACATGACGACCATCTGGTACAGCGGGTAGAGCAGCAGGCCGGCGATGACGAGCAGGCCGGGGACGAGCAGCGCGTAGGGGACGACCCAGGCGGGCAGTCCGCCGGACCTGCGCGGGGGCGTGGCGCCTCGGGGCCCCCGCGCCGGGACGGAGGGGGTGCCCCCGTCCCGGGCGATGGTTGAGGTGTTCGCCATGGTTACTGGTTCAGGATCTCTTCGAGTTCCTTGTTGGCGTCGGCCAGCGCGGTGTCGACGTCCTTCTTACCTTCGATGACCGAGCGGGCCGCGCTCTGCAGGACCGCCTTGGTGTCGTTCGCCTCGGCCCAGTTGGTGTCGTTCGGGAAGCCCTTGGCGACCTTGAAGGTCTCGGCGAACGGCGCCTGCACCGGGTCGGCCGCGTACTCGGTCAGAGCCTCCGGGTAGAGCGGGAGCAGGCCGCCCTCCTTGGCGTAGCGGGTGCCGAACTCCTTGCCGGCGGCCAGCTTGACGTACTCGGCGGACAGCTCGACGTTCTTGGTGTCCTTCCAGATGGCGATGTCGTTGCCGCCCTGGAAGGCCGGGGCCG
The DNA here is from genome assembly GCF_051918855.1 of Streptosporangium sp. H16. Taxonomy (NCBI): domain Bacteria; kingdom Bacillati; phylum Actinomycetota; class Actinomycetes; order Streptosporangiales; family Streptosporangiaceae; genus Streptosporangium; species Streptosporangium sp. H16. The sequence goes on from NZ_JBPXMD010000005.1 coordinate 226,080, forward strand.
GGCCGCTGCCGTCCTTGGCCGGGAGCGAGAAGAAGGCCATCTTCGCGTCGTCGACCTTGCCGCCGCTCTGCTCCTTGATGGTGGTGATGTCCCAGCCGCCGGTCACGTACATGCCGACCTTGCCGTTGGCGAAGCGGGTCGCGATGTCCACCGAGTTCTGGGTCAGGGCGGACTTGCGCGAGACGCCGTGCTTGGTCACCAGGTCGGTGTAGTACTGGAAGCCCTCCTTGAAGCCGGGCTCCGTCAGCTTGCCGGTCCACTTGCCGCCCTCGAAGGCGGCGAAGTCGCCGCCGGCCGACCAGACGAACGGCGACAGCGACATGTTGGCGTCGGAGCCGCCGTTGAAGGCGAAGCCGTCGACGTCCTTGCCCTTCTCGGCGACGATCTTCTTGCCCGCGGCGACGAGGTCCTCCCAGGTCTTGGGAGTCTCGATCTTCAGGTCCTCGAACCAGTCCTTGCGGTAGAGGACGGCGCGGGTGCCGCCGCCCCACGGGGCGGCGTAGATCTTGCCGTCCACCGTCTCGTAGCCCCACAGGTTCTGCGGGATCTGCTGGAAGTCGGGCGTGGCCTTGACGACGTCGGTGATGTCGGTCAGCGCGTCCTGCGCGACCCACGCGGCCACCTGGTCGTTGCCGAACTCGGTGACGTCGGGGCCCTCGCCGCCGGCGAGCGCGGCGGTCCACTTGGCCTGCGCGTCGGGCCAGGGCACCCACTGGAGCTTGACGTCGGCGCCGGTGGTCTCCTTGAACTTGGCGTTCAGGTCGGCCATCAGCTTGTCCTGCTTCTCGTCGGGAGTGCCGAGGCGCCAGACGGTCAGCGTCTGACCTGCGAACTTGGGACCGGACGCGGCGGGCGCCGACGCCTGGTTGTCGGCGGCCGGTGTCGGCTCGCTGCTGCCACACGCGGCGAGACCCAGGGCGAGGGCGGCGGTGGTTGCCGTCGTGGTGGCGATTCTCGCGAACTTCACTGGAGTTCTCCCTTTCAGGCTTTCGCCGGGGTTTGCGCTCATCTGTTATGGCCGGGGTCCCCGCGACCCTCTGCACTCACTGGGAGCGGTCGGAACTACCGCAACCCGCGGTTCCGATCGCTTGCCTGCGGGCTGACTAGGGTTAAACTAACAAGAAACTTTCTTAAAAGAAACGATCGTTAGCGGATCGTGACGGGGAGGACGACCTTGCCCACACGCCCGGGGACCCCTCGGTTGTTGCGCCGGCTCAACGACCGCGCGGCGCTGGAACTCCTGCTGTCCAGCGGCCCTCTAACCCGGGCTGAGCTGGGAGAACATACCGGGCTGTCCAAGGTGACCGCGGGTCAGCTGCTCTCCAGGCTCCAGGAGCGCGACCTCGTCGCCGTGGTCGGCGAGCAGGCGGGCGGCCGCGGCCCCAACGCCGCCCTCTACGGGGTGGTGCCCTCCTGCGCGTACGTGGTCGGGCTCGACGTGCTGCCCGACAGGATCAGCGCCGGGGTCGCCGACATCACCGGCACCCTCGTCGCCGAGGTCTCCGCCGACCCCAGCGGGCACGAGGACCCGGTACGGCTGGTGCGGAGCGCGGTGAGCCAGGCGTGCGCGTCGGCGGGCATCGGCGTCGACCGGCTGCGCGCCTTCGTGATCGGCACCCGGGGCGTCGTCGACCCCCGCACCGGTGACGTGCGCTTCTCCTTCGACCTGCCCTCCTGGCACAACGGCGTGCTCGCCGAGCTCCGCCGCGATCTGGGGGTCCCGGTGACGATAGAGAACGACGTGAACCTGGCCGCGCTGGCCGAGCGCGCGTACGGGGCCGCGCTGGGCGTCGACGACTTCGTGCTCGTCTGGGCGGGGGTCGGGCAGGGGCTCGGCGTCATGCTGGGCGGGCGGCTGCACCGCGGCTTCACCGGCGGCGCGGGCGAGATCGGCTGGCTCCCCGTGCCCGGCGAGCCGCTCCCCACCGACGTGAGCGAGCCCCAGTCGGGCTCGTTCCAGCGCCTGGTCGGCGGCGACGCGGTCGCCGGGCTGGCCGGGGCCCACGGCATCGGCCCCGGTCCGGGCTCCGACCCGGCCTCCGACGGGAGCCCCGATGGAAGTTCCGTGGGAGAACACGTCCGTACGGCCGTCGCGAAGGGCGCCGAGGCGTTCCTGGACGAGCTGGCCGGGCGGCTGGCCGTCGGCGTCGCCGCCGTCGCGGTGGTCCTGGACCCCGGACTCATCGTGCTCAGCGGCGACGTCGGCAGGGCCGGCGGAGACGCGCTCGCCGCCAGGGTGCAGGACGCCGTCGCCCGGGTCTGCCCGAGCCAGCCCAGGGTCGTGGTCTCGCGGGTCAAGGGCAACCCCGTGCTGCGCGGCGCCCTGGTGTCGGCGCTGCAGCAGGCCCGGGAGCAGGTGTTCTCGGACACGATCTGACGTCCCGCGCGGACGGGACCGGCCCGGGTCCCGTCGCGACGAGACCCGGGCCGGACCGGCGTACCGTGTTCTACGGGCACGGGCGCGATCATGGATGCGGGCACGGTCCGGTGCTCCCGTTCCCCGTGAGCGAGGTCTGCGCACTGTGGCGCTTGGGGAAGAATTGTCGCCATGCCTGACATCGTTCTGATCTCCGATGCCCGAGTCGCCGCGATCCCCGTCGAGGAGTCAGGGGAGCGGCTGGTCGACGTCCGGGGGCGGCTGCGGACGGACGGGCGGCTCGCCGACCCCCAGGGGGCCTTCGCCCACCTCAGGCTCGGGCTGCTGACCAGGCTGGAGGAGGCGCAGGCGCAGCTTCCCGGGGGATACCGGTTGCTGGTCGTGGAGGGGTACCGGCCACCGGCGACGCAGAAGAAGATCTTCGACGGATACTCGGCGGAGCTCCGGACGCTGTATCCGGAGATGTCGCCCGCGGAGCTGCGAGCCGCGGCGAGCCGCTACGTGTCGCCCGTCGAGATCGCCCCGCACACCGCGGGAGCCGCGGTCGACCTGACCCTGGCCACCGACGACGGGACCGAGCTCGACATGGGCACCCGGCTCAACGCCACCCCCGAGGAGAGCGACGGTGCCTGCTACACCGACGCCCCCGGCCTGTCGCCCGAGGCCCGCCACCACCGCAAGCTCCTCGGCGTCGCCCTCGACGCGGTCGGGCTGGTCAACTACCCCACCGAGTGGTGGCACTGGTCCTACGGCGACCGCTACTGGGCCCTGACCACCGGCTCCCGGGCCGCCCTCTACGGTCCGGTATCCATCTGACCTCGTACGGCGGTTGAGAAGCGGTATCCCGCGATCATGGGATCGTGCCGGAGCGCTTTACTTTCTACGACTCGGTGAGGACGTAGAGCAGGCCGGCCATGCTGGTGCCGCTCACGATGTCGCCCTTGCCAACCAGGCCACGGATGTCGGAGAGGGGCATCCACTCGACGCGCTCGGCCTCCCACGCCTCAGTCGGTGGACCGATGTAGGTGGCGCTGTGGGCGCGGAAGATGTGGTGGACCGAGTCTGAGATGCCGTTGGTCGGCTGGACGCGCAGCAGCGGGCGCAGCGGTCCCGGCAGCCATCCGGTCTCCTCCTCGACCTCCCGTGTGGCGGCGGCGATCGGCTCCTCGCCGTCCTCGATCTTGCCGATGGGGATCTCCCAGCCCCAGGAGTCGGTGATGAAACGGTGCCGCCAGATCAGCAACACCCGGTGTCGATCGTCGGTGACAACGGCACCGGCTCCAGGCGCGGTACGGATCAGCCGGTGGTCCAGATGCCTGCCGTCGGGAAGCTCCACATCCGCCACCCGGACATCAAGCCAACGGTCGGTGTAGAGAGGTTCTTCGGAGTGGACCTGCCAGCGCATGTGGCGTACTCCCAGCGTGGTTACCTGATCTCGGCACCACGCTACAAGGGCACGCGTGCCTGCTGGTGCGCCCGCGTCAGAAACTCTTCGACCACGCGGGCGTCGAAGGGACGTAGCGCGTCGGCCACCATGGCGACCCGTTCGGCGATGCGTTCGGACTCCATGCCCTGTGCGCGGTCGAGCATCGTCTCAGCGGTGGTGACGGCCCGGTCCAGGTCGCCGCGTTCGGTCAGGACAAGGGCGAGAGTCGCGAGTCGGTGGGTCTGGCCGCGTAGATGGCAGGTATCGGCGGAACGAAGCGCTTCCTCGGCATATGTCTGAGCGGCCGTGAGGTCACCAAGCCGCCGCAGGGCCTCCGCGCGCTGGCACTCCAGCAAGCCCGGCTGCACGTATCCGGTTTCGGGCGGCTCGTCGTCGTGGCGGATTCGAGCTGCGGTGGCCTCCGCGCGGCACAGGTGCGCATGACAGCTCGCTCGATCTCCTACTCGTGCGCACGCCTTGGCCTGGAGCGTGTGCAGGTCGGTGACCAGGGCTGGACTCAGGTGTCCACGCGCGCCGCGCAACGCGGTCTCGGCGTACTGGAGGACATACCGATATTTCGCCCGGGACATGGCCTGATTCGCCAGCAGGGCGACCACGTAACCGCCGAACGCCAGGTTCCCCGATGCTTTGGCCATCCGCAGGGCGTGGAACAGATAGCGCTGGGAAAGCGCCTGACGATCGGAGTCGTAGGCGCAGATGCCCGCGAGCGCGACCAGGCCACCGGCTGCCCGGAACAATTCCCGGCCTGTGCGGTCGTCGTGGCTGCCTTTCAGTAGAGGTGTCACGTTGGCGTTGAGGAAGGCCACGATGCGTGGCCGTACCGGCACCCCGCCGACCCGGCGGTACATCTGTTCGTAGCGGTTACGCGCGTCCCTGAGTATCTGGACGTCATTCATACTCACCGGGCGTGGGCCTCGGCGGGAGACGTCCAACTCGTGAGGAGGGTTCTCCCACTCGAAGACAGGCGCGACGGCGGCCGGTCCGTCGATCATCGAAGCACCTGTCAGGAAGACCTTGTTGTTGAGGTCTCCACGCCACAACGCGACCGCCTGATCGACCGCTTGCGACAAATCCGGCTCGTCTCGGCCTGTTTCGCTGCGCGGCATGCCGATGTCCGCGAGCGACAAAGGCCGACCAACCTTGCCTCCGATGATCTCGCAGATGATTTCCGGTACATCTCCTCGGGGAATCGCCCGGTCCCTGATCCATCGGGCGACGGCGGTGTGGTCATAGCGGGTCGGGCGCCGGGCGGTGGACGTGACCCTGTTGACGCGTGCGGCGAGCCCGGCGTGTGAGATTCCCGCCTCGGCAAGCAGAGAGTCGAGCAGGATGTTCGGCTCGCTCATCGCCCCGCCTTCCGTAGACTGCCGCTCTCGCTCGGAGTGTAAACAGGCTCTTGCGTTCCGGACAGGTCATCTACTCAGGGTGACTGTCACGACTGAATCGCTTTCACACGGGGTGTGAACCGGCTCCCATATCCACGGTCGATCACACGCTTATGTCCCCTCGGGCACAGGCGGTCCACTGAGTGCATGAATCCGTCGATGACCCATATGGATCTTGCCGCGCCGACTCCCGTCGACATGGCCGAGGAGCTTCGGGCCGAACTGGGGCGGCTCGGCATCAAGGCCGACGTCCATGACGGGTATGGCCTGGCACTGGTGTCGGTCTGGGTAGGCCTGGTCGTCTGGTGCAAGGACGATCGCTACTGGTGGCGTACCGGCTGGGACGCCCGTCGTCACCGGCCCGTCTACGCCTGGCATCCGGCGATGGACACTCCCCGGGCCGCTCGTCGGATCGCGTTCCGCTATGCGGAGCTGCGCGAAGCCCATCCCCCGTCCGAGCTGACGGCGGGGGTGCGTTGTGACCCTGCTTGACGAGTGCGTGAGTCCGCACGTGGCTATGGTCCAGCGGGATCACGTGCGGCTGGAGTGGCGGCGGTTACACGCGGATTCGGTGCTTGAGCGGGCTCGCTCGGTGTTGTGGACCTGTCTGTGCCGCGCCACGGTCTACGAACTGTACGAGGGCGGTGGGCGGGCCTTCATCCGGCGAACCGTCCAACTCGACCACACTCCCGAGGTCCACGACACCTTCATGTATTCGATCGGTGAAGCTCGGGCCGTCTGGACAGCGCTCCTGTCCGGAAGCGCCCGTTAGACGGCGTGGCGGCGTGGGATCTGGAGGCACCTACGCCGTCGCGCCTGCCGGAAACCATCGGCTACGGTGCAAAATCTGATTTCCTTCGTCCGCGCATCCCCGCATTCCCGTGGATCTCGGGTTGGTTCTGTTCGCCGAACGTGAGCAGCGGGACGTCGTACAGATTCGGCATCCTGGGCCGGGTCAGGGCCGGGGCGAGGATTTCCACGACGATGAGTTCTATGACGAACTGGACCGTGGCGCCGAGCAGATGACTCGTGCGGCCGTCCGCGGACTGGGCTTTCAAACCGGCGGAGACATGGATGTGGGGGGCGAGGCGGTCGCTCTCGGCGTCCCAGGCCAGTGTGCCGCCACCGAGCGCTTCGAGAGTCTCCACCTCGATCTCCTCCCACAGCGGCCTCTCCGGGTGCTTCAGCGGCTCACAGGAGCCGACCAGCCTCGCGGAATGGAAGCCGCCGACAAAAGTCGGGACGTAACCCGCACGGATGCCGTTCTCGGCACAGAACTTCTCCAGCGCGGGAAAGAACTCCTCACCGTGGTCGATCACGACGACGAAACTCCGGCCCGTGGTGATTTCGGTGGTGCGCATACGGTGCTCCAGATCTCTCGCGGACGGCTCAGCACCTGACCTCGAAGGCGTCCGCGATCACCGTAAGGTCCGCTCCGGTGCGCAGGCACGCGAGAAGGAGAAGGCGAGCCTTGTACGGGTCCAGCGTTCCGCCGTTGATGAGGCCACGTGCCAGCAGGTCGCTCTCGGATCCCCCGAACGCGTACGTGCTGGAGAGCACGCTGCCGGCACCGGTGCGGGAGGTGAGGACCACGGGGATGCGGGCCGCGAGTTCCTCCAGGCGCTCGACCCAGGTCGCCGGCACGTGCCCGGCTCCGAAGGCCGCGATCACAACGCCGTCGAGACGTTCGCCGAGTCCCTGGAGCAGGGGCCCATCGCTGCCCAGGGTCGCGTGGACCACCTCCACCCTGGCCTGCCGGGTGAACGGGAGCGCTACGGCCGGCCGACGCTGCAGCGAGAAGTGCGGGCGTGGTCGCCCTTCCACAACATGACCTATCGGGCCGGCGCCGGGCGAGGAGAACGCGGACGTGCTCGTACTGTGGATCTTACGAACGTGACGCGCGGCGTGGATCTCGTCAGCGAAGACCACCAGGGTGCCAAGGTTCCGGAAGGTCGGGCTGGCCGCGGTGCGTACGGCGGCGAGAAGATTCGCCGGGCCGTCCGCACCGGCCATCTCAGGATTGCGCATCGCACCGGTGAGCACGACGGGGGCGTCACCTCGGTAGAGAAGGTCCAGTAGGAAGGCGGTCTCCTCCAGCGTGTCGGTGCCCTGTGTGATGACGAAACCGGCTGTGCCCGTGGCGGCCTGCTTGTTGAGCCGTTCGGCCAGAGCCGCGATGTCGTCGATGGTGAGCCAGGCGCCAGGCATCTGCCGGAAGTCTTCGACCTCCAGGGCGGCCTCCCCCTTCAAGCCAGGCACCGCCGCGACGAGGTCCGCCGCGGTCAGCCGTGGAGTGACACCACCGGCCTCTCCGGAGGGAGTGGTCATGGCGATGGTGCCGCCGAGCGAAAGCACCAGAATGGCGCGGTTCGGTTCCTGGAGGTCGAGGGCCACGGAGAGCGCCTTTCGAGAGGGCAGGTCACAGTCGTCGGGATCAAGGATCAACCTTGGCTCCCTCGTCTGTCCGGAGCAGGGCCGAAGCGATCCGAGCCGAGGCCGGGCCGCCCCGGACGGCGATCTCGACGATCACGGCCTGCGTCGGCCGCCCGAAGACGTCGGCCGGCTCGCGGCGGACGTATGGGAGCGGAGCTCTTCACGAGGAATCATCGATCACCAGAAGCTGACGACGAGGTGCTTGGGTGGGGCCGTAATCCTGACAGGGGTTCCCCACCCTCGATAGATGATGTTCATCGTCATGGTCTCGACCTCATCGCCGGTGTACTTCGAGGTGAACCTCATGATGGCGTGGAAACGTCTCGGCAGGTTGTCCGGGCCCACCCAGAGTTTCCAGGTGATCGGCTCGTTCCACGACGCTCCCTCTTCCTCCTCGGTCCTGAAGTACATTCCGGCCTGTCTCTCGTCCAGGCCGGGAACCGTCACCGTGCCGCTGTGGAGGGTCGTCCTCACCCCCTCGAAGGTTCCGCCGTCGGAGCTGGTCGCACCGTGGGAGGTGACCAACTTGAGGAAGCCCGGGTTGATCCCGTTGATCAGGTCCTCTCCCCAAATGACCCCGGCGAAATTCCGCCCGGCCTCCCATTTCCCCACTGTCGACGGTGACTTCCAGACGTACTTGCCGTCCTTGGAACGCACGTAGGCCTGTGAGTAGAAGTCCCGGCCGATGCTGATTCCCCGGGACCGGCCTGTCCCCTCTGGTTCCTGGGAGATCGTCGTGGTGTCGGCGGCGTACACGCCTGAAGCTCTGAAGCGGTACGCGCCGGACGCCTTCATATCCGAGGTGGGTGGGGGTCCGCCACGTCGCTTGACGGAGAAGCGTACGCTGCTCTGCTTCGCGAACTGCTTCTTGATCGCTTTGACGACGGAGTCGAGGGACCTCGATTCGGGAGCCGCGTGTACGGCGCCGCCGGGAATCGCGACGCTCAGCAGGCCGGCCACCACCAGCGCGACGCTCATGCGTTTCATGCGCCGATCATCACGGGTGATCATCTCGATCTCGTCACGGCAGGCCCTTGCTTGATCGGCCGGATCGGGAAGAAGTCGGTGACGGTCCATCCGACTTCATGGAGGCGTGGGACACGGAGAACCGACGGAGAACCGACCTGGCCGGACCGGTCGAGTCCGGTGCGGCGGTGTGGGATCCAGGGGGCCTGCGCCGCCGCGCTTACGGACATAGGTGGGCCAGAAGCTCGTCCCCGGCGGGATAGGGACGCTCCTCGGGCAGGAGCCGGGCCGCGGTGTCCGGTTCGCCCTCGCGCAGGAGTGCGTGGATCTCGCGGACGAGCGGGGTGACGTCGGTGATGGCGACCGTCCACTCGTCCGCGTACCGGCGAGCGCCCTCACCCGAGAGGCCGAGTTGCAGGGAGCGGTAGGGCAGCGGGCGCAGGTGAAGATCGCGTTCGGGGTCCCACTGCACCCGGGCCGGCGCGTGTCTCAGTTGTCGCTTCCAGGTGGCCCGGTCGGGGTGAAGCCCATGCGCGTAGTGCGACAGGCACGCGTGGCGCAGGGCCCATTCGAACCCCTCGCGGGTGATCTCGAGGGCCAGGACGGTCTCCTGGCCCTCCTTGGTGCCCCAGCCGCAGCGGTACATCATCCACAGGAACGATGGTTTGACCCACGTCATCCGATCCCGTTTCCAGGTGGCCGGGAAGCGGCCGAGACGAGCGGCGGGGAGACCGATCTCCGGGGTGTAGGCCTGGTAGACGGTGATCGTGGACGCGCTGTGGACCGCCCGGATCCCGTGTTTCGGTTCTTCCATGGCGAACAGGATTAGCCCTGCCACATGGGAAAGCCATCCAATATCAGGCGGTGTGCTGGTACGTCGAGTAGGTCAGGTAGCCCGCGTCGCCGCCCTGGTAGTACGTCGCCTCGTCGACGGGAGCGATCGGCAGGCCGGTACGCAGCCGCTCGACCAGGTCGGGGTTGGCGAGGAACCCGCGGCCGAAGCTGATGAGGTCGGCGCCCAGCCCGAGCCAGTGGTCGGCCTCGGCCCGTCCGGTCTGCTTGGGGCCCATCGGCAGCACCGGGTTCATGACGAGGGTGCCCGGCCACGCGCGGCGCAGCCCGATCAGCACCTCTTCGTCGGTGGTGGCCTCGAGGTGGACGTAGGCCAGGTCGAGGTGGGCCAGTTCGGTCAGCAGCGCGGTGTACAGCTTCGGGATATCGGTCTCCTCCACCCCCCAGAACGTCCCGCCCGGGGAGAGGCGGATCCCGGTCCTGGCCCCGCCGACGGCCTCGACGGTCGCGGACACCGCCTCGACGGCGAACCGGATCCGGTTGGCCACCGAGCCTCCGTAGCGGTCCGTGCGCAGGTTGGCGTTCGACGAGAGGAACTGCGAGATCAGGTAGCCGTTCGCGCCGTGCAGCTCCACGCCGTCGAAGCCGGCCTCGACGGCACGGCGGGCGGCCCGGCCGTAGGACTCGGCGTGCTCGGGCACCTCGGCGGTGTCCAGGGCGCGCGGTGTCGGCGCGGGCCGGGGCCCGGACGGTGTGAACACGTCGCCGACGGCCGGGACCGCCGAGGGCCCGACCGGCTGCATACCGGTGGTGGCGGGATGGGAGACCCGTCCGCCGTGCATGAGCTGGGTGAAGATCCGCCCGCCGCTGGAGTGCACGGCGGCGGTCACCGGGCGCCACGCGGAGACCTGCTCGTCGGTGTGCAGGCCCGGCGTGCCCGGGTTGGACTGTCCGATCAGGCTCGGCTGCACGCCCTCGGAGACGATCAGCCCGGCCGTCGCGCGCTGGGCGTAGTACGTCGCCATCGACGGTGTCGCCAGCCCGCCGGCGGCGGCCCGGATTCGCGTCATCGGGGCCATCACCATCCGGTTGGGGAGCGTCAGGTCGCCGAGCCGATAGCTGTCGAAAAGGGTCGTCACGTCGTCCTCCGTGGTCGTCGATCCCGGATCTCGGGTACGGTGAGTACGCTAGAAGCTCACATCAATGTCAGAGGCAAGCCTTGTGCCGCAGATCACAGTGGGAGGACGATGTGCGCATCGGCGAACTCGCGTCACGGACCGGGGTCAGTGTCCGGTCGCTGCGCTACTACGAGGAGCAGGGGCTGCTCGCCAGCGTCCGCAGCGCCAGTGGACAGCGGCACTACACGGACGACGAGGTCGAGCGGGTCGCGTTCATCCAGCGCCTGTACACCGCCGGTCTGTCCAGCCGCACCATCGTCGAACTGCTCCCGTGCACCGAGTCGCCCAGTACGGAGAACTCCGACGCCGCCCTGGAACGGATGGTGCAGGAGCGCGACCGGCTCTCCGCGCACATCGGCGACCTCATCCGCACCCGCGACGCGCTCGACGGGCTGATGGCCATGAACCGAGCACATCGTGAGCAGCTGCGGGTGCCGCTGGCCGGCTGACCACCGCCGACGGCCCAGCGGGCGGCCGGGGGGTGTCACGGACGGGCCGCGCCCGGGTTCGTCATCGAAATCCGGCGGCCTCGTGCTGCCTGCGGCGTTCGTCCCTCATCGGAGGCGTGGGGGACAATCGGGGCCATGCGGTTCGGTGTCCTCGGTTCCCTGGAGGTGCGGTCCCCCACCGGTGAGGAGATCTCCGTGGGCGGGCCCCGGCCGCGTGCCCTGCTCGTGATGCTGCTGCTGGACGCGGGCCGGGTGGTCGGCGTGCGGCGTCTGATCGACGGCCAGTACGGTGACGATCCCCCCGCCGGTGCCGCCAACGCGGTGCAGGCCCAGGTCTCCCGGCTGCGCCGGAGCCTGCCCGCCGAGGTGATCGAGTTCCACGGGACCGGTTACCGGCTCGCGGCCGACCCCGACGACGTCGACGCCCACCGGTTCGAACGGCTGGCCCGCGAGGGGCGGCGGCTGCTGGCGGAGGGGCGCCACCCGGACGCCGCCGGTCCGCTGCGGGAGGCGCTCGCCCTGTGGCGCGGGCCCGCGCTGGCCGACCTGCCCTTCGGGCGGGCGTGGGCGGCCCGGCTGGAGGAGCTCCGGCTGACGGCGACGGAGGACCTCGCGGAGGCGGAGTCGACCCTCCCCGAGGGCGGCTCGGTGACTTCGGCGGCTTCGGTGGCGGAGCTGCAGCGGCTGGTGGCCGCGCATCCGCTGCGGGAGCGGCTGCGGGGCCGGCTGATGCTCGCCCTGCGGGCGACGGGGCGGCAGGCCGAGGCGCTGGCGGTGTTCGAGGAGGCCAGGCGGCTGCTCGCCGAGGAACTCGGCGCCGATCCCTCGCCCGAGCTCGCCGCGATCCATCTGGCCGTCCTGCGCGCCGAGCGGCCCGCGCCGCCACGGCGGGGACTCGCGGCCCAGCTCACCAGCTTCGTGGGACGCGAGCGGGAGCTGGAGCGGATCGCCGCGCTGCGCGACTCGCGGCTGATCACGATCACCGGGCCCGGCGGCACGGGCAAGACCCGGCTGGCGATCGAGACGGCCGGACGCGGGCGGCGCGAGGTGTGCTTCGTCGACCTCTCCCCGCTCGGCGGCTCCGTTTCGCTCGGCGGCTCCGCTGCGTCCGGTGGTCCCGTCTCGCCCGGCGGTTCCGGCCCGTCCGGTGGCGCCTCTGTTCCGTTCGGCGAACCCGCTCCGTCCGGTGGGCGCGTCCCGCCCGGTGGCGGTGACCAGGTGGCGCGGGCGGTGCTGGGCGCGCTCGGGCTGCGCGAGCCCGGGTTCCACGCGCCGCGCCCGGCCGACCTCGTGGAGCACCTGGTGGCGGCACTCGCCGAGCGCGAACTGCTGCTGGTTCTCGACAACTGCGAGCACGTGAACGCCGCCGTCGCCACGCTGGCCCGCAGGCTGCTGGGAGAGTGCCCCGGGCTGGCCGTCCTGGCCACCGGGCGCGAGCCCCTCGGCATCACCGGCGAGACGCTGGTGCCGCTGGCACCGCTGGAGACCCCGCCGCCGGACTCCTCGCCGCCCGCCGCCCTGGCCTCTCCTGCCGTGAAGCTGTTCGCCGACCGGGCGGCGGCCGTACGGCCGGGATTCGAGGTGCGGCAGGCCAACGTGGAGACGGTCGTCCGGATCTGCGCGGCGCTGGACGGGCTGCCGCTGGCCATCGAGCTGGCGGCCGCGCGGCTGCGCTCCTTCACCGTCGAGGAGATCGCCACGCGCCTGGCGGAGCACGGCCGGTTCCGGCTGCTGTCGCGCGGCGACCCCACGGCGGCGGCCCGCCACCGGACCCTGCGCGCGGTGGTGGAGTGGAGCTGGGACCTGCTCTCGCCCGCCGAGCAGGTGCTGGCCAGGCGGTTCTCCGTGTTCGCGGGAAGCGCGTCCCTGGAGGCGGCCGAGGCGGTCTGCGAGGTGGAGGACGCGGCCGGACTGCTGGCCGACCTGGTGGACAGGTCGCTGGTCGTGGCGGACGGCGACCGCTACCGGATGCTCGACACGATCAGGCTGTTCTGCGCGGAACGGCTGGCCGAGGCCGGCGAGGAGGATCGCCTGCGCGGCGGCCACGCCCGCCACTTCCTCGACCTGGCCCGGCGCGCCGATCCCCACCTGCGCCGGGCCGAACAGCTCCGGTGGCTGGCCAGGCTCTCCGCCGAGCACGGCAACCTGACGGCCGCGCTGCGCTGGGCCGTGCGCGAGGACACGGAGACGGGGCTGCGGCTGGTCGCCGCGCTGGCGGCGTACTGGTGGCTGGGCGGCCGGCGCGGCGACGCGGGGGAGGCGGCGGCCGAGCTGCTCGAGGCGACCGGCCGCCCCCTCCCCGGGCTGGAGGAGGAGTACGTCATGTGCGTGGCGCACGCCGTGCCGCGGGCGCTGCCCGAACACCGGGAACGGGCCGACGCGATCATGTGGTCGCGGGACCGGCCGCTGCGCCACCCCTTCGCCGCGGCCCTGTGGGGCATGTTCGCCGGGCCGCCGGAGTCGGCGCCGCCCACCGGGCCCGAGACCGACCGGCTGCTCGGTTCCGATCCGTGGAGCCTGGCCCTGGACGGGCTGAGCCGCGCCCTGCTGAAGGTGCTCGGCGGCGATCCCGCCGGGGGCGAGCGGGAGCTGGAGGAGGTGCTGGCTCGCTTCAGGTCCCTGGGGGAGCGCTGGGGGACGGCTCAGGGGCTCGACTGGCTGGCCCTGGTCGCGGGCTGGCGCGGGGAGTGGGCGCGTGCCCGCGGCCTGTGGCGGGAGGCGCTGGAGCTGCTGGAGGAGCTCGGTGCCCTTGAGGAGACCGCGGACGTGCTGGGGCACCGGGCCGAGGCGCTGGCACGCGAGGGTGACCTCGTCGCCGCCGCCGCCGACCACCGGCGCGCCGGGGAACTCGCCAGGAAGGCGGGATCGCCGGGCGTGCCCGCCGTGACGCACCTGGGGCTGGGGGAGATCGCGCGGTTCGAAGGCGACCTCGCCGAGGCCCGCCGCCGGATCGACCTGGCGCTTCGGGGTGCGGAGACCGGGGCCTTCGGCGCGGAGGCGGCGCGGGCGCGGGCGCTCACCGCGCTGGGACGGCTGGCCGAGGCCGAGGGGGATCTCGCCGGGGCCCTGCTCCACCATCGCCGGGCGCAGGCCCGCGCGCGCAGGTCGCCGCTGGCGGCGGACCTCGCCGACGCCGTCGAGGGCCGGGCGGGAGCCGCCCTGCTCGAAGGGACGGGGACGCGGGTACGCGGAGAAGGGGAGGCACGCGCCCGCGAGGGAGCGGGGACACAGGCGGCGCTGCTGCTTGGCATGGCGGTGGCACTGCGCGGGACGGCCGTGGCCGGTGACCGTGACGTCGCCCGGGTCACCGCGGGCGCCCGCGACCTCGCCGGCGCGGAGGCGTTCGCGTCGGCGTACGCCCGCGGGGCCGCGATGCGCCGCGACGAGGTGCTCACGGCGCTCGACGCGCTCGACGCGGGCGACGTGGACAGTGCGGGCGACGCGGACGGCGCGGACGGCGCGGGCGACGTGGACAGTGCGGATGACGCGGGCGAGGCGGGCGACGCGGGCGAGGCCTGACGGCGCCCGGCGCCGGGGAGGCCCGGCTGTCAGCCGATGGTCGGCGGGCTGTCAGCGTCCCCCTCGACGCTCGTGAGCATGAAGAACACCACCGTCCTCATCTCCGGTGCGAGCATCGCCGGGCCCGCACTCGCCTACTGGCTGAGCCGTTCCGGCCACGCCGTCACCGTCGTCGAGAGGGCGCCCGCGCTCCGTCCCGGCGGTCAGGCCGTCGACTTCAAGGGCGAGACCCACCGTGTCGTGCTGGAGCGGATGGGAATCCTCGACGAGGTGCGGCGGCGCCAGACCGGCGGTACCGACCAGACCATCGTCGACGCGGACGGCAGGCGGCTGGCGGTCATGCCCGGCGAGTTCACCGGCGGCGACATCGAGATCCTCCGCGGCGACCTCTCCGCCCTGCTGTACGAGAGGACCGAGGGGGAATGCGAGTACGTCTTCGGCGACTCCCTCACCTCGCTGACCGACACGGCGGGCGGCGTGCACGTCACCTTCGAGCGCGGCGCGCCGCGTACCTTCGACCTCGTGGTGGGCGCAGACGGCATCCACTCCAACGTGCGGCGGCTGGCCTTCGGCCCCGAGTCCGACTACGTGCGCTTCCTCGGCCATTACTACGCGCTGGCCGATCTCGGCGTGGATTCCGGCAACATGATGTACAACGAACCCGGCCGGATGGTGGCGATCGGCGGCCCCAAGTCTCCCGCGTTCTTCGTCTTCGCCTCCGAGCGGCTCGACTACGACCGCTACGACGTGGAGCGGCACAAGCGCATCCTGGCCGACGCCTACCGGGGCATGGGCTGGCGGGTTCCCGAGCTCGTCGCCAGGCTGCCCGAGGCGCGCGACCTCTATCTCGACTCGATCAGCCGGGTCGAGGTCGACCACTACGCCAGGGGCCGGGTGGTGCTGCTCGGCGACGCCGCCTACGGCAACACCCTGGGCGGCTTCGGCACCGGCCTGGCGATCGTGGGCGCGTACGTGCTGGCCGGGGAGCTGGCGGCGGCCGGTGGCGACCACCGGACGGCGTTCCGCGCGTACGAGGAGGCCTTCCGCAGCTACGCCAGGGTGGCCGGGCGGGGCGGCGCCGGCCCCTTTCTCGCCCCGGCGACGTGGCGAGGGATCAGGATGCGGAACTGGATCTTCAAGCGCCGGTTCCTGCTGTGGACGATGCTCAGGATGACGGACAGGTTCGCCACGGACATCAAGCTCAAGGACTATCCGGCGCTCACCGGAACCTCTACCGCGACCTGAGAGGCGGCGGCTTCGAACCGCCGCGAGGAGGCCCCCGGACGGAGCGGGTCACGGCGTGGGCGTCGCCTCCTCCGGGAAGGCCGCCTCCCGCAGGAAGCCGGCGCGCCGGAGCAGGGGCCGGTCGCGGGCGGTGCCGATCAGGGTGCCCGCGTGCCCGGTCAGCACGGTGCAGCCGCCCGCGTCGCACAGGTCGGTCCATCCGGCCGGGGTCGCCACCGGCAGCCGCGTGCGGATCCGGCCGTCCGCGTCCGCCATGTACAGCCGGCCGTTCATCGCGGCCAGCGCCACGGCCTCGGCACCGGCACCCGCCTCGACCAGGCTCCAGGCGGAGGTCTCCGGGTCGAACAGCCACAGGCCCTCCGCGGCGGCGGCGAACAGCTCGCCGTTCACCATGCCCAGGCCGACCCCGCCGCGGGGCCCGTCGGCGAGGGTGATCCAGCCGTGCTCGGGGTCGCGGTAGACGAGCCGGTCGTCGACGGTGAGACCGTACAGGCCGATCGGGTGGACGGCGGTGGCCTCCCTGGGGGTGGCCAGGGCGACCAGCGCGGGGGCGGTCCCCTCGGGGCGCCAGCGCAGGTTCTGGTCCGAGACCTCGCGGGTGAGCAGCGAGCCGCCGGAGGTGGCGCCGTACAGCAGGGAGTCGAAAACGGTCAGCGCGCCGACCTCGTCCGCGCCGCCGATGGTCTCCCACCCGCCCGTACGCACCGACAGCCGGTCCAGCACGTTGCGGGTGATCCGGTCCACCGCCGGGTCGTGCAGGGTGTTGCCCCAGTTCACGGTGGAGGCGGTGAACACCGTCCCGGCGCCGAGGCCGAAGACGCCCATGGTGGCCATGCCGCCCTGGCCGTACCGGTGCCAGTGCCGCAGGTCGGCGGTGGCCAGGATGACGAAGGACGGCGGGGTGCCGTCGCGCCCGGTGGCCACCGGCACGCCGTCCTCCTCGACGAAGTCGCAGGCGTCCGTCTCGTAGCCGATGGCGCCCTTGCCGAACGTGTCGCCCTCGCCCAGCTTGGTGCCCTCGAACACCCAGTGCTCGGGGAACCGGACGGTGTAGGACTCCTCGTGCATGAGCTGCATGTACGGCCCCCAGGTCCCGGCACCGCGCCGGAAGCTGACCCCGGTCAGGCCGTTCTCCGGGCGGTTCACCGGCGCGCTGGACCACTCGACCGTGGTGAGAGCCGGGTCCACGGCGGCCATCGGATCGGCGATCGCGTCGCGGTAGCAGACCATGGTGCGCCCGTCGTCCTCGAGCCGGAACTGCCACCAGCAGGTGTTGCCGGAGAAGACGGCCAGGTTGCCGCCCCGGCGCACGAACTCCTCGACGCTGTCGCGCATCCCCGCCGACCAGTACTCGTCGTGCCCGCTGACCATCAGCAGCCGGTAACCGGAGAGCAGCTCACGCCCCTCGTGCAGGTCCAGGGCCGAGCAGTGGTCGACGTCGTACCCGGCAGGACCCAGCCAGCGGATCATGCCCTCCTCCCAGCGCTCGGGCGGCGGCCCGCCGCCCGGCCGGTCGAAGGACACCCGCGAGGCGCGGGTCGGCTGCTCGCTCCAGTAGATGGACTCGCCGGGGATGCCCGCCCGGTTGTAGGCCTGCCAGGTCGGGAACGGGATCGACAGCAGGATCGGCGAGCGGGGACGGGCGGCCCGTATGACGAAGTAGACCTCGCTGCTCTCCTCGTCGGCGGTGAAGACCGCGCGGTAGAGCGAGCTGGGCCAGCCAGCGGAGACGTCGAGCGTCCACACCGGGCCGGTGAACTCCCCGTCGAGCACGGCCAGGTCGGTGGCCACGTCCTCGACCAGCACCGAGCCGCGCAGCGGGGCGCGGGAGGCGCGGGCGAGGTGGAAGCGGAGCGCGCCGCCCTGGACGCAGGACGTCGACTCCGCGTAGGCGTGGACCGTCAACCGACCGGCTCCAGCACCTCGCGGAACGCGGCCTCGACCAGCAGCGACTCCAGGTCGAGCAGGTAGCGTTCCATGGCGGGACGGGGAAGGTAGGCGGTGTCGGCGGTGAGCGAGACGCCCAGCCCGCCGGGCTCGCCGGTCACGTGCAGGCAGAACCGGCAGTTGAGCCGCTCCTGGCTGAGCGGCCAGGTGAGCGTCGTCTCGTCCAGGGCCCGCCGCACGCTCGGCTCGTCGGGGGAGGCGTCCACCCGGTCGGTGAAGCGCATGTCGTTGAAGCAGCAGTACGGGTGGATTCTCACGCCCCGCTCCCGGCCGGCCCGCTCGGTGAGCCGGTCCCGGTCGTCCGGGTCGTGGTAGGCGGACCGGTAGGCGCGCAGCGCGGCGGGTTTGGCCGCGCGCAGCAGCTCGGTGAAGCCGCCCTCGCGCAGGTCCAGCACGAACAGGCCCTCCTGGGAGAGCGTGGTGACCGCGTTGACGGTGCCGCCGCGGAAGCGGTTGCCCACGATCGGCAGCATCGCGCTCACGTCGTGCCCGGCCACCCTTCCGGCCAGCGTGGCCGCGGCGGCCAGCAGGACGGTCGAGGTGCTCGTGCCGCTCAGCGCGGCGATCCGCCGCACGGCCAGGTCCATCGCCCGGGAGACGAGGTGCGCCCGCCAGATCGGAGGATCGGCGGGGACGCCCGCCCGCCGGTCGAACATGGTCGGGGGGATGCGCCGGTACTCGCTCTCCCAGTGTTCCGCGGCCACCGCCGCGACCTTCAGACCCTGCTCGGAGCCCTGCCAGCGGGCCAGCTCCAGCGGGGAGGGCGGGGGCGGTCCGGGTACGGAGCCGCGCAGCAGGAGCAGCCGCAGCTCCGTGACCGCGACCTCGGCTCCGAGACCGTCGGCGGCCAGGTGGCAGAAGACGAGCACGATGTGAGTGACCTCGTCGCGGTCGACGACGAGCCCGATCCTGAGCGGCCACTCGGTCCCGTAGTCGAACGCGGTCTCCGCCAGCGTGTCCCGCAGCCGCTCGGGGTCGCCCTCCGCCACGGTGACCGGGATGGAGCCGCCGGTCGCGAGCACCTGCCACGGCTCCGCGCCGTCGCCCTCCCGGGCGCCGCCTCCGTACGGTGCCGTGCCGCTCGCCTGGACGACCTTCCCGTACGGTTCGGAGCCGCTCGTGCGGACGACCTTCCCGTACGGTTCCGTGCCGCTCGCGCGGACGGTGCTCCCGCGCGGCGCCTCGCCCAGCCTGGTGCGCAGGGACTCGTGCCGTTCCACCAGTGCGCGCAGGACCTCGGCGGCCCCCGCCACGGTGAGCGGCCTGGCCCGTCTGGGCACGGCGAGCACGCGGCCGAAGTTGAAGTAGTGGTCGTCCGGTGCCGTCTTCCGGATCGTGTCCCAGATGGCCCGCTGCCCCCAGGTCAGCGGTGCCGTCTCCGACCGGCTCCCCGAGAACCGGATGTCCATGTGCTTCCCCCGTTCGGAAATGCTTTCAGGAGTGCGCGCGCAGCGCCTCGTTGATGTGGCGTTCCAGCGCGTCGAGGTCTTCCAGCAGGTCCAACCCGTCGCCCGACAGGTCGATCTCCACCCCGAACTCGGTCTCCACCGCGTCGATCAGCCGCATCTGCGCCAGGGAGGTGACCCCCAGCGCGGACAGCGGGACCGTGGCGGCGAGTGCCTCCCTGGCCGTGACGGCTCCGTCGGAGGCCGAGGCCACCATCGCCGCCAGCCGTTCCCTAACCATTGCCAGCCCCTCTCGTACGATCTCCGGCGCCGCTCGCCGGGATCCGGATCCAGTCGCCGTGCATCTCACGCCCCTCTCGCGCTGAGCGGGCGCAGGTCGGTCCAGACGCGGTCGATGTGGGCGAGACACTCCTCCTTGGTGCCGGAGACGCCCTCCTCACGCCAGCCGTCCGGGAGGTCCCGGCCGTCCGGCCAGATCGAGTACTGCTCCTCGTGGTTGACCACGACGCGGTGACCCATCTCAGCTCCCGGTTTCCATGAGGCGCTCGGCCTCCTCGTCGGACATCTCGGCCAGCTCCGCGACGAGCAGTTCCTCCACCGCCGCCGCGAGATCGGCCACGGTGCTGCGGGCGAACAGGGTGCGGATCGGCACGTCCACCTCGACGGCGGCGCGGAGCCTGGCGACGGCGCGGGTGGCGAGCAGCGAGTGCCCGCCCAGCGCGAAGAAGTCGTCGAAGGCGCCGATCTCCTCGATGCCCAGCACCTCGCCGAAGATCTCGGCCACCAGCTCCTCGGCGTCGCCGCGCGGGGCGGTCCTCGTCCGGGGACCGGCCTCGGGCGCGGGCAGCGCGGCCCGGTCGAGCTTGCCGTTCGCGGTCAGCGGCAGCGCGGTGAGGCTCACCCAGAGCGCGGGGACCATGTAGGCGGGCAGCGTCCCGGCCAGGTACCCGGCCAGCTCGTCTCCCGTGGCCGTGCCGACGACGTAGCCGACCAGCGTCTCCCTGTGCACGGCTACCGCCGCCTGGCCGACGCCGGGGTGGGCCAGCAGCCGCGCCTCGATCTCGCCGGGCTCGATCCGGAAGCCGCGGACCTTGACCTGGTCGTCGAGGCGGCCGAGGAACTCCAGTTGCCCGTCGGCCCGCCAGCGCGCCAGGTCGCCGGTCCGGTAGATCCGCTCCCCGCCGGGAACGCCGGGAACACCGGAGTCGCCAAGGGTGCCAAGGGTGTCGTCAAGAATGGGAAAGCGCTCGGCCGTGAGGTCCGGCCTGCCCAGGTAGCCGACGGCCACCCCGGCCCCGCCGACGCACAGCTCGCCCGGCGCCCCCGGCGGCACGGCCTCGCCCGAGCCGTCCAGGATCAGGACCGAGGTGTCGGCGATCGGGACGCCGATGGGCGGGCGCCCGGGGGAGCCGTCCAGCTCGGCGGCGGTGACGATGATCGTCGCCTCGGTCGGGCCGTAGGTGTTGACCAGCCGCACCCGGTCGCCGAAGCGCTCCCGCCAGCGGGTCACGGCCGCCTCGTGCACCTGCTCGCCGCCGAGGATCACCAGCCGCAGGGTCGGCGGCCAGGCGATCTCGTCGATGTCGTCGACGAGCGCGTGCCAGTACGCCGTGGGCAGGTCGAGCACGGTGACCCGGTCGAGGTGGTCGGGCAGGCTGACGCCGCCCTCGGGCAGCAGCTCCAGCCGGGCCCCGGCGGGCAGCGCCGGATAGATCTCCTCGGCGTGGGTGTCGAAGCTCAGCGAGGCGAACTGGACCACCCGGTCGTCGGGCCGCAGCCCGTACGCCTCGCGCATCCACCCGACGCGGGCGGCCAGGTTGCGGTGCGAGACCACGACCCCCTTGGGCGTTCCCGTGGACCCGGAGGTGTAGATCACGTAGGCGGCCGAGCCTGGCACCGGGGCGCTCACCGGGACGAGGGGGCTCTCGTCCGCGTGCGCGCGTGGCGTGCCGGGAGGCAACCGGTCGCCCAGTCTCGCCGTGGTGAGGACGAGGGAGGCGCCGCTGTCGCCCAGCATGAGGGCGAGCCGCTCGGCGGGGTGGTCCGGGTCGAGCGGCAGGTAGGCCGCCCCCGCCCGCCAGACGGCGAGCAGGGCCGCGACGGCGTCGGGCGACCTGTCCAGGCAGACGCCGACCACGTCGCCGGGCGCGACGCCCCGCCCGCGCAGCAGCGCCGCCAGCTCGTCCGCGCGGGCGTCCAGTTCGGCGTAGGTGAGCGCGGTGTCCCCGCATCCGATCGCCACCGCGCCCGGCGTGGCCCGTACGGTCGCCGCGAACAGGTCCGGCACCGGAGGAGCGGGCGGTCGCGCGGGTCCCCGCGAGAGGCGCCGCAGCAGGGCGTCGTCGTCCCCGGTGCGCAGCGGCAGCTCGGAGACCCGGTCGCCGGACGCGTCCGGCAGCGCGGTGAGCAGCAGGCGGAACCGTGCGGCCATCGCCTCGATCGTGGCCCGGTCGAACAGCTCGGCGTCGTAGACGAAGCTGAGCGTCAGCTCGTGCTCGTCCTGCCAGGCCTCCAGCATCAGTTCGAGCTTGGCCTGCCGCATGCCGTGCTCGAACCCTGTGGTGGTCAGCCCCGCGAAGGCGTCGCGAGCCTGCGCGACGTCCTGCGTGTGCAGGATGAGCATGGTCTGGAACAGCGGCGTGCGGGTCAGGTCGCGCTCGACCCTCAGCGCCGCCACCAGCTCCTCGAACGGCACGCCCTGGTGGGAGAAGGCGTCCAGGACGCCGATCTGGGTCTCGCGGAGCAGGTCGGCGAAGGTGGGGTCGGCCGACAGGTCGCCGCGCATGACCAGGGTGTCGCTGAGGTAGCCGACGACCGGTTCGAGCTGGACCCGGTCCCGGCCCGCGGTGGCCGTGCCGACCAGGATGTCGCCGCGCCCGGTGTGCCGCGACAGCAGGACCTGGTAGGCGGCGAGCAGGACCATGAACATGGTGGCGCCGTGCTCCCTGCCCAGCCGGGCCAGGGCGGCGGCCTCCGCCGCGTCCAGCCGGACGCTCGCCACGTCGCCGCGCCTGGCGGCCCCGGCGGTGCGCGGCCGGTCGACCGGCAGGTCCAGCGGGGTGGGGTCGGCGAGCCTGTCCCGCCAGTAGCCGAGGAGGTCGCCGAGGTCGCGCCCGCGCTGCCAGAGGGCGACGTCGCCGAACTGGAGCGGGACCGGCGGCAGGGCGGCGGCACCGGAGTACAGCCGCGACACCTCGTCGAAGATGAGGTTGAGCGACCAGCCGTCGCCGAGGATGTGGTGGAGCACGACGCACAGGACGTGGTCGTCCTCGGCGATCCTGATCAGGGTGACGCGCAGCGGCGGCCTGGCGCCCAGCTCGAAGGGCGCGTTGGTCAGGGCCGTGACCAGCTCCAGCGCCCCGGCCTCGCCCGCGGCGTCCGTCTCCTCGACGGTCACGGGACCCGGCGGGTCGACGACCACGACCGGTGCGCCGTCCACCTCGGGGAAACGGGTGCGCAGGCTCTCGTGCCTGGCGACCGTCCCGGCCAGCGCCTCGGCGAGCGCGTCCCGGTCCAGCGGCCCGCGCAGCCGCCTGACCAGGCACATGTTGTACGACGCGTCGTCCGGGTCGAGCCGGTTGAGGAACCAGAGCCGCTCCTGGCCGAAGGAGAGCGGCGGTACGGTTCCCTCGGGTCTCGGCTGCGGCCCGTCGCTCCTCCCGCCGGACGCGGTGGCGATCAGTTCCGCCAGCCCGGCGACCGTCGGCCGGGTGAACACCTCCCGGACCGGCACCTCCGTCCCGGACAGCGCCGCCAGCCGCGCCGTGACCATGGTGGCGAGCAGCGAGTGCCCGCCGAGGGCGAAGAAGTCGTCGTACGCGCCCACCTCCGCCGTTCCGAGCACCTCGGCGAAGACCTGCGCGACCATCCGCTCGCCCGGGGTGCGGGGAGCGATCGCGTCCCGCGCGGGCGTCGCGTCCACGTCGGGAAGCGCGTTGCGGTCGATCTTCCCGTTGGGGGTGAGCGGCAACGCCTCCACCTCGACGAACACGCTGGGCACCATGTAGCCGGGCAGCTCGCGCGCGGCGCGCTCCCCGAGCCCGTCGAGCCCGTCGAGCGCTCCCGCGCCGTCCGCCTCCACCTCTGATGACGAGGCGGGCACGGCAGGCACGGCGGGCACGACGAAGGCCACCAGCCGGTCCCCGCGCACCGCGACGACCGCCTGCCGCACGCCGGGGCAGGTGTCCAGCACGGCCTCGATCTCGCCCAGCTCGATGCGGTGACCCCGGAGCTTGACCTGGTTGTCGGTCCGGCCGAGGAACTCCAGGGTGCCGTCGTTGCGGAGGCGGACGCGGTCTCCGGTCCGGTAGTGCCGCGAGCCGCCGGGACCGGGGACGAAGCGCTCCGCGGTCAGGGCCGGGCGGCCCAGGTAGCCGGTGGCGACCCCCTCGCCGCCGATGAGCAGCTCTCCGGCCACCCCGATCGGGCACGGCCCGCCGCCGGGGTCGGCGACGTGGACGACGGTGTTGGCGATCGGGCGGCCGATGACGATCTCGCCCGGGTCCTCCGGGACGTCCCAGGCCGTGGACCAGACGGTGGTCTCGGTCGGGCCGTAGACGTTGACGAGCCGGTCCACCCGGGGACGCAGCTCGCGGGCGAGCCGGGGGGCGAGCGGCTCGCCGCCGGTCAGCCCCACCACGCGCGGCAGATCCCCGGCGAGCAGGACCCGCCACCCCGAGGGCGTCGCCTGGACGTGCGTCACGCCCTCGTCCCCGACGAGGCGCGCGAGCCGCACCCCGTCGCGGGCCGTCTCCGCGTCGGCGACGACCACCCGCCCGCCCGTCACCAGCGGCAGGTAGAGCTCCAGGGCGGAGATGTCGAACGACAGCGAGGTCAGCGCCAGCCACACGTCCCGCGGCGAGGACCGCACCAGATCGCGCATCGCCAGCAGGAAGTTGGTCAGCGCCCGGTGGGGTACCACCACCCCCTTCGGCCGTCCGGTGGACCCCGAGGTGTAGAGCACGTACGCGGTGTCGCCGGGAAGCGGCCGCGCGGGCGCGGCGGTCGCAGTGCCGGTCGCAGTGCCGGCCGTCGCGCCGGTGACCGGGGGGAGGTCGTCGAGGCCGGTCAGCACCAGCGCCGCCGCGGAGTCCTCGATCACGTACGCGACGCGCGCCTCGGGGTAGTCGGGGTCGACGGGGAGGTAGGCCGCGCCGCTCATCGCCACGCCCAGCAGGGCGACGAGCATGTCGGTGCCACGTTCCATCCGGACCGCGACCAGCGAGCCGCGCCCGATCCCGGCCGCGCCCAGCCGCCCGGCCAGCTCCGCCGCCCGCCCGGCCAGCTCCGCGTACGTCAGCTCCCGCGCGCCGGCCCCGTTCACCGGCCCGTCCGCCGGTCTGTCCATCGGCCCGTTCACCGGCCCGTTCACCGGTCCGTCCGCCGGTCTGTCCATCGGCCCGTTCACCGGCCCGTCCGCCGGTCTGTCCATCGGCCCGTTCACCGGTCCGTCCGCCGGTCTGTCCATCGGCCCGTCAGCCGGCGCGCTCACCGGTGCGGTCGCGGGCATGGAGGTGCGAGAGGTGCGAGCGGACGTGGCGCGTACCGCGACCGCGTCGGGGGTCGCCGCGGCCTGTTCGAGCAGCAGGTCGACGAGGGTGACCTCGGGCAGCTCGGCCGCGGTGTCGTTCCACCCCTCCAACCGGGCGAGCTCCGCGTCCGGCAGCATCCGCAGCGAGCCCACCGGGGAGCCGGGATCCGCCACGACGGCCGCGAGCAGCTCCTGGAAGCGGGCGACCATCCGTTCCACGGTCTCGCGGTCGAACAGCTCGGTGCTGTAGATGGCGGTGCCGTACAGGGCGTCGCCGTCGGGGTAGAGGTCCACCGACAGGTCGAGCCTGGCGCGGGCCCAGCCGCTGGGGAAGGGCGCGGCGTCGAGGCCGGGCAGCGGATCGATCGGCTCGCCGTGGGTGTGCAGGGCGAACAGGGTCTGGAACAGGGGCGTGCGGCTCAGGTCGCGCTCCACGTCGAGGTCCACCACGAGGCGCTCGAAGGGGACGTCCTGCCGCGAGAGCCCGTCCAGTACGACCCTGCGGGTGCGCCTGAGCAACTCCTCGAAGGTGGGGTCGCCGGAGACGTCGCAGCGCAGGGCCAGCGTGGTCGAGAGGAAACCGATCATGGTCTCCAGCTCGGTGCTGCCGCGACCGGCCGAGGGGGTGCCCACGCAGAAGTCGGTCTGGCCGGTGTGCCGGTGCAGCAGCACCTGGTAGGCGGAGAACAGCACCATGAACGGCGTGCACCGGGCGCGGCGGGCGAGGTCGCCGATCGAGGCGGCCACGTCGGAGGAGATCCGGAACTCGACCTCGGCGCCCGCGCCGGTCCGCCGGGCGGGACGCGGCCGGTCTGCCGGGAGCTCCAGGGGAGGCACTCCGGCCAGCCGTTCGGTCCACCAGCGAAGCTCGGAGTCCGCGGGGAGCAGGGCGCGCGCGTACTCGCCGTACTGCAGGGGCAGCTCGGGCAGCGGGGCGGTGCCCCGGCTCCCGTAGTGGGCGGCCACCTCGGAGCGGAGCACGTTCAGCGACCAGCCGTCGCCGTTGATGTGGTGCAGGACGACGCAGAGCACGTGGTCGGCGGGGCCGATCTCGATCAGCGAGACGCGGAACGGCGGTGCGGCGGCCAGGTCGAAGGCCATGTTGGTGAGCGTCGAGACCAGGGCCGTGACCTCCTGCTCGCCCTGGACGGTGAGCCGATGGACCGTCGCCGGTGACGGCGGCTCGACGATCGCCACGGGCTCCCCGGCGATCTCGCGGAACCGGGTCCGCAGGCTCTCGTGCCGTGTCGCCACCGCGGTGAAAGCGGCCTCCAGGGCGATCTTGTCAAGGCGACCTTTCAACCTGTAAACATAGGAGGTGTTGTGAGCAGAGTCGCCTGGATCGAGCCGGTGGAGAAACCAAAGCCGCTGCTGGCCATACGACAGGGGGTATTCCGTCCCTGATTGGCCGGTCGAAACGGTCTCCGGTGGGAACACGCAGGGCTCCTTTTTCGGCCGCGGGCCCGTAGTTCACGCAATCGCGTTGGAGGTTGGTACGCAAAAGGTCCGCTCTGTGCACATGTGAACAGTGGGCGGACGTCGGGAAAGGTTTCTTTCTGGAAAGAAACCTTTCAGTTAGTTCTGCGGTCGTCAGTGTTACACCTTCGCCCTGAGGGCGCAAGGGTCACTTTCGCGCGGTTTTATTGCCTCTGTGAACCTCTCCCCAAAGTCTTGCGCACCCCTTACGATCATGTAAGACTGGCGCTCGATTTTAATTAGTAAAGATTCTTTCCTGTAGTGCCCTCGGTGTCCGCGCGCATCGAGTGCATATACATCCGATCTTTAATGGGAGGTTCACTTGGTGAACCTGACCGTCCCCCAGCTGCTCGGAGACCGGGCCCTCACCGATCCCGACGGGGTCGCGCTGATCGTGCACGGCTCGGCTCAGCTCACCTACCGGCAGTGGCACGAGCGCTCCACCGCGCTCGCGAACAGCCTGGTCACGCGAGGTGTCGTCCGGGGCGACCGGGTGGGCCTCGTGTTCGGGGCCGCGGACTGGGCCGACTACGCCGTGGCGTTCTGCGGGGTCCTGGCGGCCGGAGCGGTGGCCGTGCCGCTCTCCGATCGCCTCACCCTCGACGACCTGCGCTTCATGCTGGAGAACTGCCGGGCGACCGGCGTCGTCCACGCCACGGGCCTCGCCGTGCCCGAGATCGGCTGGAGCGCCACGGTCGACGGCCTGAACGTCGAAACGTCCTATGAGATGGCCGATATCGTGCCTCCGGAGCCCGGGGATCTCGCCCAGATCCTCTACACCTCCGGTACGACCGGCCGTCCCAAAGGCGTCTCGGCGACCCATGCCAATCTGGCCTACGGCTGCGGTGCCAAGCGCCGCCCGTTCGCGCACTCCCGGCATCTCGTCCACGCCTTCCCGATCGGGACCAACGCCGGGCAGGCGATGCTGATCAACGCGCTCGACGCCCAGCCGGCCGTCGTGACGCTGCCGCGCTTCACCCCGGCCCGCTTCGCCTCGCTGATCGAGTCCTACCGTGCGGGGACGGTCTTCCTGGTCCCCGCGATGGCCATCGAGCTGATCAACGCGGGGGTGGCAGACCGGCACGACCTGTCCAGCGTGCTGCTGCTCGGCTCCGCCGCCGCGCCGCTGCCCTCGGTCGTCGCCCAGGCGCTGACCACGGCCTTCCCCAACGCGACGATCACCAACTACTACACCTCGACCGAGGCCGCCCCGGCTCAGACGATCATGATGTTCGACCCGGACCGGCCGGGAAGCGTCGGCCGCGCCATCGCCGGGGGACGGGTCAGGATCGCCACCGCGGAGGGGGAGCCGCTGGCGCCGGGGGAGACCGGGGAGGTCTGGATGCGATCCCCCGCGGCGCCGCGCGCCTACTACGGCGACCCCGGCAGCGGGACCTTCCGCGACGGCTGGGTGCGGATGGGCGACCTCGGCTACATCGACGCCGACGGCTACCTCTACCTCGTCGACCGCGAGAGCGACGTGGTGAAGTCCGGGGCCTTCAAGGTCTCCACGATCCACGTCGAGGAGGTCGTCTACCGGCATCCGGCCGTGATCGAGGCCGCCGCGTTCGGGGTTCCGCACCCCGTGCTCGGAACCGTCGTCACCGTGGCCCTCGCCACCAGGGAACCCCTCACCCCCGAGGACCTGCGGATCTTCCTCAAGGACCGCCTGGCCCCGCACGAGCTGCCCGCGCACGTCATCACGGTCGACGCCCTGCCGCGCAACGCCGGCGGCAAGGTCGACAAGAAGGCCCTGCGCCGGACGATGGAGGGTGCGTGATGGACCGGGTCACGTCCGGGAACACCTCCGGGCCGCCGCGGGAAAGCACGTCAGGACCTGTGCCCGCGGGCGCGTCCGAGCCCGCGTCCGCGGGCCTGCCGGAGGTCACGTTCACCCAGCAGGGGATGTGGGTGACCGAGCAGACCGTGGGCGGGGGCGCGGCCTATCACATGCCGATACTCGTCCACCTGCGCGGCGACCTGGACACCGGCGCGCTCCTGGCGGCCTGCGAGGCGGTGGTCGCACGCCACCCGATGCTGCGCAGCGTGGTGGCGGAGGTGGACAACGAGCTGCGGCTGGTGCCCGGAGCCGGGGTTCCCGTACGCGAGGCGGTGATCTCTTCCGGTTCTGCCGACCCCGACGCCGTCACCGGTGGTTTCCCGCCGGACACGCGCGACCTCCAGGCCCCGCCGAACGCGCCGGATCCGTCGTCCGAGAACGCCGAGAACGCTGAAAACGCCGAGAGCGGCGAGAGCGATGAGAACGGTGAGAGCGGCGAGCGGTACGGACGGGCCGTGCGGGCGGCGGTGCGGGAGGAGATCCTGCGCGAATTCGACCTGGAGAAGGGCCCGCTGGCCAGGTTCACCCTGTTCGGGATCGACCCCGGACGGCACCTGCTCCTCTTCGTCGCCCATCACCTGGTCTTCGACGGCCAGTCGAAGGACATCCTGGTGCGCGACCTGGCCGCCTTCTACAACGGCGAGCCGCCGCCCCCGCTGCCCGCGCTCGACCACGGCCGGGCCGAGCGCGAGCGGGTGGCCGCCCTGCTTCCCGGCGCGCGGGAGTTCTGGAAGCCCCGCTGGCGCGATCCTGGCGAGACCGTCGTACTCGGCCGCGCGCTGCGATCCCGGCGGGCGGGCGAGGGCCGGGTGCTGCGGTTCACCGTCGATCCGTCGATCACGTCCCGCTCGTCCTCCGTTCCGTCTTCGGGTCCCTCCTCCGCGTCCGGTCCGTCTTCGGATTCCCCTTCCGCGTCCGGCCCGTCTTCTGCCCTCCCTTCGGGCACGCAGACCCCCGGCCTGACCCGGTTCGAGGTGCTGCTCGCCGCGCTGCACACCCTGCTCCTCGGCTACGGCAACACCGCGGTGACCACCGCCGTCGACCTGTCCACCCGGCCCCCCGAGGCCGCCGGCCACATCGGCCTGTTCGTCAACGAACTCCCGGTCGCCTCCAGCCCGTCCCCGGAGGCGACCTTCCGCGAGTTCGCCACCGCCCTGCGCGCCGAGCTGCGGGAGGTCTACCGGTTCCGCCAGGTGCCGCTCTCCCGGGCGATGCCCCGCCTCCGTCCGCACGCCGCGCTGGTCCCCGTCTCCGTCAGCTACCGCACCCGCCGCGACGCGGACCCGGTGTTCGCCGGGCTCGACGCGTCGGTGGAGTGGACCGTCTTCAACCACGCGGTACGCGGCGCGCTGCACCTGCAGTGCGTGGACGGCCCCGGCGGGCTGCGGATCAGCCTGCGTCACGACCCCGAGACGGTGCCCGACGCCGCCCGGGTCGCCGACGATCTGCGTCTCCTTCTGGAACGCGCCATGCATGACCCTGACCTGTCACTGCACGAAATTCTGGAGAACGAGATGGGTTCCGTCACCACGCTGACCGACCAGGTGCGCGAGATCTGGGAGGAAGTACTGGGCATCTCACCGATCGCCGATGACGACGACATCTTCGATCTGGGTGGCCACTCCCTCACCATCACACAGATCATCGCCCGCATGCGCAAGCGCCTGGACATCGAGGTCTCCCTGGACGCCTTCTTCGACAACCCGACGATCGCCGGGATCGTAGATTCACTCGGCGATGACTGAGACCCTCGACGGGCTCCGTCTCTCCCCCCTCAGCGACGACGACCTGGAGCTCCTGCTCCTGGTCAGGCACTTCGAGCTCAAGCTCCTGGAGCTGTACGGCAGAGGCGACCTCAACGGCACCACACACACCTGCCTGGGCCAGGAGTACGTCCCGGTCGCGCTGCGATCCCTGCTCGGCCCGGCCGACCACGTCTTCAGCAACCACCGGGGACACGGCCACTACCTGGCCAGGTTCCGCGACCCGCACGGCCTGCTCGCCGAGATCATGGGCAGGGAGGGCGCGGTCTGCGGAGGCGTCGGCGGCAGCCAGCACATCCACCGCGACCGCTACATGTCCACCGGCGTGCAGGGCGAGAGCATGCCGGTCGCCGCCGGGGTCGCGCTCCATCTCAAGCGCTCCGAGCCCGGCACCCTGGCCTGCGTGCACATCGGCGACGGCACCTGGGGCGAGGGCGCGGTCTACGAGGCGCTGAACCTCGCCGCGCTCTGGAAGCTCCCGCTGCTCGTCGTGGTGGAGAACAACGGCATCGCCCAGTCCACCCCGACCACCGCGCAGATGGCCGGCACGGTGGCCGACCGGGCGGCGGCCTTCGGCATCCCGCACCGGCTGGTCCTCTCCACCGACGTCAACGAGATCCGCCTCTTGCTGGAACGCGAGATCGCGCGGGTGCGCGAGGGGCAGCCGCTGGTGGTCGAGTTCGTCACCCACCGCCTCGGGCCGCACAGCAAGGGCGACGACATCCGCCCGGCCGACGTCGTCCGGGCCGCGAGGGACAACGACTGGTACGCCCGCTATGCCCACGACCATCCCGAGCACTTCTACCGGTTCGACGGCGTCGTCAAGGCCGAGGTCGAGGCCGTCGCCGACGAGGTGGCCGCGCGCCCGCTCTCCCGATGGGAGGGGCCGTGCGCGTAGCGGAGAACCTCAACGCCGCCCTGCACGGGCTGCTGGACGACGATCCCACCGCCTACGTGCTCGGCGAGGACATCCTCGACCCGTACGGCGGCGCCTTCAAGGTCACCAAGGGGCTGTCCACCCGCTTTCCCGAGCGCGTGATCGGCACCCCGATCAGCGAGGGCGCGCTGACCGGCGTCGCGGCGGGTCTGGCGCTCACCGGCAACACGGCCGTGGCCGAGATCATGTTCGGCGACTTCGTGGCGCTCGCCTTCGACCAGCTCTGCAACTTCGCGAGCAAGTCGGTGTCGATGTACGGCAGGCGGCTGCCGCTGCGGATGGTGGTGCGCTGCCCGACCGGCGGCGGCCGGGGCTACGGTCCCACGCACAGCCAGAGCCTGCAGAAGCACTTCGTCGGCATGCCGGGACTGTCGCTGTACGAGATGTCCCCCTTCCACGACAACCGCGCGGCGTTCGCGGCGATGCTGGAACGGGGCGAGCCGTGCGTGTTCTTCGAGGACAAGGTCCTCTACACCCGGCAGATGGAGCGGGTGGACCCGCTGTTCCTGACGAGCCGCGACGGGGACCTGGCGGTGGTGGACATCCGCGACGCGGGCGACCGCCCCGACTGCGTGGTCATCGCTCCAGGCGGGATGGCCCACCGGGTGCTGGGCGCGATGCGCTCCCTGATGATGGAGGAGGAGATCTCGGTCCGGCTGCTGGTTCCCTCCCGGCTCTACCCGCTGGACGCCGACGCGCTCCTGCCCCACCTCGGGGACGTCGTCATGGTCGCGGAGGAGAGCACCGCCGGGGGCACCTGGGGCAGCGAGGTCGCCCACCTGCTGCACGCCCGCCTCTGGGGTCGCCTGCGCGGGCCCGTCCGCCTCGTCCACTCGCGAGCCTCCGTCATCCCCACCGCCGCGCACCTGGAGAACGAGGTCCTGGTCGGGGAGTCCACGATCCACCACGCCGTACGGGAGGCCCTGCGTGGCTGACATCCACGTCCCCAAGCTCAACAACAACGACACCGAGTACCAGATCGTCGAGTGGCTGGTGGGGAACGGCAAGCCCGTCATCGCCGGGGAGCCGATCGCCGTCCTGGAGACCTCCAAGGCGGCCGACGAGCTGGAGGCGGAGGAGACCGGCTACCTGCACCACGCCGCCGCCCTCGGCACCTGGATCGCTCCCGGCGCGCTCCTCGCCCGCGTCACCGCCGAGGCGGCCCCGCAGCCCGCCTCTGTGCCCGTCCCTGGGCCCGCCTCCGTGCCTGCCTCCGTGCCCGCCTCCGTGTCCGATGACGCGCCCGAGGTCGTGGCCTCCGCGGACGCGGTGGGGCAGGAGGACGCGCCGGTGGCGGAGCCTGTCGTCACCGCTCCCGCCCGCGCCGCCATGGAGGAGCTCGGCGTCTCCCACGCCGAGGTCGCGTCCCTGGGACTGGCCGTCATCCGCAGGGCCGACGTGGAGGCCGTGGCCTCCCGCCGTACCGGGCAGACGACCTCCGACGTGCGCGAGGACGTGCGCGAGGACGTGAGGGAGGGCGTGCGGCAGGACATGCGGGAAGTCGTGCCCGGAGACGTGCTGGAGGACGTGCCGGAACCGGTCGTGAACGCGGGCGCGCACCGCCTCTCGCGGGTACAGCGGGCCGTCGCGCGCGCCGTCACCACCTCACACGGCACCATCCCCGCCGCGTACACCGTCGTGAGGTTCGAGGTGGGCCCGCTGCTGGAACGGGCCAGGGGGCTGAGCAGGGAGGTACGCAGGCCGGTCGGCCTGGCGGAGCTGTTCGTCCAGGCCGTGGCCGCGCTGCACCCCGCGTTCCCGCTGTTCTTCGCCTCGCTCGACGGGGACCGGGCGCATCCGGCCGACGCCCCGCGCGTCGGCGTCACGTTCGACATGGGTGAGGGCCTGTACGTGCCGGTCGTCCACGACACCGGCTCGCTCAAGGCCATCGCCGACGCGCTCATGCGCTACCGGCTCGCCGCCACCGAGGGCGACTTCCGCGAGAAGGACCTCACCGGTGCCAACATCGCCGTCACCCTGCACACCGACGCCGACGTCATCCTCGCGATCCCCCTCATCTTCCCCGGTACGGTCTGCGCCCTCGCGATCACCTCGCCGCAGCCCGAACTGACACTCGCCGAGGACGGCACGGTGACCTCGAGGACCGTCGCCAACATCGGCCTCGCCTACGACCATCGGTTGATCAACGGACGGGATGCCGCGCTCTTCCTCGCGGCCCTCCGGACGGAGTTACAAGCGTGACCGAGACAACGCTGTCGGACGCCAAGAAGGCGCTGCTCGCCAGGCGGCTGAAGAGCCGGGGAGAGGCGCGGGCCGCCGTCGCCCGCCGCGCCCCCGGAACCGTCCCGCCCCTGTCCCACGCCCAGGAACGCCTGTGGTTCCTGGAGCAGTACCGGCCGGGCACCACCACCTACACCGTCCCCGTCGCGGTGCGCCTGCGCGGGGACCTGGACGCCGACGCGCTGCGCCGGGCGCTGGACGAGATCGTCGCGCGCCACGAGGCCCTGCGGACGCGGTTCCTCACCACCGACGACGGCACCCCCGAGCTGGTCATCGACGAACCGGGGCCCGCCGCGCTGCGCGTCGCCGAGGCGGACGGCGTGGACGCCGCGATCGAGCTGCTCGACGCCGACCTCGCCGTCCCGTTCGACCTGGAGCGCGGCCCGCTCCTCCGTACCGTGCTGGTCAGGATCGCGGCCGACGACCACGTCCTCCTCATCGCCGCCCACCACACCGTCATCGACGGCTGGTCCAGCGACCTGCTCATCCGCGAGCTGCTCGCCCTGCACGACGGCGGGACCCCGCCGCCCGCGCCGGTCGGCTACGGCGACTACGCCCTCTGGCAGCGGGGCCGCGACCACCGCCGAGAGATCGACCACTGGCGCGACCGGCTCGCCGGGCTGCCCGCCATCGAGCTGCCCACCGACCGGCCGCGTCCCGCCGAGCAGTGCCACGAGGGAGCCGCCCTCGATGTCCGGGTGGACGCCGATCTCACCCGGCGGCTCGCCGAGCTGGGCGCCGCGGCCGGTGCCACGCCGTACATGACGCTGCTCGCCGCCTTCCAGGTCCTGCTGGCCCGCTACTCGGGGCAGACGGACTTCGCGGTCGGCTCCCCGGTCGCCGGGCGCGGGCTGCCCGAGCTGGACGGGGTCGTCGGCATGTTCGTCAACACCCTGGTCATGCGTGCCGACCTGGCCGACGACCCGTCGTTCACCACCTTTCTGGCCCGGACGCGCGAGACCGCGCTGGACGCCTACGCGCACCAGGAGCTCCCGTTCGACCAGCTGGTCAACGAGCTGAACGTGGTCCGTGACGTGAGCCGGTCGCCGCTCGCGCAGGTCACCTTCGCGCTGCAGAACTTCAAGGCGGGCGAGGAGGACGGGCGCGTCTCCTACCTCACGCTCCCGGCCAGGACCACCCGCTTCGACCTCGGCCTCTACCTGTTCGAGAGCCCCGACGGCGGGCTGGTCGGCCACCTCGCCTACGGCACCGCACTGTTCGACCCGGAGACCGTCGAACTGCTGGCGGCGCGCTTCGAGACGCTGCTGCGCTCGATCGTGGCGGACCCGGACACGCGGGTGGGGGAGCTGTCGCTGCTCTCCGACGACGAGCGGGACCTGGTCCTGGGCTTCGGCTCGGGACCCGCCCTGCGGCCGTCCGGCCACGACCTGCTGCACGACCTCGTCACCGCGCAGGCCGCGCTCACCCCCGGCGCGACGGCCGTGGTCCACGAGGGCTCGCCCTCTTCGGGGACGGCGCCCGCGACACGCGGCGACTCCGGATCGGGAACGGCGGGCGGCGGCTCGCTGACGTACGCCGAGCTCGACGAGCGCTCCACCGGGATCGCCGCCCTGCTGAGGAACCGTCACGGCGTGGGCCCCGACACCAGGGTGGGCGTCTTCCTCGAACAGTCCACCGACCTGGCCGCGGCCGTCGTCGGCGTGCTGAAGGCCGGTGGCGCCTACGTGCCCCTCGATCCCAAGCAGCCCCGCGACCGGCTGGCGTACATGCTCGCCGACGCCGGGGCCGTCGCCGTCCTGACCACCTCCGCGCTGCGCGATCTGCTTCCCGGCGCCCCGGTGATCTGCCTGGACTCCGAGGCGCTGGACGAGACCGGGTTCGAGCCCCCGGAGGTCTCGCCCGGCCACCTCGCGTACGTGATCTACACCTCGGGCACCACCGGGCGGCCGAAGGGCGTCGGGGTGCAGCACCGGCAGGTGCTCAACTACCTCGCCGGGGTCGCGGAGCGCTTCGAGGTCGAACCCGGCGCGGTCTACACGCTGCTGCAGTCGCTCTCGTTCGACTTCGGGGTGACGATCTTCTACCTGTCGCTCATGACCGGCGGAGAGCTACACCTGGCCGACCCCCAGGCCCCCGCCGAGGAGCTCGCCGGGCTGCTGAGCGGCACCGACTACCTGAAGATGACCCCCTCCCACCTCGCCTCGCTGCTCGCCGCGGTCGACGACCCCGCCGAGCTTCTCCCGCGCAAACTCCTCGTTCTCGGCGGCGAGGCCTCCAGGTGGAGCTGGGCGCGCGAGCTGACCGCGCACACCACGGTGGTCAACCACTACGGCCCCACCGAGGCCACGGTCGGCATCTCCACCCACGCCGTCACCGGCGAGCACGAGCGGGCGCTGAACCTGCCGATCGGCAGGCCGCTGCCCGGCGCCGGGGTCTACGTGCTCGACGAGCACCTGCGGCTGGTCCCGCCCGGCATGACCGGCGAGATCTACCTCGGCGGCGACCGGCTCGCCCGCGGATACCTCGGACGCCCCGGCCTGACGGCCGAGAGGTTCCTGCCCGACCCGTACGGCGGGCTCGGCGCCCGCATGTACCGGACCGGCGACCTCGGCCGCTGGCTGCCCTCCGGCGACCTGTGCTTCCTCGGCCGCCGCGACCTGCAGGTCAAGGTCAGGGGCTACCGGGTGGAGCTGTCGGAGATCGAGTCGGTGCTCGCCGGCGAGCCGGGAATCGCGCACGCCGTCGTCGAGCTGCGCGCGGACCGGCTGGTCGCGTACGTGGTCGGCGAGGTGGGCGGGGAGCAGATCAGCGTCAGCGAGCTGCGGGCGCGGCTGGGCGAGCGGCTTCCCGAGTACATGATCCCCGGGCGGTTCGTCTGGCTGGACGAGCTGCCCCTGAAGTCGCACGGCAAGGTCGACCGGGCCAGGCTGCCCGAACCCGACGAGGCGCGACCCGACCAGGAAGCCGGATTCGTCCCGCCGGAGACGCCCCTCGAAGAGGCGATCGCGGCGGTGTGGGCGAAGGTGCTCGGACTGGTCCAGGTCGGCGTGCTGGACGACTTCTTCGACCTGGGTGGTCATTCGCTGCTCGCCGCGCAGGTGGTCGCCCGCCTTCGGAAAGCCATTCCCGAAGGCGGGCGCCAGGTCACGATCCTGGACCTGTTCAAGCACCGGACCGTCCGCGAGCTGGCGCGGCTCGCCGAGACGGCCGACGACGGCCCGCGGATGCTCCTGCACCGGCTCACCCCGCCCCGCGCGGCCACCTCGACCCTGGTCTGCGTGCCGTACGGCGGCGGCAGCGCGGCCATCTACCAGCCGCTGGCCGACACGCTGCCGCAGAACTGGGCGCTGCACGCGGTCGCCGTCCCCGGCCAGGAGATGGGGCTGGTCGAGGAGACCCGGCCGGTGGCGGAGGTCGCGCAGGACTGCGTGGAGGAGATCCTCAAGGACGTCCGCGGCCCGCTCGCGCTGTACGGGCACTGCGGGCTCGGCGTCATGCTGATCGTGGAGATCGCCCGCCGCCTGGAGGAGACGGGCCGCCCGATTGAGGCCCTCTACTTCGGCGGTGTCTTCCCCTTCGCCCGTCCCGCCTCGGTGCTGGCCAAGCTGTCGAACCTGACCGACCGCCTGCGCAGCGACCAGATCTGGGCCAACGCCCTGCGGGCCGCGGGTCTCGAAGTGGACGACCTGGAGCCCGACCAGCTCAAACTGGTGATCGACAACCGTCGCAAGGGCACCAGGGAGGCGGAACGCTACTTCACCCGCCTCTTCGAGGAGGGCGTCGAGCCGCTCAGGACGCCGATCATCTCGGTGGTGGGTGAACGCGACCCGGCCACCGAGTTCTACCAGGAGCGCTACCGCGAGTGGCATCTCCTGAGTGACTCCACGGCCGTGGTCGTCCTCGACGAGGCCGGGCACTTTTTCCTGAAATATCGGGCGGATGAGCTCGCCGCCATCGTCACCGGCACCCACCGGGCCATCGCCTCCGGCGACACGGCGAAGCTGGCCCGTACCGACCGGTCCACCTGGTGGCTCGGCGGCGTCTCCACCCGGGACGCCCTCACGGAGATCGCCCCGGCGACGACGGCACCCGCGCTCATCGGTGCGGGACCGGTCGCGCTCGCTTTCACCGGTCAGGGGACGTCCGCGCCCGCTCCTCCCGGTCCGGAAGCGCCCGCTTTTCCCGGTCCGAAAGCGCCCGCTTTTCCCGGTCCGGAAGCGTCCGCTTTTCCCGGTCCGGGCACGGGCGGGGCTCCACCGGGGACGGGGCAGCCGGTCGCGACGACCCCACCGGCGCGCTCCGGTCCGCCGCCCAGCATGAAGCGGTTCGCCGCCGTGGCGGCCGGACAGCTCGTCTCGATCGTCGGGTCGTCGCTGACCGAGTTCGCCATCCCGCTGTGGATCTACATCACCACCGGCTCGCTCCCCATGATGGCCCTGTTCTCCGTCCTCGCGCTGGTCCCCGGCATGCTGGTGTCCCCCCTGGCCGGGGCCCTCGTCGACCGCCACGACCGGCGCAGGGTCATGCTCGCCGGAGACATCGGCGCGTTCGGCACCCAGCTGGCGCTGGGCGTCCTGCTGTGGACCGGCAACCTGCAGATCTGGCACATCTACCCGCTCCTGGTCCTGCTGTCGGTCGCGCTGACCTTCCAGCGCCTCGCCTACAACTCCGCCATCCCGCAGCTGGTCCCCAAGCGCTTCCTCGGCCACGCCAACGGCGTGGTCCAGATGGTCACCGGTACCGCCCAGCTGGTCGTCCCGCTGGCCGCGGTCGGCCTGATGGCCGTGATCGGGCTGGAGGGCATCCTCGTCCTGGACGTCGTCTCGTACGTCTTCGCGATCGGGGTGCTGCTCTTCGTCCGCTTCCCGAAGACCATGGCGTGGAAGCGCAGGGAGTCGCTGGTCGCCGAGATGGTCGAGGGCTGGAAGTTCTCCTGGGGCAACCGGGGCTTCCGCGGCATGCTGTTCTTCTTCGCGGTGCTGAACATCTTCCTGTCCCCACTGTTCCTGCTCATCTCGCCGCTGGTCCTGGGCTTCGCCACGCTGGAGGACGTCGGCCGGATCTCCTTCTTCGGCGGCCTGGGTGTCTTCCTCGGCGGCCTGACCATGACCGTCTGGGGAGGCCCGCGACGGCATCGGCTGCGCGGCGTCATGCTCTCCACCCTCGTCCTGAGCCTCTTCTGCCTGGTCACCGGCCTGCAGCAGAACCTGGTCCTGATCGCGGTCGGCGCCTTCGGGATGTCGTTCTGGCTGACCATGCTCAACGGCGTATACGCCACGATCATCCAGGTCAAGGTGCCGCAGCGCTTCCACGGCCGTGTCATCGCGCTCAACACGCTCATCGCCTGGTCCACCCTGCCGGTCGGCTTCGGCCTGGTCGCCCCGTACGGCAGCAAGCTGTTCGAACCGCTGCTGGTTCCCGGGGGGCCGCTGGCCGATACGGTCGGCCTCGTGCTCGGCACCGGCGAGGGCCGGGGCGTCGGCCTGATGTACGCGCTGTTCGCCGTCGCCATCGCGGTCACGGTGCTGGTCGCGATGCGGACCCGCACGCTGTCCAGGTTCGACATGGACGTCCCCGACGCGCTCCCTGACGACCTGGTCGGCTTCCAGGCCATCCAGAGGCGTCAGGAACGAGAGCGCCAGGAACGCGAGCGTGACGAGCCGGTCGCCGAGGTGATCTCGATCAGAAGGTGACCTCGCCCTGACCGGCGGGACGCCGGTTTCCCCGGGCCCTTCCCGGCGATCCGCCCGGGAGGGTCCGGGAGCCCCGGAGGGCCCGGAAAGAACAGGTGGGGAAAAGCACGGACGGGGCGCGGCCGGTGGCCGCACCCCGTCTTCTCGCGTCTGTCCGGCTACGCTTCTCGCGTCTGTCCGGCTACGCGCCCGGTATCAGGGGCGGTACGCCCAGCCACCGGGAGCGAAGTCCTCCCAGTGGTACCAATCCCAGTAGTAGCCACCGTTGACCTGCGCGAGCTGACTCTCGTCCAGCTCGGTGCCGATCCCGGACAGCGCGGACAGCTCCGGCTTGGCCTTGGCCATGTTGTTTCCCCTTTCGATCTAACAACGTGGCCAATCTCCCAATCCCCGGTTGCGAACCAATGGTGGGTGGCTGCAACCGCCCCGCGGGACACGCACCGGACACGGGCGGGACCGGACGACGCGTCACGGCGCTCTAGGCCCTCAGGCGCAGCCCTCTCGGCGTCGGGTGGAAACCGGCGGCCTCCAGGGCGGCGCCCAGGGGAGAGTCGTTGATGGCGGTGCCGTCCGCCCGCTCGACGGTCAGCTTGCCCAGCGCGCCGTCGCGCACGGCGAGCGCGAGGGCGTCGACGGCAGGCCGGAGGCGGTCGTCGCCGGAGAAGGACAGCAGGGTCTTGCCGCCGCGCTCGACGTAGAGGATCAGGTGCCCGTCGACGAGCACGACCAGGGAACCGGCCTTCCTGCCGGGCTTGTGGGACACCTCCCCGGGATGGGCCGGCCACGGCAGGGCCGCCCCGTACGGACTGGCCGGGTCGGCGGCCGCCAGCACCACCGCCCGCCGGGCGTTTCCGTCCACCCTCTCCGGCTTCCGCGCGCCCCACGGGTCGGGCACCGCTGCCGTGTCCGGGTGGGCGGGCGAGGGGGACGTGGCGCGCATCCGGTCGACGGCACCGGGGAGGGCGAACTGGGCACCGCCCAGCCCCTCCACGAAGTAACCCCTGCGGCACCGGCCGCTCTCCTCGAAGGCGCGAAGCACCTGGTAGACGGCGGCGAACCCGCCCGGCAGCCGCTCGGCGGTCACCGCGCCCCTGGTCACCACGCCGTGCCGCTCCAGCAGCACCTCGGCCTGGGCATGGGCGCGCTGGGTGGAGTCCTCCGCGAGGGCGGGCAGTGCCCACCAGCGCCCGCCCACCGTGGGCGGGCCGCTCCGGGTCGGCAATACCGCCCGCCGTCGCCGGGTCGGGGCCGGGCGGTGCGCGGGGCGCCCCGTCCCGAGGACGGCCCGCAGCGGCGCCAGCGTGTCGCCGGTGATCCGGCCCGACCACACCAGGTCCCACACGGCGGCGGACAGGGCACGGTCGTCCGGGACGGCACCGGCCAGGAGGGCGCCGGCCCGGCCGCCCAGCTCACGGAAGAACAGCGCGCCCCCGCCGCCCAGAACCTCCAGCACCGCCTCGTGCACCGGCGTCAGGGTGATGTCGGCGGGGCCGGGCATCAGCAGTGGCGCGGTGTCGGCGAAGTAGAGCGACACCCAGCCGTCGCCGCCCGGCAGGGACCCCTGCCCCACCCAGATCACCTCGCCGGAGGCCGTCAGCTCGTCCAGGAACGACGGGTCGTATCCGGGCACCCGTGAGGGCAGGATCAACGTCTCCAGCGCCGACGCGGGCACCGCCGCGCCCTGCAACTGCTCGATCGCGCCCACCAGCGCGTCGATCGGCGGCCTGCCCCGCTGCGGGGTGCCGGTGATGCCGTGCCAGGCGGGCGCGAAGGCGGCCAGGGTCTCCGGGGAGACCGGCTCCACCTCCTTGCGGAGCCTGGCCAGGGACCTGCGGCGCAGCATCCGCAGCACCCCCGCGTCGCACCACTCCTCGCCCCGGCCGCCCGGCCGGAACTCCCCGCTCACCAGCCGCCCCGAGGCGGCCAGGCGGCGCAGCGCGTCGGTGACGACCGCGGGGCCGAGGCCGAACCTGGCCGCGGCGGTGCTCGCGAGGAAGGGGGTGCGCGTACGGGCGTGCCGGGCCAGCAGATCGCCCAGCGGGTCGTCGACCGGTTCGAGGAACGCGTGCGGAACCCCCACGGGCAGCGGCACGCCGAGCGCGTCGCGCAACCGGGCGGCGTCCTCGATCGCCGCCCACCGCTCCTGCCCCGCCACCCGTACCCTGATGGCCCGCCGGGAACCCTCCAGCACGGTCAGCCACGCCGGGTCGCCCTCGCGCACGCCGACGTCTTCGGCCACCAGGGGGCCGTGGGAGCGGAGCAGGTCGGCCAGGTCCTCGGCGTCGCGCAGCGGCCGGTCCAGCCGGGCCAGCTCCCGCTCGGCGTCGGTGATCACGTCGAGGTCGAGCAGCTCGCGCAGGTCCGCCTGGCCCAGCAACTCGGCCAGCAGGGTCGTGTCGAGCGCGAGCGCCTGGGCGCGGCGCTCGGCCAGCGGGGCGTCGCCCTCGTACATGAAGGCGCCGATGTAGTTGAACAGCAGCGACGCCGCGAACGGCGACGCCTTGTCGGTCTCGACCTCCACCAGCCGGACCCGCCGCGCCTCGATGTCGCGCATCAGCCGGACCAGCCCCGGCACGTCGAACACGTCCTGAAGGCACTCGCGCATCGTCTCCAGCACCACGGGGAACGACCCGTAGCGGCCCGCCACGCTCAGTAGGTGCGAGGCGCGCTGCCGCTGCTGCCAGAGCGGCGACCGCCTGCCCGGCACGCGGCGCGGCAGCAGCAGGGACCGCCCCGCGCACTCGCGGAACCGCGCCGCGAACAGCGCCGAACCGCCCAGCTCCTCGGTGACGATCCG
Organism: Streptosporangium sp. H16; assembly: GCF_051918855.1. NCBI lineage: Bacteria > Bacillati > Actinomycetota > Actinomycetes > Streptosporangiales > Streptosporangiaceae > Streptosporangium > Streptosporangium sp. H16. The sequence continues at coordinate 267,462 of NZ_JBPXMD010000005.1, forward strand.
CTCGATCTCGTCCGCGTCGAAGACCGCGACGTCGGACGGGGGGTCGGAGAGCGTGTCGGGAATGCGCAGCACGATCCCGTCGTCGGAGTGCAGGGCCTGCACGTCGACGCCGTAGCGCTCCCGCAGCCGCCGCCCGATCGCCAGCGCCCACGGCGCGTGCACCCGTGCCCCGTACGGGGAATGCACCACCACCCGCCAGTCGCCCAGCTCGTCGTGGAACCGCTCGACCAGCAGCGTCCTGTCGTCCGGCACGTAGCCGGTCGCCTGCCGCTGCTCGGCCAGGTAGGAGAGCAGGTTGGCGGCGGCGTACTCGTCCAGCCCCGCCGCCCTGATCCTCTCCAGGGCCCCCTCACGCGCGGCGCTTCCCGCTCCCGCGCTTCCCGGTTTCGCGTTCTCCGCCGCCCCGTTTCCCGCCTCGGCGCCCTCCGCTCCCGCGTTTCCCGTCCCCGCGCCTCGGGCGCGCCCGCTTCCCGTCTCGGCGTCCGCGCCCGCCGCCGACATCTCGCGGAGGAACGCGCCGATGGCCCTGCCCAGCTCCGCCGGTCTTCCGGCGGTGTCGCCGTGCCAGAAGGGGAGCTTTCCCGGCTGGCCGGGGGCGGGCGTGACCAGCACCCGATCGGCCGTGATCTCCTGGATCCGCCAGGAGGTCGCGCCCAGCACGAACACGTCCCCGGCCCGCGACTCGTAGACCATCTCCTCGTCCAGCTCGCCCACCCGGGAGGACTTCTCCCCGACCAGGAACACGCCGAACAGCCCCCTGTCGGGGATCGTGCCGCCGTTGGTGACCGCCAGCCTCTGGGCTCCGGGACGGCCCCGCAGGGTGCCGGTCACCCGGTCCCAGACGATGCGCGGCCGCAGCTCGGCGAACTCCTCGCTCGGGTAACGTCCGGCGAGCATGTCGAGCGTCGCCTCCAGCGCGCTCCTGGGCAACGTCCGGTAGGGGGCCGCTCGCCGCACGACCTCCTCCAGCTCGTCCACCGTCCACTCGTCCAGCGCGGTCATCGCCACGATCTGCTGGGCGAGCACGTCGAGCGGGTTGCGCGGGTAGCGCAGGTCCTCGATCTCCCCGCTCCTCATCCGCTCGGCCACCACGGCCGTCTGGACCAGGTCCCCCCGGTACTTGGGGAAGATCACACCACGTGAGACCGCTCCCACCTGGTGCCCGGCCCGGCCGATCCGCTGCAGGCCGCTCGCCACGCTCGGCGGCGCCCCGACGCAGGCCACCAGGTCGACCGCGCCCATGTCGATGCCGAGCTCCAGGCTGGAGGTCGCGACCACGGCGGGCAGCCGCCCGGACTTGAGCGCCTCCTCGATCTGGGAGCGCTCCTCCTTCGACACCGAACCGTGGTGGGCCCGCACGATCTCCGGGACGACCCCCTTGGCCGCGCCGGCCTGCGCCATCATCGCCGCCGGGGTGGAGAGGGAGGCCGGGGGGACGGGGAACCCCTCGGCCCAGTGCACCGGCTCCGCCCCCGCCCCCGCCTCCTGCCCGACCGGCTCCTCGCCGGTCTCCCTCCGCTCCCACGCCAGCTCGTTGAGGCGGGTGCACAGCCTCTCGGCCAGTCGCCGGGAGTTGGCGAACACGATCGTGGAGCTGTGGCCTCCGATCAGCTCGAACAGCCGCTCCTCCACGTGCGGCCAGATCGACCGCCTGGCCGGGGTCTCGGTCAGCCAGCGGTCGTCGTCGGGGGCGGGCGGGGCAGGAGGCGTGTCGAGCTCGGTCATGTCCTCGATCGGGACGACCACCTCGACCTCGATCTCCTTGTCGGAGGGCGGCTGGACCACGGTCGCCGGGCGCGATCCGCCCAGGAAGGCGGCCACCTCGCTCACCGGCCGGACGGTCGCCGACAGGCCGATCCGCTGGGCGGGCCGGGGCAGGAGGGTGTCGAGCCGCTCCAGGCAGAGGGCCAGGTGCGCGCCGCGCTTGGTGGCCGCCACCGCGTGCACCTCGTCGACGATGACCGTCTCCACGCCGCGCAACGCCTCGCGGGCCTGGCTGGTGAGCAGCAGGAACAGCGACTCGGGGGTGGTGATCAGGATGTCGGAGGGCCGGGTCGCGAACCGCCGCCGCTCCTCGGGGGCGGTGTCACCCGACCGGATCGCCACCGAGATCTCCGGCACCGGGAGCCCGAGCCGCCGCGCGGTCTGCCTCAGCCCGGCCAGTGGCGCCCGGAGGTTGCGCTCGACGTCGACCGCCAGGGCCTTGAGCGGCGAGACGTACAGGACCCGGCACCGCCTCACCGGCTCGTCGTCCCCCCGGTCCCCCCGCGAACGCCCTCGCCCGCCCCGGGCGCTCGTACCGGCCGTATCACCGGTGCCACCCGTACCGGCCGTCAGGTCCGTATCGGAGGATCCGGCGTCCAGGGGGGAGCCGGGAGCGGAGGAGGCGAGCCGGTCGAGCGACCACAGGAAGGCGGCCAGCGTCTTGCCGGATCCGGTGGGTGCGACCACCAGCGTGTTGTCGCCCCGCGCGATCGCCGCCCACGCCCCCTCCTGCGCGGCGGTCGGCGCGGCGAACGCCCCGGTGAACCAGTCTCTGGTCATCCGGGTGAAGTGATCGAGCGCCCCGCCCGCGCTCGCCGTCTCGCTCATCGCCGCCCCCTAGCTCCCGGTCCGGACGACCGACCGGCTCACCGCCCATACTGCACGGCCCCACCGACAGAACCCGTCACCGCCCGCCCGGCGACCGGGCGGCGGACGGGAGCAGGTGGCCCGCGCATCACCTGCGGACGCACGGTTCGTCGGTGCTGCGGGCGCCCCACGGGAGGCCGGATCCGCGGCGTTCGCCGGGACGGTGACCATTCGCCACCATGACGTGACGTCCGGGATAGGTTGGCTCCCTGCCGTCGAGGACATGGCTTTGACGAACACACGACGTATTGAGTGGTGAGCTAAAGGTGAGCATCGACCATCAGGCCATCGAGGCGACACGCGAGCGGATCAAGGCGGAGCACCTCAGGCCGCACCGCCCGCCGAGCAGCGCGAGGGGGCTGCACCACTTCGCGCTGATCTCCTCCGACGTCGAGACGACGATCGCGTTCTACCAGGACCTTCTGGAGTTCCCGCTGACGGAGATCTTCGAGAACCGCGACTACCGGGGGTCGAACCACTTCTTCTTCGACATCGGCAACGGCAACCTGCTCGCCTTCTTCGACTTCCCCGGCCTGGACCTCGGCCCCTACAAGGAGGTCCTCGGCGGGCTCCACCACGTCGCCATCTCCGTCGATCCCTCCACGTGGGAGCGCCTGCGGGGCAAGCTGGAGGCGGCGGGCGTTCCGCACCAGGTCGAGAGCGGCGCGTCGATCTACTTCGCCGACCCCGACGGGGCCCGCCTGGAACTGCTCGCCGACCCCCTCGGCGAGATGTACGGCTCCCGCGTGCTCTGACGACCCCTCTCCCGCCTCCGGCCGCCCACGCCTTTCCCCTCGTCCTCGCCTGGGACGCTCCTCCCGCCCGTCCCCGTCCCGTCCCGTCTCGTCCGCTCCGTCTCCGGCTCGCCCCCGTCCGGCGGTGGCCGGGAGAGCGGGACGCGGGCGCCTCGCGGTCCGGCGGCGCGCCGGGGTGGATCGCGGCACGCCGGTGGGCGTCCATACTTGGGGCATGCGCCTATCGGATTTCTGGAAGCGGATGAAGTCACACTTCGGCGACCAGTACGCCGAGTCGTGGGCCCGCGACTACGTCATCGCCGATCTCGGCGGCCGGACCGTGATCCAGGCGCTGGCCGAGGGAGTCGGCGCCAAGGAGGTCTGGCACGCCGTGTGCGGGGTGACCGACGTCGCGCCCAGGCTCCGCTGAGAGCCGGTAAGCACGCGGCCCGGTAAGCGGGCCGGAGAGCATGCGGCCGGGTGAGCGGAGAGCCGGAGAGCGTGAAGGGCCGCTCAGGACGGTTCCGTGAGCGGGCCGAGGAGCTTCTCCACCGAATCGGCCGCCCGCGCGGGATCGTCGGCGCTCTCCTCACCGTCCGGTGCCCACAGAAACAGCCAGCCGTCCCTGACCGGGGTGGCGAAGACGATGGTCTGCCGACGGCTGTCCGGATGCCACACCCACAGCACCGGCGCGGCGCCTCCGAGGGTGCGGCTCGCCAGCCCTCGTTGTCGCAGCTCGGCGGCGAGGGAATCGAGATGGGCTAGACGTTGCTGCGTGAACGTGTTGGGCACGTCGGGCACCTCGGGTCGTTTCCCCTCAGGATCACTCCAGGTCAACCCGGTGACAACAGGTCCTGGGCAATTCTTGGAAATGTCGCCTTCCGGATGGGGTCCGCACCTCCCGAAGCCATGGCCCGCCGGCCTGCCCGGCCGTGTCTGGTCGTGCGCGGGGGGACTCCGCGGCGGTTCGTGACTCCCGCAACGTATGGTGCCAACGGGCGGCGATCGAACAGTCGTTCGGCTATATTGAACAAGCCAACACTCTTGGCGTGCCCTCCCGAAATTGTCGGCGGCACCCCGTAGCTTTCTGGCAACCGATCCAACCCGCGACCCTTCAGGGGGCTCCCATGGCAGCTAACGACCGCGAGAAGGCGCTTGAGACCGCACTCGCTCAGATCGAGCGGCAGTTCGGCAAGGGCTCGATCATGCGCCTGGGCGACGAGACCCGGGCGCCCATCGAGGTGGTCCCCACCGGCTCCATCGCGCTCGACGTGGCCCTCGGCATCGGCGGCTTCCCGCGCGGCCGCATCGTCGAGGTCTACGGTCCCGAGTCCTCGGGCAAGACCACGGTCGCCCTGCACGCGGTGGCCAACGCCCAGCGTGGTGGCGGCATCGCCGCGTTCATCGACGCCGAGCACGCGCTTGACCCGGAGTACGCCCAGAAGCTGGGCGTCGACACCGACGCGCTGCTCGTCTCCCAGCCCGACACCGGTGAGCAGGCGCTGGAGATCGCCGACATGCTGATCCGGTCCGGTGCCGTCGACCTGCTGGTCATCGACTCGGTCGCGGCCCTGGTGCCCAAGGCCGAGATCGAGGGCGAGATGGGCGACAGCCACGTCGGCCTCCAGGCCCGTCTGATGTCCCAGGCGCTGCGCAAGGTCGCCGGCGCGCTCAACAACACCGGCACCACCGCGATCTTCATCAACCAGCTCCGTGAGAAGATCGGCGTCATGTTCGGCTCGCCCGAGACCACGACCGGTGGAAAGGCGCTGAAGTTCTACGCCTCGGTCCGCCTCGACATCCGCCGCATCGAGACGCTGAAGGACGGCACCGAGGCGGTCGGCAACCGCACCCGGGTGAAGGTCGTCAAGAACAAGATGGCCCCGCCCTTCCGCGTGGCCGACTTCGACATCCTCTACGGCGTCGGCATCTCCCGCGAGGGTGGCCTGATCGACATGGGTGTCGAGCACGGCTTCGTCCGCAAGTCCGGCGCCTGGTACACCTACGAGGGTGACCAGCTCGGTCAGGGCAAGGAGAACGCGCGAAACTTCCTCAAGAGCCACCCGGACATGGCGAACGAGATCGAGAAGAAGATCAAGGAGAAGCTCGGCGTCGGCCCGCGCGTCGACAGCCCGGCCGTCCCGTCGCCCGTCCCCGCGGCTTCGGCCCCGGCCGCCGCGTCCGGTCGCGCGTCCGGTGCCGCTTCGGCTCCCGCCGCGTCCGGTCGCGGTTCCAAGGCCGCCGCCCCCAAGCCGGGTGACGCCTGAATCCGGGCTGATCGATGACCACGGGACCTGACTCCGGTCCGGCCGGCGAGGCCGGGCCGAGAGACTGGGGAGCCTGGCCCGACGAGCCTCGGGCGGGTTCACAGGGCCGGCGCGGGCGCGACCATGACCACGGTTCGTCCGCCTCGGAGGGAGGCTTTCGCGAAGAAGCCGCGGACCCGGCGAGTGACGGGCCGCGAGGCCGGAAAAAGCGTGCCTCACGGCGTGGGCGGCGGTCCGGGAGCGCTACCCCGGGCTTTCTTCCCGACCGATCCGACGGATTCGACGGACCTGGCGGACCTGACGGAATTGACAGATCCGGCAGGTCCGGCGGACGCGGCAGGTTCGGTGGGCGTGACGGGTCCGGTGGACGTGACGGGTCCGACGGGCCGGCCGAGGGGTCTCGGGCGAGCCGGGGGGCCGGATCCGATCCGCAGGCGGTCGCCCGGGGCATCTGCCTGCGGCTGCTGACCATGGCGCCGCGCACCCGGGCCCAGCTCGCGGAGGCGCTGCGCAAGCGCGAGGTGCCCCAGGAGGCGGCGGACGCCGTGCTGGAGCGCTTCTCCGAGGTCGGGCTCATCGACGACGAGGCGTTCGCCGCGGCATGGGTGAGCTCGCGTCACGCCGGGCGGGGTCTCGCCAGAAAGGCACTCGCCTCGGAGCTCCGCCACCGAGGGGTGGACGAGGAGACCGTGAAGGAAGCGGTGGATCGGCTCGATCCCGAGGAGGAGGCGGAGACCGCTCGTCGCCTCGTGCGGCGCAAACTCTCCTCGACCCGGGGTCTGGAGCCCGCGGTCAGGACCCGCAGGCTTGCCGGCATGCTCGCCCGCAAGGGATACGGCCCCGGCCTGGCATTTCGCGTAATCCGTGAAGTGCTGGAGGACGAAGGGGCGGAAACATCGCCATTCGCGGAGGATCAGGGCTATCCACTCGACTAGTCCAAAGCAGCTTTGACAGCGGGTCTTTGCTTGCTCGTTACCTCTCTGACGCTTAATCTCAACGACAGTGAGGAGTTACTCCGCGCAGTGCGGATTGTCATAGCGGTGTAATACGGACAAGCAGGCTTGGCGGATGAGGACGGGACGACGGACCGGCGGGAACAGCCGGTGGGTGATCCCCTCTGGGTTCACTTCTGTCCCGACGGTGCCGTCTCTTGAGCTTTCCGTGCCGTGCGTGTGACCCCTCGTGTGCCTGATATTTGCGACGCGAGGAAGGTGAGGCGCGCATGGATCCGGTCGTGGTCGTCATGTTGACAGTGGCGGTTATGGCTCTCGCCGTGATGACAGCCGTGCTGGTCGTGTTGCTGCGTCGTGTCGGCGGAGCCGGGGGCCCGAAGGGTCCCACGCCTGAGCAGGAGGCCGAGGTTCAGGCCCACCTGGAGGAGGCCAGGCGCGAGGCCGCCGACATCCGGGCGAAGGCCCAGGACGACGCCGGAGAGCTGCTGCGCAAGTCGGAGGCGGCGATCGAGGCGGCGGCCGAGATGCGCAAGGAGGCCGAGGCCGAGGGCAAGATCCTGAAGTACGAGCTCAAGGAGCTCCGGTCCGACCTCGAACGCAGGGAGAACCGGCTCGCGGAGCGCGAGCAGCGTCTCGACGAGGAGGCCAGGCGCCAGGCCGACCGGGCCCGCAAGCTCGCCGAGACGGAGACCGAGCTGGCCGACCGTCGCGAGGATCTCGAACGGGTCGCCGAGGAGCGCAAGACCATCCTGGAACGGGTGTCCGGGTTCACCAGCGACCAGGCCAGGGCCGAGCTGGTCAGGGAGATCGAGAACCAGGCGAAGCGCGAGGCCGCGCTGATCATCAGGGAGATCGAGGGAGAGGCACGCAAGGAGGGCGAGAAGCGCGCCACCAAAATCGTCACGTTGGCGGTCCAGCGGGTCGCCACCGAGCAGACCGCCGAGTCCGTGGTGAGCGTCCTGCACCTGCCCGGTGACGAGATGAAGGGGCGCATCATCGGCCGCGAGGGCCGCAACATCCGGGCCTTCGAGTCGACCACCGGCGTCAACTTGATCATCGATGACACGCCGGAAGCCGTGTTGTTGTCGTGTTTCGACCCGGTCCGCCGCGAGACCGCGCGGCTCACCCTGGAGAAACTCGTCCTCGACGGCCGCATCCATCCGCAGCGCATCGAGGAGGCCCACGATCGCAGCAAGGCCGAGGTCCAGGAGCTGTGCGTGCGTGCGGGCGAGGACGCCCTGGTGGAACTCGGCATCACCGACATGCATCCCGAGCTCGTCACCCTCCTCGGCCAGCTCCGTTACCGCACCTCCTACGGCCAGAACGTGCTCGGCCACCTCATCGAGTCGGCCCACATCGCCGGCATCATGGCGGCCGAGCTGCGGCTCGACACGACGCTGCTCAAGCGCTGCACGCTCCTGCACGACATCGGCAAGGCCCTCACCCACGAGGTCGAGGGCAGCCACGCGCTCATCGGCGCCGAGATCGCCAGACGATACGGCGAGCACGAGGACGTCGTCCACGCCATCGAGGCCCATCACAACGAGGTCGAGGTCAAGACCGTCGAGGCCGTCCTAACCCAGGCCGCCGACGCGATCAGCGGCAGCCGTCCCGGCGCCCGCCGCGAGTCGCTGGAGGCCTACGTCAAGCGGCTGGAGCGCCTTGAGGAGATCGCCACCTCCTACGAGGGCGTCGAGAAGGTCTTCGCCATGCAGGCGGGCCGGGAGATCAGGGTCATGGTGAAGCCGGACGCGGTCGACGACATCCAGGCCCAGGTGATCGCCCGCGACGTCGCCAAGCAGGTCGAGGAGGAGCTCACCTACCCCGGCCAGATCCGTATCACGGTCGTCCGCGAATCGCGGGCCACCGAGTTCGCCCGCTGACCCCGCCCAACGGGCCCAACCCGCCGACCCCGCTGTGCGCGCCGAACCCGCCCAACCCGCCGACCTTGCGGAACCCGCTCGACCCGCCGACCCCGGGGAGCACGTCGATCCGCCCGGTTCGCCGGCCCGCCCGGCAACCCGCCGGTCCACCTGGCCTCTCGCTCAGGAATGGAAGATCTGCTGGTAGAAGGCGAGCTCGGTGGCCAGGGCCGCGCTACGGGTCTCGGCGCGGCGGAAGCCGTGGGCCTCCCCCTCGAACGTGAGGTAGGTGCAGGGAACGCCGCGTTCGGCGAGCGCGTCGGCGAAGGCCTGTGACTGCGCCGGGGGGACCACCGGGTCGGACAGGCCCTGGAGGAGCAACATGGGGCAGCTCACCCCGGCCGCCCGGCCGACGGGTTCGCGCGAGGCGTACAGGGCGGGGTCCTCCGGGCCGATCAGCCACTCGACGTAGCGCGACTCGAAGTCGTGGGTGGTCGCGCTGAAGTTGGCGAGCCCGCTCACGCCGTAGTAGGAGACGCCTCCGGCGAACGCGTCGGACGCGCAGCAGGCCGCCATGACCGTCCAGCCGCCCGCGCTACCACCCCGAATCGCGATCCGGGCCGGGTCGCCCAGCCCCTCCGCGGCCAGCCACTCGGCCGCGGCGATCGCGTCCTCGACGTCGACCACGCCCCACTGACCGCGCAGCCGCTCGCGGTAGACGCGGCCGTAGCCGGTGGAGCCGCCGTAGTTGACGTCGAGCACGCCGATGCCCCTGCTGGTGAGGAACGTCTTCTCCAGATCGAGCGCGCCGACGCTGTTCCCGGTCGGCCCGCCGTGCACGAACACGACGTACGGCGCGGGGCCCTCGCCACGCGCCACGGGGTTGGACGGGGGGTAGAGGAACGCGTGGACCTCGCGCCCGAACCGGCTCTCGAACTCCACGGGCCTGGCGCGCGGCAGGTAGCCGGGGTCGGGCAGCTCGTTGACGTCCCGGCGGACCTCCTCCACCCGCCCGGTCACGGTGTCGACCCGGACGATCGACCGGGGCAGCGCCGGGCCGTACCCGATCCCGACCACGGCACGCCCGTCGGTGGCCAGCACCACCTCCCAGCCGTCGTAGGGCACGTCCAGGTCGCTCAGCACGCCACTGTCCGGGTCAAGGACCCCCAGCCGCAGGTCGCCCCGCCCGTGCAGGACCGCGAGGCTCCCGTCGTCCATCGGCGCGTACGGCACCGCGCCGAGCTGCCACAGCGGCCCCGCGAACTCCTGCTCCGCCGGGTGGAGCGCCTTCGCCGAGGCGCCGTGTATCCCGACCAGGTAGAGGTTCCACCAGCCCGACCAGTCGGAGACCAGATACAGGTGCTGCTCGTCACGCCACCGCGGGGCGAGCACCGATTCCGAGATGCCGCCCTTGACCTTCCAGGACGTGCCGTCGGCGAGCCGGGAGATCCACAGCTCGGTGCCGTTCCACGGCATCCGGGGGTGGTCCCAGCAGACGAAGGCCAGGTGCTCGCCGTCGGGGGAGACGGTGGGGGAGGCGTAGAAGTCGTGCCCGCCGGCCCGCTCGCGCGGCTCGCCCTCGCCGGACAGCGGGATGGACACGATCGACCGGCTCACCCGGCCGCCGTTGTGGCTCTCCCTGACGCACCAGATCTGCCCGTCGTGAAGGACCAGGTCCGCATAGCGCAGGGCCGCCGGCTCCTCGGGCTCCGGCGTGAGCGGCCTGGGCTCGCCACCGGTGGGCAGCAGGTAGAGGCGCTGGTCGACGAAGTTGGCGAACACCACGCCCTCGCCGGGCACCACCGCGTACGACCGCCCGCCGTACTCGTGGACCCTGGTCCTGGCGCTCCACGGTGCGCTCAGCAACTCGCGCTGGGCGCCGTCGGCGCCGCGGTGCACGATGGTGGTCCGCCCGCCCTCGGCGGGACGGTCCTCGGTCCACCAGACCTCCTCGCCGAGCACCGTCGGGTATCCGAGGCGCAGCCCGGAACGGGCCACGTCGGAGGTGGAGACCGGCGACGGCCAGGTGGCGTACGGCAGGACGACCTGCTCGGGGGACATGGCGCAATCCTGCCCGATAACCCGCCGCGTGTCGCCGGTATCACGCTCGCGTCACCCGAGATATGCCGCCGGTGAACCGTGCGAGCCGTGAGATCGGGGGGAATGATGAGGTGAGAGTCGTTGGTCCGGTCTCCGTCATAAGCCGACCTGCGGATGTTTTCTCACCCGCCTGGCACGCGGAAGGGCGGCCACCGGATCCGGTGACCGCCCTTCGGCTGCCGTGCTTCTACGGTGCGGGGGTGGTGGGGGTTCCGAGGCCGCCCTCGACCGCCGTCGGCGAGTCGGGCCGGGCGATCGGCTTGGCCGCGGTCTTCCTGCTGCGACGGCTCCGCCTCTCCAACCAGGTGGCGACGGCGCCCACCATCACGTTGATGATGATGTAGATGATCGCGATGACGATCACGGCGGGAATGATGTTGTTGAAGTTGGAGGGCAGCACGCGCGCCCCCGCGTTCAGCAGGTCCTCGAACGACACGATGAAGCCCAGGGCGGTGTCCTTCAGGAGCACCACCAGCTGCGCCACGATCGCCGGCATCATGACCGTGACCGCCTGCGGCAGCAGGATCATCCGCATCACCTGGCCCGGACGCAGGCCGACCGCGAGCGCGGCCTCGCTCTGCCCCCGGGGGATGGACAGGATGCCCGCCCGTACGATCTCCGCCAGCACCGAGCCGTTGTACAGGACCAGGCCGATCACCACCGCCCAGAAGGGCGTCACGGTGAGCCCGAAGACCGCGCTCCCGCCGAACATCACCGCGAAGATCATGATCAGCAGCGGGATCGCCCGGAAGAACTCGACGACCGCACCCGAGGCGCGGCGGATCCAGGCGTTCGCCGAGAGCCGGCCGATGCCGAAGACGAACCCGAACGGCACCGCGATCAGCGCGGCCACCGCGGCGGCGCTGAGCGTGTTGACCAGGCCGGGCAGGATCAGGTTGATCCACACGTCGCCGCGCAGGAACGGCGTCCACAACTCGGCGCTGAGCTGGTTCTTCTCGCCGAGCTTGGTCACCATCACGTACACCGCGAACAGCACGGCGAGGATGACCAGCACGGTGAGCACGTTGTTGCGTATCCGGGCCTTGGGGCCGGGAATGTCGTACAGGACGCTGACCCGGTCGGAACTCTCGACGCGCCGCTTGCGCGCCGGGGGCCGCTCGGTGGTGACCGCGGTCATCGGACCACCGCCAGGCGCTTGGCCAGCCAGCCGAACAGCAGTCCGGTCGGCAGGGTCAGGATCAAAAAGCCCAGCGCGAACCCGGCGAAGATCTGGATGACCGCGTCGCCGTGCGCCTCGAACAGCGTCTTCATGGTCAGGGACGCCTCACCCACCCCGATGGCCGCGGCGATCGTGGTGTTCTTGGTCAACGCGATCAGGATGCTGCCCAGCGGGGCGATCACCGCGCGGAACGCCTGGGGCAGCACGATCAGCCTCAGGTTCTGGCCGAACGTGAGCCCGATGGCGCGGGCCGCCTCCGCCTGGCCGACCGGGACCGTGTTGATCCCGGCCCGGATCGCCTCGCAGACGAACGCCGCCGTGTAGGCGGACAGGCCGATGATGGAGAGCCACAGGTAGTTGACGGACAGGCTTTCTGAGAACGAGACGTCCAGGACGAGGCCGAGGCCCAGCCCGCAGAACACGATCACCAGGGTCAGCGGGGTGTTCCGCAGGACGTTCACATACGTCGTGCCGATCCCGCGCAGGACCGGCAGCGGGCTGACCCGCATGCCCGCGAGGATCGTCCCGAGCACGAGCGCCACCAGCCCACTGGCGAGGGTGAGCCGGATGGTCAACCAGAAAGCGTCCAGAATGATCGGGAATTCATCGAAGAGTGCCTGCACTCATCCCTCCAGAGGTCACAGGCCGGGGCGTCCGTACGCCCCGGCCGAGGTGTGACCGAATCAGTAGCGCTCGACAGCCGGCGGGGTGGTGAAGAACTTCCCGAACTCGCCGAAGTTGGCGTCGATGGCCTTCTTCCAGCTGCCGTCCGTGAACATCTTCTCGACGGCCGCGTTCACCTTGTCACGGGTCGCCTTGTCCTCCAGCTTCAGGCCGATGCCGTACTTCTCCTCGGAGAAGGGCTGGCCGACGAGGCGGAACTTGCCGGGGGACTGGGTGGCGAAGCCGGCCAGGATCGTCGCGTCGGTGGAGATCGCGTCGACCTGCTTGTTCTCCAGCAGCGGCAGGCAGGCGCCGTAGCCCTGCTGCTCGGTGAGGAAGCCGCTCTTCCACTCGTCGCCGAACTTCTCGACGAGGCGGGCGGGGGAGGAGGAGCCCTGGGCGCCGCAGACCTTCTTGGTCTTGAGGTCCTCGACGCTGTTGATCGTGGTGTCGTCCGCCCGGGTCAGGATGTCCTGGCCGGTGACCAGGTACGGGCCGGCGAAGGAGACCTTCTTCTTGCGGTCGTCGGTGATCGAGTAGGTCGCGATCACGGCGTTGACCTGGCCCTGCTGGATGAAAGATTCGCGGTTGGCCGAGATGGCCTCCTTGAACTCAATCTTGTCGTCCGTGTAGCCGAGCTCCTTGGCGACATACCGGGCAACGTCGACGTCGAACCCCTTGAAGGAGCCGTCGGGCTGCTTCTGCCCGAGACCGGGCTGGTCGACCTTGATGCCCACGACGAACTTGTCGCTTCCGCCGCCGGCGTCGTCGCCGCACGCGGTCAGACCGGCCATCGCCGCCGCGGCTGCGATCACCACGGCTCCAATACGACGTACACGCATTCTTGCTACCTCGTCTTTCATCAGGGACATATCAGGGATGAGCAGAGCCGTCAGTGAGTGAGGATCTTGGAGAGGAAGTCCTTGGCCCGACCGGTCCTGGCGTTGGTGAAGAACTCCTCGGGGGTGTTCTCCTCCACGATCTGGCCCTCGGCCATGAACACCACGCGGTTCGCCGCGCGGCGGGCGAAGCCCATCTCGTGGGTGACGACCATCATCGTCATGCCCTCCTGGGCGAGGCCGATCATGACGTCGAGCACCTCCTGGACCATCTCCGGGTCGAGCGCCGAGGTCGGCTCGTCGAACAGGATCATCTTGGGGTCCATGGCCAGGGCGCGGGCGATCGCCACGCGCTGCTGCTGGCCTCCCGAGAGCTGCGCGGGGTACTTCGACGCCTGGGCGCCGATGCCGACCCGCTCCAGCAACTCCATGCCCCGCCGCTCCGCTTCGGCCTTCGCGATGCCGCGAACCTTGATCGGCCCGAGGGTGACGTTCTCGAGGATCGTCTTGTGCGCGAACAGGTTGAAGGACTGGAACACCATCCCGACCTCGGACCTGAGCTTGGCCAGGGTCTTGCCCTCGACCGCGAGCGGCTGCCCGTCGAAGGTGATGGTTCCCTCGTCGATCGCCTCCAGCCGGTTGATCGTCCGGCAGAGGGTCGACTTGCCGCCGCCCGACGGGCCGATGACGACGAGGACCTCGCCGCGGGAGATCGTCAGATTGATGTCCCGAAGGACGTGCAGGCTGCCGAAGTGCTTGTTGACGCCTTCGAGCACGACCAGAGGAGTCTTGTCCCCGTTCTCCGTCATGGTGGACAACGTAATTCTGTAAAGGGCACCTGAGGCTAACCCTGCGGTACCGATCAGATCACGGCCTGCTCACACCTTGATCATCAAATCCTGCTCAGAGCCTCGGGGTCAACCCTGAACGTGAACGGTTCCGTCAGGTTCACGGTCGTTCCGGTGGCGACGCGGTGGATGAGCTGGTACTCGCCGTTCTCGTCGAGCGCGTACGTGAAGATCACCGGGAACTCGTCGGATCCCTGCCCTCGGAACGGCTTCATCTCGACGCGCCAGAAGTGGGGTATCCCGGCCTCCGCGTACTTCACCGGTTTGATGATCCGATCCACAGCCGTGGTGGACCTGGAGACGATCTCCACGACGAGGTGGGCCCATTCCGGGTCGACGACCTGGGCGCCGTCACGGATCGGTTTCCGTTCCACCACCATGACGTCGGGAATGACGCCCGGCCGGGAGTCGAGGAGGAGTCCGGTGCCGGTGACGACCATCAACTCCTCGGGGGCGGCGTCCTCCAGAAACCGGCGGAGCCGGTCGCCGATCCACTGATGCTGGGCGGATGGGGCAGGAGACACGATCAGACTCCCGTCGATGAGCTCGTAGCGACCGCCGTCATCGCGGGAGTTGAGCTCGAACCATTCGTCGATGCCGAGTTCGCCGGGTGTCTCCCAGAAGTTCGCCGTCGGGACCGCGGTGCTCTGCGGCTTCTTGTGCGGCTTTTTGACGGGCTTCTTGGCCTTCACCGGGGCCTCCGAGGTCTGCACGAGCATCGCCACCGTGGCTCACCACTCTCAGCTGTCGGTCGAGTCCTAATTCTCGCATGCGGCTTTGGAGCCCCAGCTCAGCGAAGGAATTGACTCTGAGTTACCAATCGATTACCTGGAGTTCGGCGGGGTGAGGGCGTACCTGAAGGTTCGGCGGAGCGCCTACCCTTGTCGTGAGATGACTGCCACCGTGGAGAGCGCCCGCACGTACGAGGTCCGTACCTATGGGTGCCAGATGAACGTGCACGACTCCGAGCGCCTGTCGGGCCTCCTGGAGGACGCCGGATACGTCCCGGCCGCCCAGGGGGAGACGGCCGACGTGGTCGTGTTCAACACCTGTGCCGTACGGGAGAACGCCGACAACAAGCTCTACGGCAACCTCGGACACCTGCGCCCCTCGAAGATGGGCAACCCCGGCATGCAGATCGCCGTGGGCGGCTGCCTGGCGCAGAAGGACCAGGGGGAGATCGTCCGCAGGGCGCCCTGGGTGGACGTGGTGTTCGGCACCCACAACATCGGCTCGCTGCCGGTGCTGCTGGAGCGGGCGCGCGTCCAGCAGGAGGCCCAGGTCGAGATCAAGGAGTCCCTGGAGACCTTCCCGAGCACGCTGCCGACCAAGCGCGAGTCCGCCTACGCCGCCTGGGTGTCGGTCTCCGTGGGGTGCAACAACACCTGCACGTTCTGCATCGTGCCCGCCCTGCGCGGCAAGGAGAAGGACCGCCGCCCCGGCGACGTTCTCAACGAGGTGCGCGCCCTGGTCGACCAGGGCGTGCTGGAGATCACCCTCCTCGGCCAGAACGTCAACACGTACGGCGTGGAGTTCGGCGACCGGCTGGCCTTCGGCAAGCTGCTGCGGGCCTGCGGCGACATCGAGGGCCTGGAGCGGGTCCGCTTCACCAGCCCGCACCCGGCGGCGTTCACCGACGACGTCATCGCGGCGATGGCCGAGACGCCCAACGTGATGCACCAGCTCCACATGCCGCTGCAGTCGGGCTCGGACCGGGTCCTCAAGGCCATGCGCCGCTCGTACCGGGCCGAGCGCTACCTGGGCATCATCGAGCGGGTCCGCGCGGCCATGCCCGACGCGGCGATCTCCACCGACATCATCGTGGGCTTCCCCGGCGAGACCGAGGAGGACTTCCAGGCCACCCTCGACGTGGTGCGCGAGTCGCGGTTCGCCAACGCCTTCACGTTCCAGTACTCCATCCGGCCCGGCACGCCCGCCGCCACCATGGAGCACCAGGTTCCCAAGGAGGTCGTGCAGGAGCGCTACGAGCGGCTCGTCGCCCTGCAGACCGAGATCTCCTGGGCGGAGAACAAGAAGCAGGTCGGCCGGACGCTCGAGGTGCTGGTCGCCGAGGGCGAGGGCCGCAAGGACGAGGCGACCCACCGGATGTCGGGGCGGGCCCCCGACAACCGCCTGGTGCACTTCACCCCCGGTGCCGAGACCCCGCGTCCGGGTGACGTGGTGAGTGCCGAGGTCACGTACGCGGCACCGCACCACCTGGTCGCCGACGGACCCGCGCTGAGGCTCCGCCGTACCCGCGCGGGCGACGCCTGGGAGGCCCGCCAGGGCGCCCCGGCCGGAACCGGTTCCGGGGTCATGCTGGGCATGCCCTCGATCGGCCGTCCCGCCCCGCTCCCGGAGACCTCGGGCTGCTCCGTCTCCTGAGGTTCCGTCCTTCGGATGCCGCACCGGAAGTACCTCTCCCGATTTTTCCCTTCGGGTGAGGTCTTCCGGCGTCTTTTCGAAGGCGCTCCTCGGAGTGGCGCGGGCCCATGATCGAATCCTCGGAATCCCCGGTGGCGGCGGCGATTCCGGCGACACCGCCGTCCCTGCCAGGGGGTATGCGCACGGGGCCGCCGCGGCTTCCCCAAAGAATGATATTTCGTGATTCGCCCGTGATTGATGTGCGAGCATTTCCCCACTGTGACTACTGTGGTTCGGCACCCTCGGAAGCCGTGGAGGTTTCCCCCCGAGAGCCGCAGGGAGTTCTTCCTCATGCACGTCCCTCCATCCCCGGGCAGTCCCGGAGAACCAGAGATCCTCGTCGGCCCCGCCGACGGGCCCAAGAAGCCTCGCAAGCGCAAGCCCCAGCGGATGAACGGCCTGGCCATAGCCGTCTTCTCCGTCCTCGCCGCCGCCCTCCTGGGCGGGGGCGCCGTCTTCGCCTTCATGAACGCCGGGGGCGACGACCCCCGGGTGCCGCCGGCGCCGGACAGCGCCCAGGAGGCGTCCCAGGAGCCCGCGCCGGACCAGAGCCCGCCGCAGGCCACGAAGCAGAAGCCGGAGAAGGGGGCGGACGCCGCCTCCGGAGCCGATGACACGTCCACCGGAGGCGGCGGCACCGACTCCGGCACCGGCACTGGCACCGGCGGGGCGGACGAGAGCGAGCCCGGAGCCGAGTCGGCCGCAGGGAAGCCCTCGAAGGACAAACCGTCGAAGCAGCCGCAGAGCAGTCAGCAGCCGCAGGACTCCGGCACCGACGACCCCGCCGGCTACGTGCATCCCCAGGGGCCCGTCGGCGGCTACTGACCGAGATCGGAAAGCCGCACGTCTCCGGTCCGCCGGACACGTCCGGCGCGCGGGGCACGGTGAGCGGATCACCGTGCCCCGCCGCGTTCCGGTAGCCCGCAAGCCGTCGTCCCGCACGGCCGCTCTCGCCGCGAGCCGCGAGTTAGCGGGGCGGCGAGATGGCGGAACGGTTCCCGGAGAGGGCTCCGCCGGCTTCCCGGAGGGGGCTCCGCCGGCAGGGCTCCGTTAGTCTGGCGAGGTGCTTGTCGCCGCGGCCGTGTGCCCGCATCCCCCGCTGCTGGTCCCCGAGCTGGCCGGGACCGCGGCCTCGGAGCTCGACGACCTCAGGGCGGCCTGCGCGGCCGCGATCGGGGCGTTGCGCGACGCCGGCGCCGACGAGATCGTGGTGGTGGGAGGCGCGGACCGGACCGCGGCGTACGGCGCGGACGCCGCCGGGAGCCTCGCGCCCTGGGGCGTCGACGTCCGGAGCGGGCAGGGGGAGCCCGTCCTGCCGCTGTCCCTGACGATCGGCCGCCGGCTCCTCGAAGGAGAGCACCTGACGGCCTCGGGATTCCACGCGATTTCCTTCGACGCGGCTCCTGGGGAGTGCGCGGCCCTGGGGGAGCGGCTGGCGGCCACGGCCGGTCGCGTGGCGATGCTCGTCATGGCCGACGGCTCGGCCCGCCTCACCGAGAAGTCCCCCGGATACCTGGACCCTCGCGCGAAACCGTACGACAGGACGATCGTCGAGGCGCTCGCCCGTGGCGAGGTCCCGGCGCTCGACCCCGGCGAGGCCGCCGAGCTGTGGGTCGCGGGCCGCGCGGCCCTGCAGGTCCTCGGCGGGTGCGGGAGCGCCCTGCGCGGTGAGATCCTCTACGACGAAGCGCCCTACGGCGTCGGCTACTTCGCCGCCCGCTGGATGGAGTGATCCCGCCCGGAGTGGTTACGGTGGCGGGAGAGGACGATGCCCGGGGCACCGGGGACGACGAGTTCGCGAAGGGGACACGAGGCCGATGGCGGGGAGCGTGGCGTTCGGGAGCGTTCCGACACCGCTGGGGGACATGGCCGTCGCCGTGACCGAGGACGGTGTGGCGAGTGTGGGCTGGGAGGAACCGTCCCGGTTCAGGGCCCGCCTGCTTGAACGGCTGGGGCTGGAGGAGGCGGACGACCCCGGCATGACGGCGGCCGTGCTCGGTGAGCTGGGCGACTACTACGCGGGCAGGCTGAGGGTCTTCGGGGTTCCGGTGGACTGGCGGCTGGCCTCGCCGGTGCAGCGCAGGGTGCTCGGCACGCTCTACGAGACGGTTCCGTACGGCAAGGTGGTGACCTACGGGGAGCTGGCGGCCCGCAGCGGGACGGGTGTGCCGGCGCGGGCCATCGGGTCGATCATGGGAGCCAATCCGCTCCCCGTCATCGTGCCGTGCCACCGGGTAGTCGCCGGGAACGGGCTCGGCGGGTTCAGCGGAGGCGACGGCGTGGAGTCGAAGCGCCGGCTGCTCACCCTGGAGGGCTACCTGCAGCCGATGCTCGACTGGGACTGACCGGGGACCGGGGCCGGGACCTGTGATCGGCCTCGCCGACCGCCTACGGCCCGTAGGGCGGCGGCGTGGTGCCGGGCTGGCCGGGACCGGACGTGTCGTCGTCCCGTCCGGTGGGCGTGGCGCGGCCGGGCGCGGGTGTCGTGCCGGGCCGGCCGGGACCGGACGCGCTGTCGTCCCGCCCGGGCGCGGGTGTCGTGCCCGGTGGTCTGGTGTCCGGTTCGTTGATCTTGTCGGCCATCTCCCTGGCCTTCTGCGCGGCGGTGTCGATGCGCCGGGCGTGTTTTCCGCCCAGCTTCGCCTTGGCGATCCGTTCCGCCTTGTCGATGCCCTGTTTGGCGAGTTCTTCGGTCTTGGCGCCGCCGCCGAGCATGTGCTTGACCTTGTCGAGGATCGACATGGTGAATCCCCCAATTCCGATGCGAGGACGCATCGTTTCTCATCCATACCCGGGGAGTTGGCAGACTTACCCCGTGCCTCAGCTACCCGTCATCGCCGTCGTCGGCCCGACCGCGGCCGGAAAGTCCGACCTGGCCGTGGATCTCGCCCTCGAACTGGGGGGCGAGGTGATCAACACCGACTCCATGCAGCTTTACCAAGGAATGGACATCGGGACGGCGAAACTCTCCGTGGCGGAGCGCAGGGGGGTGCCTCACCACCTGCTGGACATCTGGGACGTGACCAGGGCGGCCAGCGTGGCCGAGTACCAGTCGCTGGCCCGGCCGATCATCGACGGCCTGCGGGTCAAGGGGATCGTGCCGATTCTGGTGGGCGGATCCGGGCTGTACGTGCGGGCCGCCCTGGACGACCTGGAGTTCCCCGGCACCGACCCGGAGGTCCGTGCCCGGCTGGAGGCCGAACTCGACCTGCGCGGCCCCGGCCCGCTGTACGAGCGGCTCCGCGAGCGCGACCCGAAGGCCGCCGAGACCATCCTCCCGGGCAACGGGCGCAGGATCGTCCGGGCCCTGGAGGTCATCGAGATCTCCGGCCGGCCGTTCTCGGCCACGATGCCGTCGTACGACGCCGTCTACGACAGTGTCCAGCTGGGGGTGGAGGTGCCCAGGGAGGTGCTGGACGCCCGGGTCGAGGCACGGGTCGAGCACATGTGGCGGGCCGGGCTGGTGGACGAGGTCAGGGAACTGGCCGCGCGCGGGCTCGCCGGGGGCCGTACGGCCAGCCGCGCCCTCGGGTACGCGCAGGTGCTGAGCTTCCTCGGCGGTGAGTGCACCGAGGAGGAGGCGAAGCAGGAGACGGTACGGGCGACGCGCAGGTTCGTCCGCCGCCAGGAGTCGTGGTTCCGCCGCGATCCCCGCGTGATCTGGCTGCCCCAGCGGGAACCGGACCTCCTGGGCCGCGCGCTCGCCGCGATCCGCGGTTGACCGCTCCCCGGGCCGGAGACCGGCCGGGGCGGGGCGGCGGGGGCGGACGCGTGCCTGGATAGAGTTGGTCACATGCGATTCGCGAAGGGACACGGCACCGAGAACGACTTCGTCATCCTCCCCGACCCGGACGGTGAGCTGGAGTTGCCCGCGACGCTCGTGGCGGCGTTGTGCGACCGGCGCGCGGGGATCGGCGCGGACGGCGTGCTGCGCGTGACGCGGACGAAGCTCTGCCCGGAGGTGTCCGGCCAGGCGGGCGAGGCCGAGTGGTTCATGGACTACCGCAACGCCGACGGCGGCATCGCCGAGATGTGCGGCAACGGGACGCGGGTCTTCGCCCGATACCTGGTCGACGCGGGCCTCGCCGCGCCGGGGGAGTTCGGCGTCGCGACCAGGGGGGGCGTCAAGCGGGTGCGGCTCGCGGAGACGGGTGACGTGACCGTCGAGATGGGCCCGCCCCGGGTGCTGGGGTCGAGCCGCACGACCGTCGCGGGCCACGAGTACGAGGGTCTCCACGTCGACATGGGCAACCCCCACCTGGCCTGCGTCATCGGTGACCCGGTGGCCCAGCTCGACCTGAGCCACCAGCCCGCGTTCGACCCCGAGGTGTTCCCCGCCGGGGTCAACATCGAGCTGCTCAATCCGGTGGGCGCGCGCCGGGTCGTCATGCGGGTCTTCGAGCGCGGCTCGGGCGAGACCAGGTCCTGCGGCACCGGCGCCGTCGCCTCGGCCGTGGCCGCCGCGCGGCTGGCCGGTGAGACCAGCGGCACCTGGGCGGTGGAGGTGCTCGGCGGCACCGTCACCGTCACCCTCGACGAGCGCACCAGCTATCTGGCGGGTCCCGCCGTCCTCGTCGCGTCCGGTGAGGTCACGCTCTGAGCCGTGCGCGCCACCTGCCGCTTCGCCCCGGTGTTCGCCAAGCCGTTTGGGGCATGCTCGCCGACCTGGCAGACTGACGTCTCATGGACGTGGACATCTGGGCCTGGGTGGGCGACACCCAGCGGCAACTGCATGAAGCAGGTAACACCGGTCTGGCTATGGCGATCGGAGATGTGCCCGCGCAGGCGCTGGAAGGCCGATACGCGCAGCTCGACGTGCTCGCGCCCGCCATCGCGCAGCAGGCGGAGAACCTGCGGCTGCCCTGGCTGGAGTTCTACGCCCGCTACTGGCACCTGATCGGCCGCGTCGGCGACCGCGCGCAGGGGACGGTCGCGATCGCCGACGCCGAGACACTGGTGGAGTTCACCAAGCGGGAGGACGTGCGAGAGTGCCCGGCCGTGCCCGGTGCCGTCGTGGCGCTGGCCATCGCGCAGGCGAACGCCGACGGTCCCGGTTACGCCGCCGAGCGGCTGGCCGCGCTCTCGGCGCTGGACGTCGAGCCGGACTCGCTGGCCTTCGCCTCCGTCGCCGAGCACTACGTCGCGGCGCTGGTCGACGCGGGCCGGGTCGATGAGGCGATCTCGCACGCCGAGACCGCGGTGGCGGCGCTGGGCGGCGCGGGCCGCGAGGCGAGCTGGGAGCTGGGGGCCGCCTCGGCCCGCGCGCTGCTGGCCGCCGGCCGCGCCGAGGACGCGCTCACCGCGCTCGACGCCGCGACCGGTTTCAAGCCCGACGACCCGGTGGCCAAGGAACACCGCGAGGGAGTGCTCCGCGCGCTCGTGCTCGCCACCCTCGACCGGGTGCAGGAGTCCGTCGACGCCCTGCCCGACCTCGACGTGGTGGGCGACCACCCCCGCGTCTGGGTGGAGTGGTCGTACGCCATCCGCGCGCTCGCCGGAACGGCGCAGATCACCAACACCTGGCAGCTGGGCCGGGTGCTCAAGCAGTGGATCGACTACTTCGCCATGATGGGCGGCTACCGCGCCCGGGTCGAGCTGTCGCTCGTCGCCGGGCACCTGGCGGTCGCACGCCAGGGACTCTGGCAGGCGCGCCTCCTGGCCGATCTCGCGGAGTCGGCGGCCGGCGAGCTCAGGAACCCCGGCGACACCGCCAAGCGGATCGCCGAGCTGCGCACCGCCGCGGACGAGGCCACCCCGCTTCAGGCCCCGAGCCCCGAGGCCGAGCTGGTCGGTTCCTTCGACGCCGCCGACGGCTTCAACGCCGACCCGGAGCGCTGGGTGGGCTGGCTGACCCCGCTGTCCGGCCGTGACGTGGAGGCCACCCGGCGCCACACCACCACGCTGGGCTTCCTCGGTTACCCGGCCAGGGGCGCGGACATCTACTGGACCATGCTGGTCGAGTCCGGCGACATCGAGAACGCCGACCCGCAGGACGCCGCGTACCTCAGTGGCCTGCTGATCGAGGCGCGTCAGGACGAGCGTCTGGAGCAGATGGCCGAGCGGCTGCCCGACGCGCAGCGCCACCTCGCCCTGGGCCGCCTGTACACCGCGCGGGAGCGCTGGGAGCAGGCGGCGGCCGAGGGAGAGGCGGCGTTCGTCGCGGGCGCCGGCATCGAGGCGGCCCGCCTGTGGTCGGCCGCGGTGCAGCAACTCGGCGACAACGCCAAGGGCGCGGGCATCCTGCGCGACCTCCTCGACTCCGGGGAGATCGAGCAGCAGGACGTCTGGCGGATGGTCGTCATGGCGACGGCCGCCGAAGACTGGGAGACCGTCCGCCTGGGCGCCGCCAAGATCGGGATGCCGCTGCAGTCGAGCGAGGGGCCGATCGAGGAGGAGATGGGCCTGGTGCGCATCATCCTTCCCGCCCCCGACGGCAGCCAGCGCCAGGTCCTGAGCGTGCGCACCGGCCCCGCGACGGCGCGCCTGGCCATTCCCCAGCCTCCCGGCATGGAGTACAACGCGGGTGACCTGGTCGTCTTCGAGCCGCAGCTGCTCGAGCCGATCCCGGAGAGTGCCGAGGAGCAGGAGAACTTCGTCCCGCCCTTCGCGGCGGTCAGCATGCTCCGTCCGGGCGGCTACACCAGCTGGTTCTTCGACGGCGCCGCTCCCAGTCAGGCCGACTGGACGGAGTTCAACGACGTCATGGCCGAGCGCGGCTGGCCGATGTGGGTCTACAGCGACGACAACTACACCGTGAACCACCCGACCTCGGGCGAGCCGCTGCCCGGCGTGTTCGGCTGGATCGCGGTCCCGCCGGACGTCAGCCCGGTCGAGCTCGACGCGCTTCTGGACGACGCCACCGAGCGCTGGGTGCACCCGCTGGCCTGGCTCGACCTGGCCAAGGCCGTCGACGTCGAGGTGGAGCGGCACGAGAGGATCACCAAGGAGTACGGCCTGTAGGACGGCTCGCCACGGCCGCGCCCGGCGGCCCGTGGCGTCGTCCGGTCTCGGAAAAGTCGTCCGGTCTTGGAAAAGGGGAGGCGGCTCCTCCCTGACCACCTCGGAGCCCGGGAAGCCGTACCGTCCGTGCACCGCTCGGGCCATCGGCCGCACAGGACAACGCGTCGCCCGTGAGGAGAACCCTTACGGGCGATTCTCGTCGCGGTCACTAGAATCTCATTCGGCGCATTGGGCGGACGAAGGAGAATCCGGATGCTGGAACGATTCCGGCTGGACGGCAAGGTCGCGATCGTCACCGGCGCGTCCTCAGGACTGGGGGTCGCGTTCGCGAGGGGCCTGGCCGAGGCGGGCGCGGACATCGTGATCGGGGCCCGCAGGAAGGACCGCCTTGAGGAGACCCGCACCCTGGTCGAGGAGACCGGCAGGCGATGCGTGGCCCTTGTCACCGACGTGACCAGGCCGGAGGACTGCCAGGCGCTGGCCGAGGCGGCGGTGGCCGAGCTGGGCGCGGTGGACGTCCTGATCAACAACGCCGGCGTGGGCTCGGCGGTCCCGGCGCTGAAGGAGACGCCCGAGCAGTTCCGCCAGGTCGTGGACGTCAACCTGCACGGCACCTACTGGATGGCACAGGCCTGCGCCAGGCTCATGCGGCCGGGCTCCTCGATCGTCAACGTCGGGAGCATCCTGGGCGAGACGACCGCCGGGCTGCCGCAGGCCGCCTACAGCGCCTCCAAGGCGGGGGTCGTCGGCCTCACGCGCGATCTCGCCCAGCAGTGGACGGGACGGCGCGGCATCCGGGTCAACTGCCTTGAGCCGGGTTTCTTCACCTCGGAGATGACCGACCAGTACGCCGAGGGCTATCTGACCTGGCACCTTGAGCACCGGGTGCTGATGAGGCGCCCCGGCGATCCGGCCGAGCTCGTCGCCGCCGCGATCTTCCTCGCCTCGGACGCCGCCTCGTACGTCACCGGTGCGGTGATCCCGGTCGACGGCGGGATCCTGATCACCTGATCTCCAGGGGGTGATCACCTGGTCCGGTGACCGTGGCGCGCTTGTGAGGGTATTTGTGCAGGTCACGTGAGGGATGTCGTTAAGGCGTGAATTGATGCGCCGGAAATTCTCGTGTCCCCCCAAAGACTGCTTGAGGCTTTTAAGATTGAGGACGTTATCTGAGGTAATTTGCCGCTTCAGAGAGTGATGCGCGTGAGAGGTGGCATGGTGCGGACTGCGCTGGTACGAGGTGTGGTCGTCGCGACGATCGCGTTCACGGTGGCGGGCTGCGGCCCGGTGCCGGACGGAGGTGTGGACGACGGGGCGCAGTCCTCCGGAGGGGGGAAATCCGCGTCCGAGGCGCTCAAGGATCTGAAGAAATTGCAGGTCAAGGGGCGCGCCTCGATGACCGGGTTCGACCGCGACGAATTCGGTTCCGCGTGGTCGGACGTCGACGGGAACGGCTGTGACACCCGCAACGACATTCTCATTCGCGACCTGAAGGAAGAGGTCTTCAAGAAGGGCGAGGACGGCTGCGTCGTGCAGTCCGGAATTCTCGAGGATCCGTACAGCGGCAAGACCATCAAGTTCGAGCGCGGGACGCGGACCAGCATGGCGGTGCAGATCGACCACGTGGTCGCGCTCGCCGACGCCTGGCAGAAGGGCGCCCAGCAGATGTCCGAGTCCAAGCGGAAGGAACTCGCCAACGACCCGCTGAACCTGCTGGCCGTGGACGGGCCGCTGAACAGCCAGAAGGGCGCCGGAGACGCGGCGACCTGGCTGCCGCCGCGCCGCGCCTACCGGTGCCCCTACGTCGAGCGTCAGATCAGGGTGAAGGTCAAGTACGACCTTTGGGTGACGTCCGGCGAGAAGGACGCCATGGAGTCCGTTCTCAAGTCCTGCTGATCAGTCGTCGTAGTCGCGCTTCAACTTGATGATCTTTCCGGTCTTCGCCGACACGTAGACGTCGTACTCCCAGGCGCCCTTGTGCAGCTCGACCTTCCAGGCCCGCCGGCCGTGCTCCCACTCGCGCTCGACCTTGCTGACGCGCGCGCCGGGAACGCGCTTCTTGGCGATCTGCACGGCCTTGCGGGAGGAGATGCCCGCCGAGGTGGTGACCGGTGCGGCGTCCGTGCCCGTGGCGCCGGTCGCGGTCGCACCGGTCGTACCGGTGCCACCCGCGGTGGCGGTGATCGCCGCGCTGTCCGGCTGCGCGGCGAGAGCGATGCCGCCTCCACCGATCAGGAGAGCGGCGGTCGCCAGGGTTCCGACAGTGATCTTGGCAATTCGTGTCATATGCCAAGATTTGCGTAGACTTTGCTAGGGGCGCGCTAAGGGACCGTTAACCAAAGGCGAGTTCGGCCCGTCGCTGAATTCCGGCGCGTTTTCGTACGCCACTTCAGGTTCGTGCGCCACTTCAGGAAGACCGCATCAGGGGCCGGTCCGCCCGGGGTCGTCTTTCCGGAGATCCTCAGGGTCGTCTTTCCGGAGATCGGGGCCCGCCCGCTCGGCCATGGACGCCCGGTGCTCGTCGGCGGCGGCCTGGCGGCGATGCGTCAGCGCCTGGAGCCGGTGGGTCTCCGCGTCCCCGCTTCCCGCCGTCGCGGCCCGGTCGTGGCTCGCGGCCGCGTTCCGGTGGGCCTGGGCCGCCGACCGGTATCCGGCCACCGCGCGCTCCCTGGCCTGGTCGGCCCGCAGGCGCGCCTTTCCCAGGTGGGCGTCGGCGCGGTCCGTCCGCTCGGCGCGGTCCGTCCGCTCGGCCTGGTCCGTCCGCTCGGCGCGCGACGAGAGTGACTCGGGGGGTGAGAGTGAGCCGGAGGACGAGGGAAACGCGGGGGACGGCGGGGACGGGGGCGGCGGGGAGGCGCGTGACATCGGCGCGGTCTCGCCGCGGGCGAGCTCGTGCCGGCGCTCGGCGGCCTGCCCGGCCCGCTCGCCGGCCTGGACGATGCGCTCGCGAGTGCGCTCGCTCCACTCCCTGCGGGCCTCGCGGCGCTCGTCCTGTGGCTCGTCGTAGGCGTCTGAGCTGTCGTGGATCTCGGGATCGCCCGCCATATGGCTTGCCCTTCGTGGAACCGCGGTAGCGGCTCAGCGGAATTCCCCTCCCTCAGGGAAGCGGAAAAGTCACGACATCATGCTTTCCGGCATGGCCGCGGATAACCGCGAGGGCGCCTGATCATCCGCTCGGCGACCCGGCCGCGGTGCGCCTCGGCCGGATCCGCCGGGAAGTCTCAGCCGGACCCGGCAGGGAAGGAGGCGGCGAGCTCGCGCGCCCGATCCGCCTTCGCCCGGTCGGCGTGGTCGTCGCAGGCCAGCCTCACCGCGGCCCGCATCGCGAGGTGGGCGTCCAGCCCGGCCTGGAGGGCGGCCATCCGGTCGTGGATCTCGGCCAGCGTCGCGCAGGTCGTCTGCGTCTGGAGGTGGAGCGTCTCCAGGCGTGCCGCCGCCTCCCGCCTCAGCCGCGCGGCCCTCTCCAGCGCCGGGTGCGCCGCGCGTTCGGCGGGAGGGTGTCCCGGGTCCGGCTCGGCCCGGGGCGGCGTGCTCTCCTTAGGCGTGCTCTCCTTAAGGGAGGCGATGCGCCCCCGGAGCGTCGTGCTCTCCTGCTCCCAGGGGGAGGTGTGCTCCGGCGGGGTGGCATCCGGTGGGGAGGACTTCTCCGAATCCGGGATCCCGGCGCGCCGGGTGGCGTCCCGGTGGGTGCGGCGCCTGCCGCCGATGCGCCGCAGGGCCGGGAGGTGCCGTGGGGGGAGCGGTGGGATCTCGGGAAAATCGTCCAGGCCGGAGGCGTCGACCAGGCCGGGGTGCTCGGGCTCCTGCGCTCCCCAGAGCACGGTGAACAGCCGGACCACGGCCGGGGAGGGGACGACGAACAACTCTCCTCCGGCCGCGCGGAGGGCCTCGTGAATCCGCTCCAGCGCCCGGGCCCCGCTGACGTCGCAGAAAAGCAGCTCGCCGGCGTCCACGAGGATGTGTCGTATGCCTCTGAGCATGAGCGACTCCAGCTCCGACTCCAGCAGCCGGTAGTTGAAGGCGTCTATCTCGCCCATCACGGCCACCAGGGCCGTGTCACCATATTGATGAATGACATACACCGACATATCCATATTGGCCATACCCTTCAAGGGTCTTTCAGGGGCCCCGCCGACAATCCTACGGTTCCCCAGTATGAATGGGTCCCGACGGGATAGAAGCTAAATGTGGCAGGTTCCAGCGGGCGTGATGTGGTGGTCGTCGCGGCTTCGGCCGGTGGTGTGGAGGCTCTGCGCGCCCTGCTCGCGCGGTTGCCCGGCGATCTCGCCGCCTCCGTCCTCGTGGTGTTGCACCTGCCCCCCCGCGGGGGGAGCAGCCTCGCGGGGATCCTCGACCGGGCCGGGCCGCTGGAGGCCGCCACCGCGGGAGACGGCGAGCCCCTGCGGCACGGCCGGGTCTACGTGGCGCCTCCTGACCGCCACCTGATGGTCCGGGACGGCGCGATCAGGCTCTCGCGCGGCCCCCGCTACAACGGTCACCGGCCGGCCGCCGACCCGCTGTTCCTCAGCGCCGCGCTGGACGCGGGTCCCCGTACGCTCGCCGTCGTGCTGAGCGGCACGCTCGACGACGGGGCGAGGGGGTGCGCCGTGGTGGAGCGCCATCTCGGCGCGGTCGCCGTCCAGGATCCCCGGCAGAGCATGTTCGACGGGATGCCCCGCGCCGCCCTGGCCGCGGCACGGAGCGCGGAGGCGTTCCCTGTGGAGGAGATCGCCGAGTGGATCGTGCGGCAGAGCCGCACGATCGTCGAGGACGAGGTCGTGAAGGATCCGGGCATCGAGAAAGAGGTCGCCCTCTACCTGTTATCCGGTGAGATCGGCCCGTACGGGGGCGATCTCACCGGATTGAGCTGCCCGGAGTGCGGCGGCCCCGTGTACGAGGCGAAGAACGGCGGCGAGGCCCACTACGGCTGCCGGGTGGGTCACGGATGGTCCCCGCAGGGCATGGCCGCGAGCCAGGCCGAGGCCGTGGAGCGGGCGCTGTGGACGGCGGTCCTGCGGCTGGAGGAGCGGCTGCGCATGCTGGAGCGCATGCTGGGGCGCGCGGAGGCGCAGGGAAGGAAACACTCGTCGCGGCGCCTGCGGGAGGACGCCGAGCAGACCAGGCAGGCACTGGAGACGATGCGAATGCTACAAAGCCGCATCGACGGCACCGGGGACACCCTTGCCCTCACGTAGCGGTCGGTGACGGGCCTAGGCTGGCAGTGTGATGCCCGGCGACGAACGTGAATTCGACGACCTCCTGCTCATGTTGAAGGAGACGCGCGGCTTCGACTTCACGGGATATAAGCGCACCACCCTCATGCGCCGCATCAGCAGGCGTCTGGAGGCGCTCAAGCTCCGTGACTACGGCGAGTACCGGGACTATCTGGAGCTGGAACCCGAGGAGTTCAACCGGCTCTTCGACAGCCTGCTGATCAACGTCACCGCCTTCTTCCGCGATCCGGCCGCCTGGCAGACGCTCCGCGAGACCGTGATCCCCAGCCTGCTGGCGAGCAAGGGGCCCGGCAAGGTGATCCGGATCTGGAGCGCCGGCTGCGCGACGGGCGAGGAGGCCTACAGCCTCGCGATGGTGCTGGCCGAAGAGCTCGGCATGGACGATTTCCGCGAGCGGGTGAAGATATACGCCACGGACCTCGACCAGAAGGCCCTCCAGACGGCGCGGACGGCCGTGTACAGCGAGCGGCAGCTCGCCGAGGTGCCGGAAGATCTGCGCCAGACCTACTTCGAGCCGGTGGAGGCCGGTTTCGCGTTCCGGCGCGACCTGCGACGCCAGCTGATCTTCGGTCGCAACGATCTCACGCGCGACGCGCCGATCTCCCGGGTCGACCTCCTGCTGGCCCGCAACACGCTGATGTACTTCAACAGCGAGACCCAGCTCAGCATCGTGCGCCGGTTTCACTTCGCGCTCTCCGACCCCGGCTACCTCTTCCTGGGCAAGGCGGAGATGCTGCTGAACCACGGCGACAGGTTCGAGCCGGTGAACCTCCGGATGAGGCTGTTCAAGAAGATCGGATCGCCGCCGCCGGGCAGCAGGACCACCTGGGCCCCCGGTGCCGGCGTGTCGCAGACCCGCCCGTACGTGCGGCACACGGTGCTGCAGGCGGCGGCGCTCGCCACCGGCCCGGTCGCGCAGATCGCGCTCGACCGCTCCAGGAACCTCGTCCTGGCGAACTCGCGCGCCGAACTGCTCTTCAACCTCAACCCCCGAGACATCGGGCGGCCGTTCCAGGACCTGGAGGTGTCCTACCGGCCGGTCGAGCTCCGCTCGGTGATCGAGCAGGTGGAGCTGGACCTGCGCGTCGCCGAGCTGCAGGACGTCACCTGGCACCGGCCGAACACGCCGGAGCCGAGCGTCTTCGACATCGCAGTCGTCCCGCTCCTGGAGCCGGGCGGTGAGCTGGTCGGTGTCGGCGTCACCTTCCACGAGGTGACGCGCTACCGCCAGCTTCGCGACCGGCTGGAGCAGACGAACCGGGAGCTGGAGCACGCCTACGAGGAGCTGCAGTCCACCAACGAGGAGCTGGAGACCACCAACGAGGAGCTGCAGTCCACCAACGAGGAGCTGGAGACCACCAACGAGGAGCTGCAGTCCACCAACGAGGAGCTGGAGACCACCAACGAGGAGCTGCAGTCCACCAACGAGGAGCTGGAGACCACCAACGAGGAGCTGCAGTCCACCAACGAGGAGCTGGAGACCACCAACGAGGAGCTGCAGTCCACCAACGAGGAGCTGGAGACGATGAACGAGGAGCTGCAGTCGACCAACGACGAGCTCCAGCAGATCAACGACACCCTCAACTCCCGCAGTGACGAGCTCAAGCGGGCCACCCTCCTCGTCTCCTCGGTGGTGCGCAGCCTCGGCGACGCCGTGGCCGTGATCGACACCGACACGCGGGTGGTGATCTGGAGCCCGGGAGCCGAGGAGCTGTGGGGGCTCCGCGCCGACGAGGCGATCGGCTGCCGGCTGGCCTCCCTCGACATCGGCCTCCCCGTCGCGGAGCTTCTGACCAGGGCTCAGCGGATGCTGGAGGCGGGGCCCGAGCCGGGGAACGGCCGCGCCGACGCCGTCACCCTGGACGGCGTGAACCGGAGGGGACGTCCCGCCCGGCTCAACGCCGAGCTCTCCCTCCTGCACACCGACGACATGTCGCCCCATGGAGTGATCATGGTGATGAACCTCCTCCAGCAGGAGCGGGAGTAGCCTTCCGCCCTCGGCCTCAGGGCGTGACGGCCGGCAGGAACAGGATCACGCTCGCCCCGCCCTCGGGGGAGGCCCCCAGGGACAGCGAGCCACCCGCCGACTCCGCCGTCCGGCGGGCGATGTCGAGGCCGAGACCGGTCGACCCGGCACCGCTCTCGCCGCGCTGCGACGGGTCGGGCGTGGCGAAGCCGGGACCGGCGTCGGCGACGGTCAGCAGCGCGCCGCCGCCGGTCGCCTCCAGCCGTACGGAGAACGAGACCCCCTCCGGCGTGTGCGCGAACACGTTGCCGAGCAGGGCGTCCACGCAGGCGGCGAGGTCGTCCGCGGCGACCCCGACCGGCAGCGGGCCGGGGACCAGATCGAGGGTGAAGTGCCGCGACTGGTCCTCGGCGAGCACCGACCAGAACGCGACCCGCGCCCCGGTCACCGCCGCCGCGTCGCACTCGGCCCGCTCACGCCCCCGCCGCCTGGCCTCGGTGATCACCGAGGTGACGGCGCGTTCCAGGGCGTCCACCCGCGCCTCGATCCTGGCCGACTCCTCGAGATCGGCCAGCGACTCCGCCTCCAGCCTCAGCCCGGTCAGCGGGGTGCGCAGCCGGTGGGACAGGTCGGCGGCGCTCTCCCGCTCCTCCGCGAGCAGACCGGTGATGCGCTCGGCCAGGTGGTTGAGGGCGACGCCGACCGCCTGCACCTCCGGAGGGCCGTCGGGCACCGTCCTGGCGGACAGATCGCCCGCCGCGAGCCGGTGCGACACCCCCGCCAGCGCGGTGATCGGCCTGATCACCGCGCGGGCCAGCCGGTCGCCGACCAGCACGCCCAGCCCGACCAGGGCCAGGCCGAGCGCCGCCAGCCCGGCCCAGACCTGGGGCACGCCCCTGGTCAGGCGGCCGTCGTCCAGGAACACCCGGACCACCGCCGTACCCCCGGGTGCCCCCTGGACCGCGACCAGGATCTCCCGCCCGCCGGGGGCGGCGGCGGTGACGCTGCGACCGCGGGAGGCCAGTTCCACGGCGGCGGAGCGCGGGGCGGGATCGCCGATCACCTCGCCGCCGGGGAGGAAGACCGTGACCGGATGCTCGGCCTGCTCCGCGGTGAGCCGCAGGGTCTCGGTGTCCACCGCGCCGACCACGACCGCCACCGACTCGGCCTCGCTCTCGGCCTCGCTGACCGCCCCGCTCACCGCCACCGTGCGGACCAGCAGGGCGAGCGGGACCAGCAGCGCGATCAGCACGAGGGAGGTGGTCGCCGCGACCAGCAGGGTCAGCCAGCGCCTCATGCCGGGGCGGCCAGCCGCACGCCGACACCCCTGACGGTCTGCAGGTAGCGGGGCTCCTGGGACGTCTCGCCCAGCTTGCGGCGCAGCCAGGAGAGGTGGACGTCCACCGTCTTGTCGGCTCCGCCGTAGGGGATCTGCCAGACGTGGGTGAGCAGCTCCCGCTTGGTGACCACCTCGCCGGGCCGGGCCGCCAGGTAGTGGAGCAGGTCGAACTCCCGGGGACTCAGATCCAGCGGCGTCCCGTCCAGGGTCGCCTCCCGGGTGCGCGGGTCGATCCGCAGGCCCCCCACGGTGACCGCGCTGTCGGCGCGGCTCTCACCGGCCACCCGCCGGAGCACCGCGCGGATCCGCGCGTCGAGCTGGGCCGCGCTGAACGGCTTGACCACGTAGTCGTCGGCACCCGCGTCCAGCAACCTGACCATCTCCGCGTCGCCGTCCCGCGCGGTCGCCACGATCACCGGGACCCGGCTCACCGCGCGGAGCATCCGCAGCAGGTCCAGGCCGTCCATGTCGGGCAGACCGAGGTCGAGGACGACCAGGTCGGGGCGTTCCTCGACGGCCAGCCGCAGGCCGTCGAGAGCGGCGGGGGCGGACGACACGGCGTGGCCGCGGTCGCGCAGGCCCCGGGTGAGGGAGGTGCGGATCGCGACGTCGTCCTCGATGAGCAGCACGTTCGACATTTGCCGTCACGTTAGCCCCCTTCCGTACCGCGTCAAAAGCGGGTTAGCGGCTCCTTAGCGTTGTCTTATCGTTTCCGGTGGCACAGTGAGGGCATGCGCAAGCGTCTTTCCCTGGTCGTGGCCGGGTGGCTGATCACCGGGCTCCTCGCGATCGGAGTGGGGGTGGCGGTGATCGACCGGCTCAGCGAGCCGCTGACGGACACCGGGCTCCGGCCGCTCTCCGCCGCCGAGGTCGACGAGGCGCTCGCCCTCGCCTCGTCCCTGCCCAACGCCCTTCCCCCGTCCGTCCCGCCCTCCGTCCCCCCGTCCGCTCCTCTCGCCGAGGGCACCCCGGACCCCGCCGGGCCCACTCCCGCGCCGACCGTCACCACCACCGCCACGCCCGCCCCGGAGCCCGGCAAGAGCCGGTTGATCACCACGGTGGGCGGCAAGGTCATCGCCCGGTGCGAGAACGGCCTGGTCACCCTCCGGTCCTGGAGCCCCGCCCAGGGATTCCAGGCCGACGACGTCGAGCGCGGACCCGCCGGCCGGGCCCGCGTCGAGTTCGAGTCCGAGGAGGACGAGGTCAAGGTCGAGGTCCACTGCGCGGCCGACGGATCACCCGTCCACAGCGTTCACGCCTGACCACGAAGGGCGGAGCAGGGAACCCCGGGCCCGTCTCGCGCACCGTCCGGCCGGCAGGCGGGGCCGGAGAACCGGAGGCCCGTCTCGCGCACCGTCCGGCCGGTCAGCGGCGCCGGGAACCCCGGGCCCGCGGTGCGGGCGGGACCGGGAGGGCGGCTGTCAGCCGCATTTGTCCGCGTCCGTGATCTCCACCTCGGGAGCCTCGTCGGCCACGGTGACCGAGAGCCGGGCGGTCGAGGCGACCAGGCTGCCCTTGGGAGACCTGGCGGCCTTCTCGTCGACCACGATCCCGCGCTCGCCGAGCAGCTCGTACGTCTTCGCGTCGAAGATCAGATCCTCCCTGACGCCGCCGACGCCGACCCGGCCGACGCCGATCCCCTGGCGTCCCGCCGCGTCCTCGGCCCGCTCGGTGACGTCGACCCCGGGGATGGTGCCCACCGCCTTGAACAGTGCCGCCCGTTGCGCCGGAGGCATGTAGGTCTCCCTGAGCATGTCGCCCGCCGCGGTGAAGGCCGCCTCGTCCTTGGAGTTGCCACCCCGGTCGCCGGTGTAGAGGTGGGCGCGCATCCCCTCGACGTCCGTGGGGAGCTTCTTGAGCGCGGCGTGGTCGGTGCGCATGTAGTCGGGGGTCTTCCCGCAGTTCACCAGCGGGAGCGTCTCGACGCCGGTCCGCTCGTACGCGCTCTCGGGGATCGGCCAGCCCGGGTAGGCCTTGGGCTCCAGGTGTTCGATCCGCACCACGCCGTTCCTCGTCCCATCGGCCGACAGCCAGATGGCCCGCTTGGTCCGGTAGAGGTAGCGGGTCTCCCCGCCGGCCTCACCCGTCTCCGCGTTCGTGGCCTCGTCGCCGTAGAAGCCGTACATCGTCTCCGACTCGACCTTGACGAACTGGTCGTCACGCGGCGCCAGGTCCGTCCGCACGGTCGCCCGCGCCGCCCTGTCGAGCACCTCGCCCGCCGAGACGGCGACGATTTTTGGCATCGTCACCACGACCTCCTCCACGGGGCCCGGCGAACCGCCGGGAGCCCGTGCCAGGGTGATCGCGGTCGCCCCCACCGCCACCGCGAGCGCCCCGGCCAGGGCCATCGCGTACGGTCCGCGCCACCGCGGCCGCCAACCCCGGGCCTGCGGCGTGGCGGCCGCGACCAGCCCCCGCCGGGCCGCCTGCCTCGCCTGGTCGTCGTACGGGGAAGCCTCGGGCCGGATGGCGGCCACCAGCTGGATCTCGTCGTCGTTCATCTGTGCGACTCCAGGGAGCGGCGGATCTTGGTCCGGGTGCGGGAGAGGCGGGACCTGACGGTCCCGATCGGGATGCCGAGCGCCTGCGCGGCCTCCTCGTAGGTCAGGTCGGCCCAGGCCACCAGCAGGAGCAGGTCCCGCTCGGCGGAGCCGAGCCCGGCCAGCGCGGCGGCGAGGGCGGGCCTGAGCCGGTCGGCGGTGACGCGCTCGGCGCTGCGGTCCTCGAACTCGGCCGCGCGCTCGGGAGCCTGCCGGGCGAGCGCCTTCAGCCTGCGGGTCTCCGACCTGCGGTGACCGGAGATCAGGTTGGAGGCGATCCCGTACAGCCAGGGTCTGGCGTCGGCGCGGCCGAGGTCGTACCGGGCCCGCTTGCGGAAGGCCGCGAGGAATGTCTCGGCCGTCACGTCGTCGGCCGTGGTCACGTCGTCCAGCCGCCGCGCCACGTACCGGTGGATCTCGTCGGCGTGGCGGTCGAAGAGTCCCGCGAACCGGTCGGGGTCCGTCAGGGACTCCCCGATCAGTGTCGCGTCGGTCGTGTCGTCGGCGGGTGTGGGCGGCGGGAAGGCCCCGGCCCGTTGGGGGAGACCCAGTGTCACCACCCGCTTCGTCCAGTCGTTGTCACGGTGCATCCTTACCGGAGCGCGTCCGCGCTCTCACCTCCTACTCCGCCGGTCACCTGCATCGGGTTCCATAGATGTATATGTCTCCCTTGGGCGTCGAGTCGCCGGAGGCCCCACCGTCCGTGATCGGCCGCCACTAAGCTCCGCCTTCACGAAACGGGTGCAAAGGGAGAGATGATGAGCGCTCAGAAGGCCGGTGGCGGCAGGCGGTTGTTGCTGAAGGGGTTCCTCCTCGTGGTCGCCCTGCTGGTGGTCTCCGGGTTCGCCCTCAGCGCGTGCTCGCGGGTGAGCACCCAGCCCGACGAGGTGGTCCTGCACTACGCGGGCGGTGCCCTGGAGGCCATCAAGTTCGAGAAGTGCATCAACCCCTCCAGCGGCGCCACGCTCCTGGGCCCCGGCGACAACGGATACTCCTACCCGTTCGGCCAGCGGACCTTCGACTTCTCCGGGGCGGACGACGCCGAGTCCAAGCCGCTGTCCGTGGTCTCCAAGGACAACGTGGAGATGACCGTGTCCGGGGTGGCGACGTTCACGCTGAACACCGACTGCAGGACGCTCCAGCAGTTCCACGAGAAGATCGGGCTGAAGTTCCGCGCCTACTACGAGGAGGGCGAGTCGTCCGACGGCTGGCGGCGGATGCTCAACATCTACATGCGGGTGCCGCTGGACCGCGCGCTGGACGCCGCCTCGCAGGAGTTCGAGTGGCGGGGACTGTTCAACGACCCGAAGGTGAAGCAGGCCTGGGAGGCGCGGGTCGGCCAGCTCGCCAGGGAGTTCATCAAGGCGACGGCCGGGGGCGACTACTTCTGCAACCAGAACTACGGGGGCAGCGGGCAGTGCGGTGACATCTCCCTGACCATCCAGAAGCCCGAGCCGCCGGAGGCGCTGGTCGCCGCTCTGGCCTCGGAGCAGGCGGCCAAGGCGGAGAACGTCGCGCAGACCCAGCGCAACGCCAAGGTCCGCACCGAGATCGAATCGATCAAGGACCTGGTCAAGGTTCTCGGCCCGCAGGGCGCCGTGCTCTGGCAGGCCATCCAGAAGGGGCAGGTCAGCGTGGTGCCGGTGCCGCAGGGCAGCGACCTCAATATCACCCCTCAGGGCCGCTGACCCCGGCGCCCGGAACCCTCGCCCGGCCGTCGCAGGAAGGGGGCGGCCGGGGAGTCGCCGGGGAGTCAGGGCAGAAAGTGTGCCCGTCCCCGGAATCCTCGTCCTGCGGCCGCCGCCGGATGATCCCGTGGCCGCCTCACGCCGTATCCGCCGGGGTGGGCGACCGGCTCACGACGTGCGGTCCGCCCGGTCGGGCATGACCGGGCCCAGCTCGGCGCCGAAGTCGTGCGCGATCCTGCGCATGCCCTCGGCGAGGTCCCGCTGGTCGAGCGCGGTGATGCGCTCGGCCGGTCCGGACACCGACAGCGCGGCGATCGTCCGCGCCCCGTCCCGTACGCCCACCGCCAGGCAGTGCACGCCCAGCTCCTCCTCGCCCAGGTCCATCGCGTACCCGTGCTCTCGCACCCGCTCCAGCTCGGCGAGCATCCCGGGCAGGTCGGTGATCGTGTTGGCGGTCCTGCGCGGCATACCGGTCCGCTCGACCAGCGACGCCACCTCGGTGTCCGCCCTGCCGGCCATCAGGACCTTCCCCACGGCCGTGCTGTGCGGCAGCACCCGCCTGCCGACCTCCGCGAACATCCGCAGCCGCCTCGGCGAGGGCACCTGGGCGACGTAGACCACGAAGTCACCCTCCAGCACCGCCAGGTTGGCCGTCTCGCCCGACAGCTCGACCAGCCTCGTCAGGTACGGCTGCGCCCACACGCCGACCATGCGCTCGGCCACCCCGCCGAGCCGCACCAGCGCGCCGCCCAGGGCGTAGCGGCGGTCGGACTCCTGGCGTACGTAGCCCCGGGCGAGGAGCGTGCGCAGCAGCCGGTGGATCGTCCCGTACGGCAGCCCGGTGCCGGCCGCGATCTCCGAGAGCCCGGCCTCGCCGCCCCGCTCGGCCAGCGCCTCCAGCACGTCCAGCGCCCGGTCGACCGACTGCACCGCGCTCATGCGCCCCCCTCGATCCCGCACCGGCCGGGCGGGCCGCTCACCGGGCCCCCGCTCACCGAACCCCCGCTCACGGCACCCTCGCCAGTCCGCGCAGCGAGGCGTCGAGGACCTGGGCGGTGTGCGCCACGGGGACGGGTTCGGCGCCCCGGCGGCGGATCGCCGCGGCGATCTGCATGGTGCAGCCGGGGTTGGCCGAGACCAGCAGGTCGGCGCCGGTGGCGAGCACCCGCTCCGCCTTGCGGTCACCGAGGTCCCTCGCGGTCTCCGGCTGGAACAGGTTGTAGGTCCCCGCCGAGCCGCAGCAGATCGCCGACTCGGCGATCTCCCTCAGCTCCAGGCCGGGGACGCCGTCCAGGAGCTTTCGGGGTTCCGACCGTATCCCCTGGGCGTGGGCCAGGTGGCAGGCGTCGTGGTAGGCCACGGTGAGCGGCAGCGGATGCCGCTCGGCCACCGGGCCGAGCGCGACGAGATACTCCGCCAGGTCGACGGTCCTGATCGCCCGCGCCCTGTCCGCCCAGTCTTCGCCCTCGCTCTCGAGGATCTCCGCGTAGTCCTTCATCGTCGACCCGCAGCCGGCGGCGTTGACCACGATCGTGTCGACGCCCGCCCGTTCGAAGGTGGTGATCGTCCGCTTCGCGAACCGCAGGGCCTGCCTCTCCTGGCCGGAGTGCAGCGACAGCGCCCCGCAGCAGCCCTGCGAGGGCGGGATCACCACGTCGCAGCCCTCCATCGCGAGCACCCGGGCCGTGGCCTCGTTGACCTGAGGGAAGAACTCCCCCTGCACGCAGCCGGTGAGCATCCCGACCGTGGCCCTGCGCGTCCCCCGCGCCGCGACCCGGCGCGGCAGCCGCACCCTGGCGGCGGCCGGGGGAGCGAGGTCGGCCATCGCCGCCAGGGACGGGTTGATCCGCTCCAGTCTCGGCGCGACCGCCCGGCGCAGCCCGGCGCTGAGCCGCAGTGGCAGGCGCATCGCCCGCAGCCGCCGGGGATAGGGGAACAGCTGGAAGACCAGCGCCCGCAGCGCCCTGTCGTCCGGCTCCCGCACGTGCACCCGCTC
The DNA here is from genome assembly GCF_051918855.1 of Streptosporangium sp. H16. NCBI lineage: Bacteria > Bacillati > Actinomycetota > Actinomycetes > Streptosporangiales > Streptosporangiaceae > Streptosporangium > Streptosporangium sp. H16. The sequence continues at coordinate 305,686 of NZ_JBPXMD010000005.1, forward strand.
CACCTCGGCCCGGGTCTGCTCGATCAGACGGTCGTACCTCACCCCGGACGGGCAGGCGGTCACGCACGCCATGCACCCCAGGCACGCGTCGAAGTGCCCGGCCATCTCCGGCGTCAGCGGGGTGCCCTCGACGTGCTGCTTCATCAGGTGGATCCGGCCGCGCGGGGAGTCCATCTCCTCGCCCCACAGGACGTACGTCGGGCACGAGGGCAGGCAGAACCCGCAGTGCACGCAGTCGTTGATCAGCTCAGGGTCCACGTCAGATCCCTCCCGCGAACCGGCCGGGGGACATCCTCCGGCCGGGGTCGAACCGTTCCTTGACCCGTCGCATCAGCGGCAGGGCGCCCGACGGGCCCCAGCGGTCGATCCCGCGGGCGAGGGCGGCGGGCGCGGCGAGCACCGTCAGCCCGCCGCCGAGCCGCCGGAGGTCGTCGCGTACGCCCGTCACGAACCCGGCGAACTCCGCCTCTCCGACATCTTCTGGCAAGGCGACCAGCAGGACCGCGGAGGCCACCGACCCACGCACGCGCGCGGGCAGCCCGCGGGCGGCGACCGCCCGCAGCGCCGGGTACGCGGCGGCGGGCGGGACCCGCAGCTCCAGCAGCACCTCCTCGCCGGGCGGCACCGTCCACCAGGCGGGCGCCTCGGTGGTGATCCGCGCGCTCCCGCACTCGTCCATCGTCTTGCGTACGGCCTCGGCCCGGGCGCCGGCCGCCACCCCCTCGACGAGCGCGGACACGGTGGGCCCGCCGGTGAGGTCCGGCCAGTCCAGCTCGACGGCGCTCGGCTCGGCCTGCGAGGCCGCGAGCTCGGCGACCAGCGCGGGCAGCGCGACCGGCGCGGACGACGAGTCCTTCGCCGTGGGAGAACCCGGCCCGATGGAGGCGGGCAGGTCCACGGTGACCCAGCGGCGGCCGGCCGGGATCGGGTGGAGGCGGAAGACGGCCTCGGTGATGACGCCGAGCGTGCCGTACGAGCCGGTGAAGAGCTTGCCCAGGTCGTAGCCCGCGACGTTCTTGACGACGTTGCCGCCAGAGGTGGCGATCGTGCCGTCGGCCAGCACGACCGTGATGCCGATCAGCAGGTCGCGGGCGGTGCCGTAGCGGAACCTGCGGGGCCCGGCGACCGCGGTGGCGAGCGTGCCGCCGACCGTGCCGGTGCCCAGGGGGGTGTCCAGGGCGAGTTCCTGCCGCGATCGCGAGAGCGTGTCGTCGAGGACGTCGAGGGGAAGCCCCGCGCCGGCCCGCGCCACGAGGTCGCCCGAGGAGTGCTCGACCCCCGACCCGTTCCCCAGGAGCAGGCAGCAGGTGTCGATCAGCAGGTCGCACCGTTCGGGGGGATTGCCCCAGTCGAGCTTGGTGCCGTCTCCCACCGGGACCACGGCCAGGTCGTGCGCCGCCGAGACACGCATCAGCGCGGCGACCTCCCCGGTGTTCTCCGGCAGGGCCACCCAGCGCGACCGCACCCCGCCCACCGCGTCGTCGGCGGTCGCCTCCCTGATCGTCACGCCCGTCTCGCGCAGTGCCCTCAGTGCCCTCAGTGCCCTCAGCGTATTCACCGGTGCCGTCAAAGCCGCCTCCAGCGGTGTTCCCATCAGAACTGCTCCGCCTGTCCCGACTCGACCAGCGGGTGCACGCCCTTGCGGACCCCGGGGACCTCGCCGCACAGCCGGGGGGTCGGGAAAATCTTGCCCGGGTTCGACAGGCCGCGGGGGTCGAAGGCACAGCGCACCAGCTGCATGGTGTTGAGATCGTCCTCGGAGAACATTTTGGTCATATATCGGGACTTGTCCACGCCGACGCCGTGCTCGCCGGTGATGGAGCCGCCGTGCTCGATGCACAGGTCGAGGATCCTCCCCGAGACGATCTCCGCCCTCTCCTCCGCGTCCGGCTCCGCGTCGTCGAACAACACCAGCGGGTGCAGGTTGCCGTCACCGGCGTGGAAGACGTTCGCCACCCTGATGCCGTACTCGCGGGAGAGGGCGTCGATGCTCGCCAGCACCCCGGACAGCGCGGTCCGGGGGACGACGCCGTCCTGGACGATGTAGGCGGGGCTGATCCGGCCCACCGCGGCGAACGCCGACTTGCGGCCCCGCCAGATCGCGGCCCGCTCCGCCGGGTCGTCGGCGACCCGTATCTCGAACGCGCCGCTCTCCCGGCAGATCCGCGTCACCTCGCCGAACTGGTGCGCGACCTCCTCGGCGGGGCCGTCCAGCTCCACGATGAGCACCGCCCCCGCGCCCTCGGGATAGGCGCACGCCACGGCCGCCTCGGCCGCCTCGACGGCGAGGGCGTCCATCATCTCGATCGCGGCGGGCACGATGCCGCCGCCGATGATCGCCGACACCGCCTGCCCGCCCCGCTCGATGTCCTCGAACGCCGCGAGCAGCGTCGTGACGGACTCGGGCAGCCTGCTCAGCCGTACGACGACCTTGGTCGCGATGCCGAGGGTGCCCTCCGAGCCGACGAACGCGCCCAGCAGGTCGTAGCCGGGGTCGGTGTCCGAGAGCTCGACGATGTCGCCGTCGGGGGTGACGATCTCCAGGCCGACCACGTGGTTGACGGTGAAGCCGTACTTCAGGCAGTGCGCGCCGCCGGAGTTCTCCGCCACGTTGCCGCCGATCGTGCAGACCTGCTGGCTGGAGGGGTCGGGCGCGTAGTAGTAGCCCAGGTCGCGGACGGCCTCGGTGATCGCCAGGTTGGTGACCCCCGGCTCCACGGTCGCCCGCCGGTTCGGCAGGTCGACGGAGAGGATCCGCCGCATCTTCGAGGTCACGACCAGCACCCCGTCGGCCCGTGGCAGGGCGCCGCCCGACAGTCCCGTCCCGGCGCCCCTGGCCACGAACGGCAGGCCGTACTCGTTGCAGATCCTCACCACGGCCGCGACCTGCTCGGCGCTCTCGGGCAGCACCACGACGCCGGGGGTGACCCGGTGGTGGGTCAGCCCGTCGCACTCGTAGGTGCGCAGCCGTACGGGATCGGTGATGACCGACCCGGGGCCGAGGAGTTCCTCGAACCTGCGGGCCGGCTCGTCCAGGGTCTTCGTCGACATCGTTCCTCCTCCGGCGTGCCCGGCGTGCCCGGCGGACCGGCGCCGCCGGTGCCCGCCGGCCTCCATCGGCCGATCGAGGACGGCACCCTCGTCATCCTCGTCTCGAATTCTCGCTCAGCGCGGGGGCGCCGGCGTTCCTGCCGTGCCTGGGGCCCTCGTCCACGAGACCGGCGAAGCGGGGCTCGCCGGCCGCCCGCTGCGACGCCCGGCAGTCGGGGGAGGGCGGCGTGCGGGCGGGTCCTGCCGGGGAGCGGCGGATGCGCAGGTGGAGCCGGCCCTTGATCATCGTGATCAGGACGCCCCTGGCCCATCCCTCGTCCGCGGTCTTGCGCGCGTAGAACTCCCTGGTCGCCCTGTTGTCCAGCATATCCAGCAGGACGATGTGGTGACCCCAGGGAATCGGCCGCGCAGTCTGCGGGACGGAGTCGGGCCAGGCCGCCGCGAAGGCCCTCATGTAGAGGAGGTTGGTCCGCGAGTAGCCCGTCGCCTCGGGGAACGCGCCGCGCAGGTCGGCCGAGAGCCGGGGCACCATCTTCCTTCCCCACTCCTCGTCCGGCTGCCGGTCGAGGATGTGGCGGCCGATCCGCCAGTACTGGCGGATCAGCTCGGTGTCGGTGGTGAGCAGTGCCACCCGCCCCCTGCTGCCGATGATCTCGCGCTTGACGGCGTCGAGCAGCGCTTCGTACCCGTCCTGTCCGGCTCCCTCGCCGTTCCTGTCATCGCTCATGCACGCAAAGTATCCACTCGGCCCGACGTCCGCATCCGCCCCCGGTGGCCGCTCGGAGTGAGGAATCCCCGCCAGGGGATGAGGATTCCTCACCGTCGGAATGGTCATGTCACGGCATACGCGCATACGCCGGGAGAGTAAGGAACTCCGCGAAGTCGTCGTCCAGGGCGACTTCCTTGAACAGGGCGGTGGCCTGGCCGTAGAGGGTCTCGTCGTAGCCGGGCTCCGCCTCGATCTTGGCGAGCTCCTCGTCAATGATCTTCTCGACCAGTTCCCTGGTCACCACATTGCCGGTGTCGGCGAGCTCGATGCCGTTGTGGATCCACTGCCAGATCTGGGAACGGGAGATCTCGGCGGTCGCCGCGTCCTCCATCAGGTTGTGGATCGCCACCGCGCCCTGCCCGCCCATCCAGGCGGCCAGGTAGCGCAGCGCCACGTCCACGTTGTTGCGCAGCCCCGCCTCGGTGATGTCGCCGGGGGTCTTGGAGACCGCGAGCAGGTCGGCGGCGGAGACGGAGACGTCCTCGCGCAGGCGGTGGAGCTGGTTCGGCCGGTCGTCGAGAACGGCGTCGAAGACGTCGCGGCAGATCGGCACGAGGTCGGGGTGCGCCACCCACGAGCCGTCGAAACCGTCACCGGACTCGCGGGTCTTGTCGGCGGTGACCTTCTCCAGAGCGACCTTGTTGACCTCGGGGTCGCGGCGGGAGGGGATGAACGCGGCCATCCCGCCGATGGCGTGGGCCCCGCGCCGGTGGCAGGTGCGGACCAGCAGCTCGGTGTAGGCGCGCATGAACGGGGCGGTCATCGTCACGGCGTTGCGCTCGGGCAGCAGGAACTCGCGGCCGCGGGTGCGGAACTTCTTGATCACGCTGAAGAGGTAGTCCCAGCGGCCCGCGTTGAGGCCCGCGGAGTGGTCGCGGAGCTCGTAGAGGATCTCCTCCATCTCGAACGCGGCCGGGTAGGTCTCGATGAGCACCGTCGCCCGGATCGTCCCCTGGGGGATCTCGAGCAGTTCCTGGGCCCTGACGAAGACGTCGTTCCAGAGACGGGCCTCCAGATGCGACTCGATCTTCGGCAGGTAGAAGTACGGGCCCTTGCCCTTGGCCATCTGCCGCTGCGCCGAGTGGAAGAAGTAGAGGCCGAAGTCGACGAGGGAGGCGGAGAACGGCCTGCCGTCGAGGGTGAGGTGCTTCTCGTCCAGGTGCCAGCCGCGGGGACGGACCACGATGGTGGCCAGCTCGGTGTCCGGCTTGAGGGCGTAATTCTTCTCCCCGGCGGAGAAGTCCAGGGTCCGGTCGAGCGCGTCGCGCAGGTTGAGCTGGCCGCCGATGGTGTTCTCCCAGGTGGGGGCGTTGGCGTCCTCGAAGTCCGCCAGCCAGACCTTGGCGCCCGAGTTCAGCGCGTTGATCGTCATCTTCCGGTCGACGGGGCCGGTGATCTCCACGCGGCGGTCCACCAGCCCGGGCGCGGGCGGGGCGACGTGCCACTCGGACTCGCGCACGTGCCTGGTCTCGGACAGGAAGTCGAGGGTGCCGCCCGCCGACAGCTCCGCCTGGCGGGCCTGGCGGGCCTCCAGCAGCTCCAGGCGTCGGCCGTCGAACTCACGCTGGAGGGTGGCCACGAAGGCCAGTGCCTCCGGCGTGAGGATCTCGTCGAAGCGGTCCTGGATGGGGCCGCCGATCTCCACACCGTCCATGAGTCCCTCTTTCCGTGCAATTTTCCGCATAGTAGAAAAGTAATTCTGAATTGTGGAATCGACGCTACTTGAGGGTCGGTTGCGGGTCAAAGGCAGGGTCTTCCTCAGGGCTCGCTCGGGGAGTTCCCCGATGATCTGGGAGGCGGACTCGGAGAGAGTGGGGTCAGCGCCCTCGGCAGAGGGGGAGAACGGACCGGTCGCACATGGGGAGCGAGGGCTTCCCGGGAAATCGAGGATTGAGCGCATGAGGAAGAACATGCTCGTCACCGGAGCGGTCCTGGGGTCGGTGTTCGTGCTCTCGGGATGCGACCTCGCCCTCGACTTCCGCGAGCGGCGGCAGGAGGTCGTCTCCTACGACGTCACCGCCAAGCTGACGAACCTGGACGTCGCCGCCGGCTCCGGCGACATCGTGGTCACCGAGTCGGACCGGACGGCCGTCCACGTGACCGAGACCATCCACTGGCGCGGCGACAAGCCCACCCCCCGGCACCCGGTGGACGGCGGCACGCTCACCCTGCGCGACGAGTGCCGCGGGAACTGCACGGTGGACTACAAGGTCGAGATCCCGCGGGGCCTCGCGACCAAGCTCGACACCGGCTCGGGCACCATCACGATGCGCGGGCTGACCGGGGAGGTGAACGCCGTGAGCGGCTCCGGCGACATCGAGGCCGGCAGCCTCACCTCCAAGCGGTTCACCGCCGAGACCGGCTCCGGCGACATCGAGGCGAGATTCTCCGCCGCGCCCGAGGGGGTGCGGATCGAGACCGGGAGCGGCGACGTCGTCGCGTACCTTCCCCAGGGCGGCTACGACGTCACCGCCGAGACCGGCTCCGGTGACGAGGCCGTGGAGGTGACGAAGGACCCCGCCTCGCCCCGCAAGGTCACGCTGAAGACCGGTTCCGGTGACGCCCAGGTCCTGCTTCCCTGACGCCACGACCCCGGGGCGTTCCCCGGAGCCCGATCGGGGCGCCCGGGCCCCGCGGGGACGAAGTGGTGATAACCAGGTGATGACGTAGGGGTTCCCGTGGCACCATCGGGGGGAAGAGACCCGGGGTGTTCGGGCGTTCACTCATATGAGAAGAACGCGTAAGCACCAACCATCTGAATGGAGCGACGACATAGACACTCGTGAGCCGCTGGACATCGACCGATTCGACGACCTGCTCGACAACGGCGAGATGGATCTGGCCGAGCGCCAGGCACTCCGCCGGGTGGCGGGCCTCTCCACGGAGCTGGAAGACGTCACCGAGGTCGAATACCGCCAGCTGCGGCTTGAGCGGGTCGTCCTGGTCGGCGTCTGGACCTCCGGAACGGCGACCGACGCCGAGAACTCCCTCTTGGAGCTGAAGCTCCTCGCCGAGACCGCGGGTTCGGAAGTGCTGGAGGGTCTGATCCAGCGCCGGCAGAAGCCCGACACCGCGACCTACATCGGTTCGGGAAAGGCACAGGAGCTCGCCGACATCGTCTCCGCCACCGGTGCCGACACCGTGGTGTGCGACGGAGAGCTGAGCCCCGGCCAACTCCGCCAGCTGGAGGAGATCGTCAAGGTCAAGGTCATCGACCGGACCATGCTGATCCTCGACATCTTCGCCCAGCACGCCAAGAGCCGCGAGGGCAAGGCGCAGGTCGAGCTCGCGCAGCTCAACTACCTGCTGCCGCGCCTGCGAGGCTGGGGTGGCAACCTGTCCCGCCAGGTCGGCGGTCGCGCCGCGGGCGGCGTCGGCATGGGCGGTCGTGGCCCCGGTGAGACCAAGATCGAGCTGGACCGCCGCCGGATCCGCGAGCGGATGGCCAAGCTGCGCCGCCAGATCGGCGAGATGACCACCGCCCGCGTGACCAAGCGCTCGCGGCGCCTGCAGCGCGAGGTCCCCGCCGTGGCCATCGCCGGATACACCAACGCGGGCAAGTCCTCGCTGCTGAACCGGCTGACCGGCGCGGGAGTGCTGGTCGAGGACTCCCTGTTCGCCACGCTCGACCCGACGGTCCGCAGAGCGCACACGCCCGACGGCCGCCTGTTCACGCTGGCCGACACCGTCGGGTTCGTCCGGCACCTGCCGCACCAGCTCGTCGAGGCGTTCCGCTCCACGCTGGAGGAGGTCGGCGACGCCGACCTGATCCTGCACGTGGTCGACGGCTCGCACCCCGACCCCGAGTCGCAGCTCGCCGCTGTGCGCGAGGTGATCGGTGACATCGAGGGCGCCCGCGACATCCCCGAGATCGTGGTCATCAACAAGGCCGACGCCGCCGACCCGGTGGTGCTGGCCCAGCTGACCGCGAAGGAGAGTCACACCGTCGTGGTCTCGGCCCGCACCGGTGCCGGGCTCGACGAGCTGAGGGCCGTGATCGAGCGGGAGCTGCCCCGCTTCGACCAGGAGGTCAGGCTTCTCGTGCCGTACGAGCGCGGCGACCTGATCTCCCGGGCGCACAAGGAGGGCGAGGTCCTCGGCGTCGAGCACACCGGGGACGGCACGGTCCTGCACGCCAGGGTCCTGCCCGGCCTCTTCGCCGAGCTGGAGAAGACCGCCAAGCCGGTCGAGACCGCCGTCTGACCCGCCCTTCCGGCACGCCGTACCGTCCCGCGGGACGGTACGGCGAAGGGTCTCAGCGACGCGCCCCGCGGCGGAACATCACCAGCGCCACGTCGTCCTCCCTGGCGCCGAACCGCTCGATCAGCCGGTCGCAGAAGACCTCCTGGTCCTCCTCCACCCGCTCCGCCAGGTGCCGCACGATCTCCAGGCTCTCGTCGAGCAGCTTGTCGCGGTCCTCGATGAGCCCGTCGGTGAACATCAGCACCGAGCCTCCCTCGGGGATGTTCACCCGGTCGACCCGGTAGGTCTCCTCGGCCACTCCCAGCAGGAGATTGCCCAGGCGGTGATAGCCGGCCTGGTCGTCCGCGATGAAGAGGGGCGGGATGTGCCCCGCGTTCGCGATCTCCATCTCCCCGGTCGCCGGGTCGAGCAGGAGCAGGCACACGGTGGCGGTCATGCCGGGGTGGTAGCGCCGCAGCACCTCGTTGAGCAGCGCCATCGACGCGCCGAGGTCCGAGGTGCCGATGACGGAGGCGCGCAGTGCGTGGCGCAGCTCCGCCATGACGGTGGCGGCCAGCAGCGAGTGTCCCTGGACGTCGCCGATGGCGATGAGCACCCGCCGGCCCATCCGCAGGACCTCGTAGAAGTCGCCGCCGACCTCGACGTTGTCGACCGCCGGCTGGTACCGCCAGCTGATCGCGAGCCCGGGGATCTCGGGGATCCGCGTCGGCAGCAGGCTGCGCTGCAGGGTGAGGGCGATCGCGTGCTCCTCGGCGTACGCCCGCAGCGCGTCCACGGCCAGGGCGAGGGCCTGCCCGAGCTGGCGCAGCACGTTGGACTCGTCGGCGTCGAGTGGCGATGTCCCCTCCACCCCGAGGTAGACGGGAGGTCTGCCCAGCTTGGTGCGGCAGACCACGGCCGAGACGTCGCCACTGAGCGTCGCGTCGGGCATCAGCTCCAGCCACTCGGCGGCCGGCACCGTGAAGACCTGCGTACCGGCGGCGGCGCCCAGGGACATCGCGCTCAGCCCGGGCAGCGTGTCCGGCGCCGCGACCTTGGCGACGGGGGCCTCCGAGGGGAAGGCGGAGAACCTGCGGGTCCGGCCGTCAGGGGGCAGGGCGAGCGTGCCCGCCTGCCTCCCCATGATTCGTGAGGTTCCCTCGACGGCCGTGGCGAGGAGCTCCTCGAACGTCTCGGCGGCGTTCATCGAGAGCGTGACCTCGGTGAGGGCGGCCAGCCGCATGGCCATCAGCTCGGCCCGCTGCCGGGCGCGGTAGTAGCGCAGCGTGGCCTCGACGGTCGCGGCGAACTCGTCCGGCTCGACCGGCTCCGCCAGGTAGGCGTCGGCCCCGCGTTCGAGGCCCTGCGCCCGGTCGGCCGGGGTGATCGCCGCCCCGGAGATCTGGATGACCGGGATGGAGGACGTCGCCGGGTCCGCCTTGATCTGCTCGCAGACCTCGTAGCCGCTGATGTCGGGCAGCCGCACGTCCAGGACGACGAGGTCCGGCCGCAGCTCCCTGACCTTGACGAGCGCCTCCATGCCGCCGGTGGCCTGCACGACCTGGTGCCCCGAGCGCCGCAGCCAGCTCGACAGGATGTACAGCTTGGTCGGGGTGTCGTCCACGACGAGTACCGTCGCCCCGTTGTCACCCATCCACGTGTCCGAGGGCGCTTCCGATCGCCTCCAGAAGGGTGTCACGGCGGAGCCCCTGCTTGGAGATCATCATGTGTGCCCTCTCGGGGACCTGGCGCGACGTGGCGACGGTCACGACGATCACCGGAACCTCGCGCAGCCGCTCGTCGTCCGACATCCGCAGCATCAGCGCGGTGCCGTCGAGGCGGGGCATCAGCAGGTCCACCAGCGCGATGTCGGGCGGGTTCTCCTTCATCATCTCCAGGGCCATGAGCCCGTCGGAGGCCTCGTCGATGTGCGCGGCGAACCCGGTGAGCATCCGGCGTACGGTGGCGCGGAACTCCTCGTCGTCGTCCACGATGAGCAACCGGCCGACCACGGGAGCCCCGTCGTGCCGGTAGGGCAGCCTCAGGGTGGCCGTGGTGCCGGACCCGGCGACGCTGGCCAGGTGCAGCGCGCCGCCCAGCGCCTCCGCCAGCCGCCGGGCGTACGGCAGGCCGAGCCCGGTCCCCTTGCTCCGCACCTGGATCGGCCCGGGAACCTGGAAGAACTCCTCGAAGACGCGTTCCAGGTGCTCCTCGGGCACGCCTATTCCCGTGTCGGTCACGGTGAAGACCAGGTCGTGGGTGGCCGCGTCGAGGTTCACCTTCAGCTTGACCTCGCCGTGCTCGGTGAACTTCAGCCCGTTGGAGAGCAGGTTGCGCAGGATTCGGGTGAGCATCACCTCGTCCACCAGCATCTCCCGCGGCGCCTGGGAGACCTCTACCGTGAGCGTCACCTCGTCGTTGCCGGTGGTGGGGCGCAGCGTCATGCGCAGCCGTTCGGCCAGGGCCACCAGATCGACCATGGAGGGCTGGGGGTCGAGTCTCCCCGCCTCGGCCTTCGCCATGTCGAGCAGCTCGCTCACCAGTGACAGCAGCGTCTCCGCCGAGGAGCCGATGAGGTTGATCTGGTGGAGCTGCTCGGCGGCCAGCGGATCCCCGCCCGGTCCCACCAGCAGGCGGACCAGGCCGATGATCGAGTTGAGGGGGGTGCGCAGCTCGTGGCTGACGGTGGCCCAGAACCTGTTCTTCGCGTCGCTCGCCGCCCGGAGCTGCGCGGACTTCTCGTCCAGCTCCGCGTAGAGCGCCACGACGCCGCGGTTGGTCTCCTCCAGCTCCTCGGACAGCTGGTTGTAGAGCGCCAGCACCCCCTGGTTGGTCTCCTGGAGCTCGGTGTTGAGCTGCAGGACCTCCTCCAGGGTCTCGGCGAGCTCGCTGTTCTGCCTGCGCAGCTCGTCGAGGGCGGTGGTGGGTGTCGAAGCGGCGATCTTGGCGCGGATCTCCTCCGCCGAGAGTCTCGGCTTGCGGCCCTGCGGGAGCCGTTTGACCATGCTTATTCTTCCCTCGGCGGGATCGAGCTCGATGAGGTCGACGAGACGCCCCGCCAGTGTCACGCCGTCCGAGGGACGGAAGTCGGTTTTCGCCGAGAAGTCGACCGCGACGAGCAGGGCGTCCCGCTCCAGCCGGAAGGAGACGGAGATGTCGGCACCCGCCTCGACGAACTCCCTGCCGATCTCGCTCAGCGCGGTGGCCACCCGGATCTGGTCCTGGGCCTCCAGCCCCACGCTCTCCGCCACCTCGCGACCCAGCTTGCGCATGGCGAAGACGTCCTGGTCGTCCTGGACGTGAATCCGGCTCAGCTCGTCCCCGGTCATGCGCCCGGCCTGACGGCGACCACGCAGGCGTCGTCCCGGCGGGTCCCGGCATCACGCAGCAGCGTGCCGGCGACGACGGAGGGGAGGCGCGTGACGAGCCCGGGATAGGAGGTGATGTCCCAGCGTTCGGTCAGGCCGTCGGAGTGGAGCAGGACGACGCCGTGCCGGGGCAGTGCGTACTCGTACTGGCGCAGGGTCCTGGCCTTGTGCCCGGCGATGCCCGGGACGGAGATCATTCCCTGGCGGCCGTCGTTGTGGGCGATCCACGCGGAGACGTTGCCGAGGCCGGCGAAGCTCACCGTGCCCGCGGCGCCGTCGACGCGGGCCACGGCGACCGCGCCGCCCCTGGTGTGGCCGAGGCCGGCGTGGATGCGCTCCAGGGCGGTGACCGGGGCGAGGTCGGCGTGCCGCAGGAACAGCCGTACCGCCTCCTGGGCGGCCTGGGCGGCCGCGGGTCCGTGCCCCAGGCCGTCGCAGAGCATCACGGTCGTCGTGGTGCCCTCCTCGGTGATCACGAACGCGTCGCCGCAGACGGTCTCCTCGCCGATCGGGCGGGTCAGGCCGCTCACCCGGCACGCAGGACGCGAGGCGTCCTGCGCGACGAAGTACATGCCGAGAACGGTGCCCCGGTTGGGTATCGAGTGAACCTCGTACCCGCTGGCCATCCGGGCGATGCCGCCCAGCCCGATGCCGAGCGTGCCGGTGGTGGAGTAGCCGTCGCGCAGGGCGCGCGAGACGTCCGGCATTCCCGGCCCCCGGTCGATCGCGAGGACCTCCACGGCCGAGTCCAGCTCCGGATGCGGGCGGATCAGCATCACGCCCTCGGTCGCGTGCTTGACCAGGTTCGACGCGGCCTCGCTCACCGCGACGGCGACCCGCCCGGTGTCCTCCTCGCTGAACCCGCGGATCTCCGCGAGCGTCACGGCGGTACGGCGGAGGGCGCCGATCGCGCTGGCGTCCTCGGCCCGTACCCAGGTGTCGTGCTGGGAGTGGATCAGCGTGCCCATTTCGTCACCGTGATCAACGTGCCCTCACCGGGAGTCGATTCCAGGTCGAACTCGTCGACCAGGCGGCGGGAGCCGCTGAGGCCGAGGCCGAGGCCTCCGCCGGTCGTCCACCCGTCGGTCAGCGCCTGCTCGATGTCCGGGATGCCGGGCCCGTTGTCGCTGAACACCATCCGCAGGCCCCGCCGCACGCCCTTGTGGACGACCTCGACCCGTACCTGCCCGCCTCCCGCGTACACCAGGGCGTTGCGGGCCAGCTCGCTGGCCGCGGTCACCACCTTGGTCTGGTCGACCAGGGACAGGCCCACGTTCACGGCGACGGTCCTGACGTGCTGGCGGACCAGCACGACGTCGCCGTTGACGTTGATGGGCAACTCCTCCACGGTCGTCACCAGGCGGCCGTGGAGGCTTGGGAGCTTTCGATCTGGTTCAGCAGCGCGACGCCCTTCTCGAGGTTGAGCGCCGTGCGCACGCCGCCGAGGGAGAGGCCGAGCTCGACGAGGGTGATCGCCACCGCCGGGCGCATGCCGACGACGATCGTCTCGGCGTCGAGCATGCGGGAGATCGCCGCGATGGTGGCCAGCATCCGGCCGATGAAGGAGTCGACGATCTCCACGGCGGTGATGTCGATGATCACTCCTCGCGCGCCGGTCTCGACCACCTTCTCCGACAGGTCCTCCTGGAGCGCGAGCACGCTCATGTCCTGCAGGTCGATCTGGATGGAGACGATCAGGATGTCGCCGAGCTTGAGGATGGGGACGCGATCCATCAGCTCTCCACCGTCCGTACCGCTATGCGGGACTCCCCGCCCTTGACGAATTTGACCCCGCTCGCCCGCAGCGTGTGAGCCAGCGCGTCGGCGAGGGTGGCCTTGGTCACGATGTCGCCGAACTCGATGCCGAGGGTGACGATGGTGTGGGCGATCTGCGGGCGGATGCCGGAGATCACGCACTCGGCGCCCATCAGCCGGGCCGCCACCACGGTCTTGAGCAGGTGCTGGGCGACCTCGGTGTCGACGGCGGGCACACCCGTGATGTCGATGACCGCGTGCTCGGAGCCGGTGTCGACGAGCGTCTGCAGCAGCTTCTCCATGACGACCTGGGTCCTGGCCGAGTCGAGCGTGCCGACCAGCGGCACCGCGACGATGCCTTCCCAGAGCTTGACCACCGGGGTGGACAGCTCGAGCAGCTGTTCCGCCTGATCGATGATGATCTTCTCCCTGGCCGCCGTGTAGCTCTCCATGGTGAAGAGCCCGAGGTCGTCGATTACCCGGGAAAACCAGATGAAACCTCGCACGGCCTCGGGAGAGCCGTCCTCCTCGACGATCTCGTAGAGCGCCTCCTTCAGGCCGAACACCACGATCGCGGTCTCGGTCGGGGTGAAACCCTGGCGGGCACGGTCCCGGGAGAGCTCGGCGAGCAGGCCGCGCAGGTCGCTGAGGTCGCCGGAGTCGTCGAACGACTGGCGCAGCGCCTGGTAGAGCTCGCCCAACTGGTCGGCGAGACCTCCGCGATCCGCCTGATTGCCGGTGCCGCCGGTGGACGAACGGGCGATCTCAAGCCAGCGCTTGAGGACGCGCGCCTCGTGCTCCTGGAAAAGTTCTTCGATGCGACGCCGACCGGCGTCCGCGTGGACGGACAAGGCAACTCCCATGCGTACGACCTGGAGACAATTCGCACGAAAGGCTACATGGGACGTCCTGCTTACGACCTTTTTTGAGGTTGGGCGGGACGCTTGTCATCAGAGCTTCGGAAGGGTGGGGCGACCGGGTCGAGCGGCCGGCGCGGCCGTATCACGTCACGGGCTTCGGGGGTGATCTCAGGGTGCCGTGCCACGCGCGGAGTCCCGAGGAAGATCGCGGGTGAGCGCGGGGGCCGCAGGAGGGGTCGCGAGGGGGCCGCAGGGGAAGAGGGCCGAGGGGGCGTGAGCCTTCCGGATGTCAGCCTAGAGTGGTGGCGAACGGTGTTTCAATGGTGAAACTTGCGCCGAGAGGCCCGATGTGGCTGTACTACAAGAGGGATAAAACGTACAAAAGCCTCAAAAGTGACAGTGGTCGCCCAAGGTTTAGATTGCTACCATAAGGCAAATCTAGCGAGATGTTATGACGCAAGTTGCTCTGGTGACTACTGTTACGGGCGATGAAGAAGTAGTCTGAGCTGTGGAAAGTTGCTCAACGCCACGCGTGATCGTCGAGCCGACGGGTGAGGTGCGGTCGCGGAGGGGCGGCGTTCTTCCCAATTAGCCTGTACAGCGGGCCGACTTGTGAAATAACGTAACTGAACTGAAATCGCCCGATCATGATCTCGGCGATACTGTCGCCGCACAGCGAATACGCGGATGAGAGCAGGAGACCCCCCGATGCCGTCCGGACTCACAGCGGGCTTGAAGGGCACGGTGCCCGGCGACGTCCGGGGCGGCTCGCCCCGTCCGGGTGCGGTCCTCCTCCAGGTGTCTTCCCCTGAACACAAGGCGGTGATGCGATGACGGTCCGCCTCCTGACCAACATCGGCCGGCTCTGGACCGGAAACGACGTGTTCAGCAACGCGGCGATCCTCGTCCACAACGACCGGATCGCCTGGGTCGGCCGCGCCGCGGATCTTCCGCAGAGCGTGCCGGGGGTCGTCGACGACATCGTCGACGTCGACCATGTCGAGAACCTGGGCGGCGCGCTGGTCACTCCCGGCCTGATCGACGCGCACACCCATCCGGTCTACGCGGGAAACCGCTACGCCGAGATGGCGATGCGCTCCAGCGGGTCCACCCCGTCCGCGATCACCGCGGCGGGCGGCGGCATCGGCTCCACCGTGACGGTCACCCGCGGCACCGACCCCTGGACGCTCTGCAACGGCGTCCGCGAGCGGCTCCGCGACTGGCTGCTCAGCGGCACCACCACCATCGAGGCCAAGACCGGCTACCACCTCACCCGTGACGGCGAGCTGGCCGACGTGCGACTCCTGCGCGAGCTGGAGAAAGAGCCGATGATGCCGCGGGTGCACGTGACCTTCATGGCCGCGCACGTCGTCCCGCCCGAGTATTTCGGCCGCCAGCGCGACTACGTCGAGGCCGTGGGCGCCTGGTGCGCCGACGCCGCCGCGGCGGGAGCCGACGGTGTCGACGTCTACTGCGACGAGGGCCACTTCACCGCGGAGGAGGCCCGCTGGGTCCTGGCCTCCGGACGCAACGTCGGCCTGCTGCCACGCCTGCACGCCGGCGCCTACACCCGGCGCGGCGCCGTCCAGCTCGCCGCCGAACTCGGCTGCGCCTCCGCCGACCTGCTCCACCACACCACCGACGAGGACATCGCGATACTGGCCCGCTACGGCGTCCCCGCCGTGGTCTGCCCCGGGACCGCTCTCCAGCGTGGCAGCCTGCCCCCGGTCCGCCGGATGCTCGCCCAGGGGGTCACGGTGGCCCTCGGCAGCGACCACAACCCGGGCCACTGCGGCATCACCTCGATGTCCCTGGTCATCAGCCTCGCCGTCGCGGCCTTCGGCATGAGCGTCGGCGACGCCCTCCGGGCCGCCACCCTCGGTGGTGCCACGGTCCTCGGCGCTCCCGATCGCGGCGTTCTCGCCCCCGGCCGCCTGGCCGACATCGTCCAGTGGGACGCCGACCACGAGGGTGCCTTCGCCTGGGCCTTCGGCCTCAAGCCCCGCCGGGTCTGGCGCGGCGGCACCCCTGTCCAGTAGGTCTCCCCCCTTCCGGAGGCTTCGCCCTCGGAACCCTCGCCCGCCGGATCCTCCCCTCCGGCGACCCCTCCCTTCCTCCCCTCCGGTGGCCCCTCCGTCCGACGGGTTCTCCCCTCGAGCGGCCGTTTCCCTCGCGCTCGCGGCTCCTCGCCGTTCACGAGGGCTCCTCCTCTTTCAGGAGGGCTCCTCGTCGTTCACCCGGGGAGTCGTTCACCCGGGGAGGAACCGATCCCGTCTCCTCCGTGTGATCTCCACCGCGTAACCTCTGGGCATGTCTCCGCCGGTCGCCGTCGTCACGGACTCCACCGCCTACCTCCCTCCTGAGGAGGTCTCCCGCAGGGGAATCGTCGTGGTGCCGCTCCAGATGATCGTGGGAGGCAGACCGCTCGACGACATGCCGCGGATCGAGGGCGCGAGCATGGGCGACATGCTGCGGGAACGGCGCCAGGTGACGACCTCCATGCCCGCCCCGAGCCGTTTCACGGACGCCTACAACGAGGCGGCGGCCCGGGGCGCGACCTGCATCGTCTCCATCCACCTGTCGGCGGAGATGTCCGGCACTGTCGAGGCCGCCCGGGCGGGGGCCGAGCATTCCCCCGTCCCGGTCGACGTCGTCGACAGCAGGTCCATCGCCATGGGTCTCGGGTTCCCCGTCCTGGCCGCCGCGAGCGCCGCCGCGGCGGGCGCGACACGGGCCGAGGTGGCGGACGCCGCCCGCCGCCGCATGGAGTCGGTGCGCAGCTTCTTCTACGTCGACACCCTGGAGTATCTCCGCAGGGGAGGCCGGATCGGCGCGGCGGAGACCCTCCTCGGCTCGGCGCTGATGATCAAGCCGATTCTGCACATCTCCGACGGTGCGATCTCTCCCCTGGAGAAGGTCCGTACGGCGAGCCGTGCCATCGCCCGCCTCGAAGACCTCGCGGTCGAGGCCGCGGGTACGGGCCCGGTGGAGGTCGCCGTCCAGCACCTCGCCGCCCGGTCCCGCGCGGACACCCTGGCCGCACGACTGCACCGGCGCATTCCCGCCCTTGCCAAGGTCATCGTCGTCGAGGTCGGCCCGGTGATCGGCGCGCACGTCGGTCCAGGCATGCTCGGCATCACCGTCTCCGCGGGCGAGCCTCTGGTGTCCACCGATCCGTGAGGTCCGCTGGTCCGTGTCGTCTTCGAGCCCGTGTGGTCTTCGGATCCGTCTGATGACCCGCGCGCCGATCAGGCCGACCTGTGTCCCCGCTCTCCGCCGATCGTCCCCTTATCCCCAGAACGAGATTCGGTGAAAGTGCGCCCGCCACCGTCTCCGTAACGTCCTGCGGGTGCGGACCACAGGCCAGAACACCGAGCGGTTCCAAGCCGAGTCGCGACTGCGGATCCTGACCGGGAGCGGATCACCCGGCCGGGTGCCCCCATCGTGCCGTCCGGCCGGCACGCCGTGCCAGGGCAGGCATGCGCGGGCCGGCGGTCAGGGCGAGCCGGAGGACGTCGTCCACGACGGTCCCGCCGCGCGCATGCGTTCGGCGCCGATCCCTCCGTCCTTCGAGGCGCTTCGCAAGGTCGTGGCGACCCAGAAGGTCGCACTCGGTCCTGACCGCCCGGGGCTGCGCCTCCTGTTGCTCGTCGCCCTGGTGGCCACCGTCGCGGGCGGCGTGTACGCCTGGCGGTCCCAGCCGGAGCCCGAGCCCTTGGCCCCGCCGATGCCGATCGCCGGGTCACCGCTGTCGGCGCCCGTCACCGTTTCGCGGCAGGGGTCCACGCCGGTCGCCGAGCTGACCGTTCACGTGACGGGTAAGGTCCGCCGGCCCGGGGTGATCACGCTGCCCGGCGGTTCACGGGTCGCCGACGCGCTCCAGGAGGCCGGGGGCGTCCGTGGAGCGGCCGCCACGGGATCCCTCAACCTCGCGCGCAGGCTCGTCGACGGCGAGCAGATCGTCGTCGGCCTTTCCGGTACGGCCGCCGTCGCGGCGGCGCCCGCTCCGGTGAATCCGGCAGATCCCGCCACCGCCGTCGTCGACCTCAACACCGCCACCCCCGAGCAGCTTGAGGAGCTACCGGGCGTGGGCGAGGTGCTCGCCCGGCGCATCGTCGAATACCGCGACGCACACGGCGGCTTCCGCTCCGTCGAGCAGCTTCGCGACGTGAGCGGGATAGGCGACCGGAAGTACGCAGAGATGCGGGACAGGGCCCGTGTTTGACACCTCGGCCGCGAGGACGGCCGTGACGAGGTTCGCCACGGCCGGAGTCTCCGGTGGCTCCGCACCCCCCGGCGGGTCCGAGGGGTCGGGAATCCTGGGCGGTTCAGGAAAGGGGTGGCGTGCGCATGCCACGCATCTGGTCCTGCCGGCGGCGGTCTCATGGATGACCGCCCTCGTCCTGCTGGGTTGCTCAGCCGCGACCGGTGCGGTGACGGCCGGTCTCATGGCCACGGGTGCCCTGGCCGTGGCCGTCCTGACCCGGGCACAGGGGGCGGCGAGCCGGCGGAACGCGGCGATCGCGATCCTGGGATGCGCCGCCGCGGTGGCGGGGTCGGTGGCCTTCCGGGTGCACGCGGTCGGTACGGGGCCGGTCGCCGAGCTCGCGGGCAGGAACGCCTCGGCGACGGCCGAGGTGGTGGTCACCGACGATCCCCGGGAGACGAACCGTGGGGGAGGGCCCTTCCCGCGGGAGAGTTTCGTGGTGCCCGCCCGGGTCGAGTCGGTCGGGACGGGCGCGGGCAGGGTGGCGCTGCGGGCTCCGGTGGTGCTGTTCGTCTCGGGCGCCGGGTGGCGATCCCTGCTGCCCAGCCAGCGAGTGGAGGTCAGCGGGCGCTTCGGCCGGGCCGACCCCGGAGAGCTGCTCGCGGCGGTGGTGCTGGTCAGGGGGGCACCACGAGTCCTGAGCGGGCCTTCCTGGGAGCAGCGCGCGGCCGGGACACTCAGGTCGGGGTTACGGGAGGCGGCCGACGTGTTGCCGCCGGCGCAGCGCGGGTTGTTGCCCGGCCTGGTGGTCGGCGACGTGTCCCGGATGGACGAGCAGGTCAAAGCCGACTTCAAGGCGGCGGGCCTCAGCCATCTTCTCGCGGTCTCCGGCGCGAACCTCGCCGTCGTGGCGGGGGCGGCGGTCGCGCTGGCCAGGGTGGCCGGGCTGCCTCTCGCGGCGCGGGCGGTGCTGGCGATGGCGGCCATGGTCGCCTTCGCGGTCGTCGCCCGGCCCTCGCCCAGCGTGCTCAGGGCCCTCCTGATGGGCGGGGTCGCCGCCCTCGCCCTCGGCACGGGCCGCTCGCGCGACGGTGTCGCGGCCCTGTCGGCGACCGTCCTGGGGCTGGTCTTCTTCGTCCCCGACCTCGCCCGCTCCTACGGCTTCGCCCTGTCGGTCTCGGCGACCGCGGGCATCCTGGTCCTCGCCCCGGGCTGGCGCGACCGGCTCTCGGCCCGTATGCCCCGATGGTTCGCCGAGGCGACCGCGGTGGCCGCCGCCGCCCAGGTCGCGGTCACCCCGGTCCTGGTGCTGATGTCGGGACAGCTCGCACCGGTGGCGATCCCGGCCAACCTGCTCGCGGGCCCGGCCGTGGCCCCCGCCACCCTGCTCGGTTTCGCGGTGGCGTTGGTCGCGCCCCTGCACATGGGGCTCGCCCAGCTGCTGGTCCGGCCGGCGGGGCTGGCCACCGGATGGATCATCGAGGTGGCCGAGCACACCGCGGCGCTCCCGCTGGGCGTGATCCCGTGGCCGGGCGGCGTCACCGGGCTGCTCCTGCTGGCCGGTGCCGTGCCACTCGCCGTGCTGGTGCTGCGGCACCGGCGGCCGCGCCTGATCGCCCTGGCGGCCCTCACCGGGCTGGTCCTCGCCGTGACGGTGGCCGCGCCGATCGTGGCACGCTGGCCGCCTCGCGGATGGCTACTGGTGGCCTGCGACGTCGGTCAGGGAGACGCTCTGCTCGTCGCGGCGGGGCCAGGGCGGGCCGTGGTGGTGGACGCGGGGCCGGACCCGGTGCCGGTGGACCGCTGCCTGCGCTCCATGGGGGTCGGGGAGGTGCCGCTGGTCGTTCTCACCCATCCGCACCTCGACCACGTGGGCGGTCTCGACGGTGTCTTTCGCGGGCGCGCCGTGGGAGCGGTGATGGTGACACCGCACGGTGCCGGAGAGCGCGAGGGGGTGAGGCTGAGCGCCGATCTCGCCCGCCGCCACGTGGTCGAGTGGGCGGCGAGGCCCGGTGCGAGCTGGCGGTTCGGGCCCTCGGAGCTCACCGTCATCGGCCCGGTGGCCGAGGCCTCCCCGCCCGGCGCGGGGGAAGGGGCGGCCGTCAACAACGCCAGCGTCGTGATGCACGTCCGCTGGGCCGCGGGGGCGGCTCTGCTCAGCGGAGACATCGAGACCGAGGCCCAGGCGGAGCTGCTCCGGCGCGGCCTGCCATCCGCCGAGATCCTCAAGGTTCCGCACCACGGCTCTGGCAGGTACGACCCGGCCTTCCTCGCCGCCTCCGGTGCCCGCGCCGCTCTGATCAGCGTGGGGGCGGACAACGGCTACGGCCATCCCGCCCCGTCGACCCTGGCCGCGCTGCACCGGCTCGGCATGCGCGCCTACCGGACGGACCTGTCGGGAGACCTCGCGGTGGTGGTCCGCGAGGGGGCTCTGGCGGTCGTCGCCCGGGGGCGCGCGGCCCCGTTGGCGGGCGGCTCGTGGCGCCCGGCCCGGATGGGCGGGGCCGGTGCGGTCGAATCCCGGTCCTGGCCGGGCGGTGCGGGTCAGGCCTCGGTTCTGGCCTGGCGATTCCGGCCGGGTGGCGCGGGCCGGGTCCTGGTTCCGGCCGGGCGGTGCGGGCCGGATCCCGGTTCTGCCCGGGGAGCGCGGGTCAGCTCCCGGTCCTGGCCGGGCGGCGGAACTCGGTGTCCACGTCGGCGGCGTAGACCGACCGGCTGCAGCGCGCGCAACGGTACATGATCGGACCCTCGTCGAGGGACGTTCCGCAGCGGGGGCAGGCGTGGCGGCGAATAGTGGAGTTTGTCATGGTTCTCACCTCCTGTGTTGTTCCCAGGGTGCCTCGCGGCACCTGCATTCCGATTGCGAACGACTTGCCGGCGGCTCACCCGGCACCGGGACGTGGCATGCTGCTCGTCATGGCGGCAACCGATCCGGCACCCGTGATCCTGATACTCGGCGACGAGGAACTCCTGGCCGACCGCGCGGTGAGCGAGGTGACCTCGGCGGTCAAGGCCGCCGATCCGACCGCCGAGGTGCACGATCTGCCCGGCTCGAAGATGGAGCTCGGAGAGCTCACCCGCATGACGTCGCCCTCACTGTTCGGTGACAGGTCCGTGGTGGTCGTCCGCTCGGCCCAGGACCTCGGCAAGGACGTCATCGCCGAGGTCGTCTTCTACGCGGCCCACCCGGCGGACGAGACCGTGCTGGTCCTCGTCCATCCGGGAGGCGTCAAGGGGAAGGCCCTGGTCGACGGGGTCAAGAAGGCCGGAGCCCAGGTGGTCTCCGTCACCAAGGTGACCAAACCGGCCGAGCGCCTGGCGTTCGTCAAGGCGGAGCTGAAGCGGGCCGGACGCACCATCGGGGCCGACGCCGCCGCCGCGCTCCTCGACGCCGTGGGCAACGACCTGCGCGAGCTGGCCGCCGCGTGCAGCCAGCTCGCCTTCGACACCCCCGGCAAGACGATCGACGAGGCCGCCGTCGCGCGCTACCACCGGGGCAGGGCCGAGGTCAGCGGGTTCACCGTGGCCGACTCGGCCGTCGAGGGACGGCTGGGCGACGCTCTGGAGCAGCTGCGCTGGGCGCTCTCGACCGGTACGGCACCGGTCCTGCTGGTGAGCGCGCTCGCCGGGGGCCTGCGCTCGCTGGCCAAGGTGGGAGGCGCGCCTCGCAACCTCCGGGGCGGCCAGCTCGCCAGCCATCTCGGCATGCCGCCCTGGAAGATCGACCGGGTCCAGCGGCAGCTGAACGGCTGGGGCCCCGAGGGTCTCGCCCGCGCGATCCAGGCCGCCGCCACCGCCGACGCGCAGGTGAAGGGCGGCGGAGCCGACCCCGCGTACGCGCTGGAGCACATGGTCCAGACCGTGGTCGCCAGCCGCACGGGGCGTTAGGCGCTTCGGGGAGAGGCGGCCTGAGCCACCCCGAGCCACAGGGCGGGGCATGAGGCGCACCGGGAAGAGGCGCCTGAAACGCAAGAACGCCGCATCCCCGAAGGGTGCGGCGTTCGCGAAACGTGGAGCTACTTGGCGACCGACAGGGCGGCGGCGCGCTGGGCGATCGCCGACTTGCGGTTGGCGGCCTGGTTCTTGTGAATCACGCCCTTGCTGGCGGCCTTGTCCAGCTGGCGGGAGGCAGCGCGCTGCAGCACGGCGGCCTCTTCGACGTTACCCTGGTCGGCGGCCTCGCGGAACTTGCGGATGGCCGTCTTCAGGGAAGACTTGACAGCCTTGTTACGCAGCCGGGCCTTCTCGTTCTGCCGGTTGCGCTTGATCTGGGACTTGATGTTCGCCACGAAGAAGCCTCGGTGAATGTCGTTGGATGGGGCGCGCGGGCAGAGAGGGCGCGCCACACGCAGTTGACTAGGCTACCAACTGCCATGGTCGACACTCAAATCGACAGGCCAGGCAGAAGGATGCCTGATCAGTTTAGCGTGTGACCGTGGTGGCTCGGACCGTAATCCTCACGGCTTGAACCAGAACTTCTCGTACTCCGCCCAGTCCTCCTTGGTGGCGGCGAAGTCGACGTAGAGCGCCAGGCCGAACCGTTCGCGCGGTTTGCCGTGCGAGGTCAGTGCCAGCCGGGCACCCCTGGCCGCCTTCTCGACGCTCTCGGCCTCGTCGGCCCAGGAGACGCCGTGGTCGTGATAGGCCGGGGCGCCGATCAGCACCGTCTTCTCTTCGGGGACGAGCTCCAGCGCCAGCGAGCTCTGCCGCACGACGTAGCCGCCGTAGACGGAGGGGAAGGGGAGGTAGGAGTCGTAGGTCATGATCGCCACCTGGTCGGTGAGCTTCGCCACCTGGCGGAAGTAGTCGGGCGACCAGTACTTGTCGCGGCCGGTGGCGGCGCGCGCGGCCGGGCGGACGAGCGGGAACGGCTCGATCTGCGGGGTCGAGGTGGACAGCAGGCCGTCGCCCACGATCGCGCGGGTCTGTGTGAGCAGGTCGAGGAAGTCGGTGTCGCCGTCGCCGATCGGCTCGAAGTTGTAGTGGACGCCGTCGAAGCCGAGCGCCGTGATCGCGCGGGCGCCGTCCAGCACGCGCTGCCTGGAGGCCGCGTCGTCGAGGTCCAGGACGCCGTCGACCTTCTGGCCGAGCCAGGCCGACACCCTGACCTTGGGGAGTTCCTCGCGCCACCACTTCAGGAAGTCGGCCGCCTTTGGATATTTGCCGGCGGGTAGTGTCCCGTCGGGGTCGAACGGGCCAGAATGGACGTACACGTCCTTGATCCCGGTCTTTCGCAGTCGGGCGGCGAGGGTACGCACATCGTCGGCCGTCTTGCGGCCGTCGACCCACGCGTGGCCCAGCCACAGGGCGTCGTGGCCGGTCGTCTTCGCCCATGGGGCGGGTGTCCCGGTAAACTGCAGGGTGAGGGTGGCCACGGCCACCCCTGGAAGCGCGAGGAGCAGGGCCGCCACCATAGCGAGGAACCGCAGGCCGCGCCGTGCTCTGGTCCGGGCAATCACCCGGACATGTCACCATGGAAGACGGCTGGCATGCCAGCCGTATGATCGTCATCAATCTGTTGAAACGGACCCCGGTGCGCATTCAGCCTGGCCAGACCGACCCCGCTGTGCTCCGCAACTTCTGCATCATCGCGCATATCGACCATGGCAAGTCGACACTCGCCGACCGCATGCTGCAGATCACCGGAGTGGTCGACGACCGTTCCATGCGCGCCCAGTATCTCGACCGGATGGACATCGAGCGCGAGCGCGGCATCACGATCAAGTCGCAGGCGGTCAGGCTACCGTGGAAGGTCGGGGACACCGACTACGTCCTCAACATGATCGACACCCCCGGGCACGTCGACTTCACCTACGAGGTCTCCCGGTCGCTCCAGGCGTGTGAGGGCGCGATCCTGCTGGTCGACGCCGCGCAGGGCATCGAGGCGCAGACCCTGGCCAACCTCTACCTGGCCATGAACAACGACATGACGATCATCCCGGTGCTCAACAAGATCGACCTGCCGGCCGCCCAGCCGGAGAAGTACGCCGCGGAGATCGCCCACCTCATCGGCTGCGAGCCGGAGGACGTGCTGAAGGTCTCCGGCAAGACCGGCATCGGCGTCCGCGAGCTGCTGGACCACGTGGTGGCGAACGTCCCGGCCCCGGTCGGCGACGCCGACGCGCCCGCCCGCGCGCTGATCTTCGACTCGGTGTACGACACCTACCGCGGCGTGATCACGTACGTCCGGGTGATGGACGGTCACCTGGGCAAGCGCGAGCGCATCCTGATGATGTCCACCACCGCGGCCCACGAGACGCTGGAGATCGGCGTCATCTCGCCCGAGCCGAAGATCGCCGACAAGGGGCTCGGCGTCGGCGAGGTGGGCTACCTGATCACCGGCGTGAAGGACGTCCGCCAGTCGCGGGTCGGCGACACGGTGACCTCCGTGACGCGTCCGGCCCTCAAGGCGCTCAGCGGCTACGAGCACCCCAAGCCCATGGTCTTCTCCGGCCTGTATCCGATCGACGGTGACGACTACCCCGACCTTCGCGAGGCCCTGGACAAGCTCCAGCTCAACGACGCCGCCCTGGACTACGAGCCGGAGACCTCCGCGGCCCTGGGCTTCGGATTCCGCTGCGGTTTCCTCGGCCTGCTCCACATGGAGATCGTCCGAGAGCGGCTGGAGCGCGAGTTCAACCTCTCGCTCATCTCCACCGCGCCCAACGTGGTCTACCGAGTGATCATGGAGGACGGCAAGGAGGTCGTCGTCACCAACCCCTCGGAGTTCCCCACCGGCAAGGTGGAGAAGGTCTTCGAGCCGATGGTCAAGACGACCGTGCTCGTCCCCTCGGAGTTCATCGGCGCCATCATGGAGCTCTGCCAGAACCGCCGGGGCAACCTGCAGGGCATGGACTACCTGTCCGAGGACCGCGTCGAGATCCGCTACACCATGCCGCTCGGCGAGATCATCTTCGACTTCTTCGACCAGCTCAAGTCCCGTACGCGCGGCTACGCCTCGCTGGACTACGAGCCCTCGGGCGAGCAGGAGTCGGACCTGGTGAAGGTCGACATTCTGCTCCAGGGCGAGGCGGTGGACGCCTTCAGCGCCATCGTCCACCGGGAGAAGTCGTACGCCTACGGGGTCGAGATGGCCAAGAAGCTGCGCGAGCTCATCCCCAGGCAGCAGTTCGAGGTGCCGATCCAGGCGGCCATCGGTGCCCGGGTCATCGCCCGGGAGAACATCCGCGCCATCCGCAAGGACGTCCTCGCCAAGTGCTACGGCGGCGACATCTCCCGCAAGCGCAAGCTGCTGGAGAAGCAGAAGGAGGGCAAGAAGCGGATGAAGATGGTCGGCCGCGTCGAGGTTCCCCAGGAGGCGTTCGTCGCCGCGCTGTCCACCGAGTCCTCCACGGACAAGGCCAAGAAGTAGGCGCTTCCCCCAGGCACCCCGGGCCCGTCCCGCGACCGGCTCGGTCCACCCCGCACCGCCCCCGCACCGGCTCGGCCAGATGTGAAGGGCGCCCGGGGGAAGGAGACCGGGGAGGAAGAACGGGCGGGCGAGGCCGCTGGTGACCCAGATCCTGCGGCCTCGCCCGGTATGAGGGGGTTGCTCAGCGCAGGACGCTGTAGAGCGCCGAGGTGAGCGATGCCTTGGTGTCGTCCTGGTCGATGGACCACATCATCGAGCCGCCGAGGCCCTTCAGACGGATGTAGGCCGCCTTCTGGAGCAGCGAGGCCGGGTCGTCGTAGGACCAGAACTCGTTGCCGTCGTAGAGCCACACGGACCCGGTCAGCAGGTCGCGGTAGCGCTTGCCCGGCTTGTTCACGAGGATCTTGTAGTCCTCGCTTCCTGCGGCGAAGGTGCCGGGAGCGGGGCCGGTGGCGGTGCCGTACAGGCCGTTCCTCCCGCCGGTGACGCCGGTCCAGCCCTGGCCGTACGCCGGTACGCCCACCACGATCTTCTTGGCGGGTGCGCCGCGCGTCAGGTAGTCGCGGACGGTCTGGTCCACGCTGTACTTCACCGGGTGGGGGTCGCGCCGGTCGTTGAACAGGTTGCCGTTGTGGCCGGTGACGGTCTCCCACGAGCCGTGCAGGTCATAGCCCTGAACGGTGGCGAAGGTGAGCTGCCTGAAGACGTCGCGGACCTCGAAGCCGGCGTCGATCTTCGCGGCGGCGGCGGGCAGGAAGGCGGTCAGCTCGGTGCGCCGGTCGAACTCGTTCATCTGGCGGCGGAGTTCGGTGACGAACAGGGTGAAGTTCCGCTTGTCCTCGGGACGGATGATGTTGCCGTCGGCCCCGGAGGAGCCGGGCCACTCCCAGTCGAGGTCGATGCCGTCGAACACGCCCGCCCCGGTGCCGGCGGCGGTGCCGGGCAGGTTGCCCTTGAGCCACAGGTCGATGCAGGAGGAGGCGAGCTTGGCGCGGCCCTCGGGGGTCAGCACCGCGTCGGAGAAGTACTTCGAACCGGTCCAGCCGCCGAGGGAGATCAGCGCCTTGAGGCCGGGGTGCTTGGCCTTGAGCTTCTTCAGCTGGTTCAGGTTGCCGTTGAGCGCCTGGCCCTCGGCGTCGGCGACGCCGTCCACGCTCTGCTCGGCGGGCACCGGGCGCTGCCAGTCGGCCCACGGGTCGGGGGAGTAGCAGTCGCCCCCGGCGTTGACGAAGCCGAAGGCGTAGTTGATGTGGGTCAGTTTGGCGGCGGCGCCGCTGGTCTCCATGTCCTTGACGTGGTAGTTGCGGCCGTAGACGCCCCACTGGATGAAGTAGGCGACCCGCTTGTAGCGGTCACCGTGCTCCCGGGGGGTCTGGGCCTGGGCCGTGGACGGCACGGCCACGGCCACGAGACCCGCGGCGAGGGCTGCCGCGAGCACTTTACGGAGGAGTCTCTGCACGGGCTTCTCCACTGCTTGGAATAAGTAACTTATAGGAAACTTTCCTTTAAGTTTTCCCGGATCGTAGACCTGCGGGATCTGGCCGTCAACGGCCAACGGCGTTTTGACCGGTGGACGGCGGGATGCTTCGGCTAACTTGGGAAGGCATGGAGCAGCAGGCGTTCTGCAACCGATGTGGCACCCCTGTGCGCGGGCTGTCGCGATGCCCCGGGTGCGGGGCGCCGACGGGGGGTCGGCCTCCGCTGGATCAGTCCTCACCGGCCCGGTTTCCACCGGCTCAGCCCTCGCGGGACGTTCCCGCGGGCGGGACCCGGGTCCCGCCGGAGGAGTGGCGGCAGGACCCCGCCGACTGGCAGCAGCATCTCCCCCCGGACGAGCGTCCCCCCCAGTGGGAGGAGCGGCCCCGGCAACCCCCGGCGGGGGACCGGGCTCCGGCACCACCGCCGGACCGAGGCCGGGACCGGCCGCCACGCGGGGATCGCAAGGTCTGGCCACTGGTCGCCACGGTCACGGTCCTCGCGATGTCGCTGGCCACCGCGGGGTCCTTCTGGCTCACCCCGCGAGGCGGCGGGACGTCCGCGGTGGGCGGCATCCGGACGGCGATGACCGGCGACCG
Source organism: Streptosporangium sp. H16 (assembly GCF_051918855.1). Lineage (NCBI taxonomy): Bacteria > Bacillati > Actinomycetota > Actinomycetes > Streptosporangiales > Streptosporangiaceae > Streptosporangium > Streptosporangium sp. H16. The sequence continues at coordinate 333,325 of NZ_JBPXMD010000005.1, forward strand.
GGCGGAGGCCGAGGCCGAGACGCCCCCGGCGGGGCGCGCTCCCCAGGGGCCCCATGACGCCGAGACCCAGGCCAGGGTCCTCGACGCCCTGCTCGCCGACAGCGGCGGCTCCAGATCGGGCCTCGGCTCGGCCCTCGACCAGCTGCGCTCCTGCGAAGGCACCGCCACCGGCCTCGCCACGCTCCAGCGGATCACCGCGGCCCGCCGCGAGCAGGTGGTCCAGGTCGACGCGCTGGGCACCGGCGAGCTCGACGGCGGCGACGCGGTCAAGGCGCGCCTCACCAGGGCACTGACCGCCTCGTTCAACGCCGACGAGGCGTTCCTCGCCTGGGCGACCCGCCAGGAGGCCGGGTGCGGCCGCGCCTGGAGCGGCGACGACGACTACCGGCGCGGTCTCGCCTTCTCCGGCGAGGCGACCACCGCCAAACGGGGCTTTTTGAAGCTGTGGAACCCTCTCGCCCGGCGGTACGGCCTGCCGGTGCGGGACGAGCACGAGATCTGACGCCCGGGGGTGCCGCTTCGGCGTCCCTGAGCACCGGATCCTCGGCGAGCACCGGATCCTCGGCGTCCCGGGCATCGCGGAGGAGGCGGCAGACTTGGGGCGTGCCATCCACACTTCCCGACGGGGACCCCGCGCCCGCCTCGGGCGAGCTCCCGGAGAGCGCGCTCGCCGGGCTCGGCGAGCGCCCCTTCGGCTTCTACGTCCACGTCCCCTTCTGCGTGACCCGGTGTGGTTACTGCGACTTCAACACCTACACGGCGTCCGAGCTCGGTCCCGGCGCGTCGCAGAAGGACTACGCGGACACCGCCGTCGACGAGGTGCGACGGGCGCGGGCCAACCTCGGCGCCGCGCACCTCCCCGTCGAGACCGTGTTCTTCGGCGGGGGAACCCCCACCCTGCTCCCCGCCGGAGACCTCGTACGGATCCTGCGGGCGATCGAGGAGGAGTTCGGGCTCGCCCCCGGCGCCGAGGTGAGCACCGAGGCCAACCCCGAGTCGGTGGACCCCGCCTACCTGGCGGAGTTGCGCGCGGGCGGGTTCAACCGGATGAGCTTCGGGATGCAGAGCGCCCGCGAGCACGTGCTCCAGGTGCTGGACCGCCGCCACACCCCCGGCCGCCCCGCGCGGGCCGTACGGGAGGCGAGGGAGGCGGGGTTCGACCACGTCAACCTCGACCTGATCTACAGCACGCCCGGGGAGAGCGACGACGACTGGCGCGCGTCGCTGGCCGCGGCGATCGAGGCGGGCCCCGACCACGTCTCCGCGTACTCGCTGATCGTCGAGGACGGGACGAGGCTGGCCGCCAGGATCAGGCGCGGCGAGCTCCCGATGCCCGACGACGACGTGGCCGCCGACCGCTACCTGATCGCCGACGCCATGCTGGCCGAGGCGGGGTTCGAGTGGTACGAGGTGTCCAACTGGGCGACCTCGGAGGCCGGGCGCTGCCGGCACAACCTGCTCTACTGGACCGGCGGCGACTGGTGGGGCGTCGGCCCCGGGGCGCACAGCCACGTCGGCGGCACCCGCTGGTGGAACGTCAAGCACCCCGCCGCCTACGCCCAGCGCCTGGCCGCGGGCACCTCGCCCGCGCACGCGCGCGAGGTGCTGGGCCCCCAGGACCGGGCGGTGGAACGGCTGATGCTGGAGCTGCGGCTCGCTCGGGGTTTCCCGCTCGAGGAGCTGGAACGCCCCCCGGTGGTCGCCCGCGCGCTGGCCGACGGCCTGCTGGAGGTGGAGCCGTTCAAGGCGGGCCGCGCGGTGCTCACCCTGCGCGGCCGCCTGCTGGCCGACGCCCTGGTCCGCGACCTCACCTGAGGCTCCACCCCGGGCCCGGTAGCTCCCATTAGCTGACGAAGCGGATGTTCATCGGATAGCGGTACCTCTCTCCCCGGTTGGCCGCCACCGCGGCGACGATCGCCATGACGATCGACGCGACCCAGAGGAAGAACATCAGCACGAAACCGATGAGCACGAACGCCAGGATCCAGGAGACGAAGTAGACGATCAGCACCGTGAGCTGGAAGTTGAGCGCCTCGGCGGCCTGGTCGCGCACGTAGGGCGACTCGTCCTTCTTCGCCAGATAGAGCACCAGCGGGCCGACGAAGGAGGTCAGCAGACCCAGCAGGTGGGCGAGCACCGACATGGTGGTGTCGTCGCTGCCGGGCCGCGGGCCGTACGTGCCCGGCGGGGCCTGGTAGCCGTATCCCTGTGCCGCGCCGTACGCGCCGTACTGGGAGTATCCGGGCTGGTGGCCGCCCGCGTCGTACGGGGAGGCGGGCGGCGGGTAGCCCCCGTACCCCTGGTCTGGCTGCCCGTATCCCTGACTCGGTTGCCCGTAGCCCTGCCCGGGCCGGCCGTAGCCCTGATCGGGTTGCCCGTAGCCTTGGCCGGGCTGCCCGTACCCCTGGTCAGGCACGCCGTAGCCCTGGCCGGGGGGCGGGGCACCCTGGCCCGGCCACGTGTGGCCGGGCGGGGGATCGCCGATGCGCCGCGTCCGGTCGTCGCCCTGCGGGTCCTCGGGGTTCTCGCTCATGTCCCCTCCTGATGGGTTGACGGCCCTGACGGGTCAGACGGCCTGGCCGTCCTCGCCGGGAACCGTCACGAAGTCGATCAGCTCCTCGACGGGGCCGAGGAGCTCGGGCTCTAGATCGGCATATGTCGTGACCGATCCGAGAATGTGGCGCCATACGGCGCCGGGCTCCACGTTCCAGCCCAGCGCGGCGATGACGCCCTCCTTCCAGGGCACGCCGCGCGGCACCGACGGCCAGGAAGGGATCTTGAGCACGTGCGGCCTGACCGCCTGCCAGACGTCCACGAACGGATGCCCGACGATCAGCACGTGCGGTGAGGAGACCTGCGCGGCGATCCGGCTCTCCTTGGAGCCGGGGACCAGGTGGTCGACGAGCACGCCCAGCCGCCGCCCCGGCCCCGGGCCGAACTCCTCGACGATCGAGGGCAGGTGGTCGACCCCCTCCAGGTACTCCACGACCACGCCCTCGACCCGCAGGTCGTGCCCCCAGACCTTCTCCACGAGCGCGGCGTCGTGCACGCCCTCCACGTAGATCCGGCTCTCCTTGGCGACCTGGGCCCGCAGGCCCTCCACCGCGATGGAACCCGACGCGCTCCGCCGGGGACCGCGCGGTGCCGCGGCGGGCCGTACGAGCGTCACCGCCTTGCCCTCCAGGAGGAACGCGGCCGGCTCCAGCGGGAACACCCGCCGGCGCCCGAAGCGGTCCTCCAGGGTGACGGCCTCCTTGTCGCAGGCCACCACGGCGCCGCAGAAGCCGCCGTCGGCGTCCTCGACGACCAGGTCGAGCTCCGCGGGCACCTGGGGGATCGTCCCCCTGCGCGGGCGCCGCCAGTCGCCCGCCAGAACGTCACGCTCGTACATCACCGACCGCCCACCCTCTCTCGCCGGGGATCAGGTGGGACGCTAGCAAACACCACCGTCACCCGCCGTAGGGTCCCGGCTGTCCCCACTGCCCCACCGGCACCGCGGAGGCCCGGCGCTTGCGGGCGTTGCTGCGCTTCACCAGTACGACGATCGTCACGACGATGGCGAGCAGGATCCCGACGCCGGGGATCACGAACAGGGCGACCACCCCGCCCACCAGCGATTCGGCGGCGAGCTCCTTGCCCACGCCGAAGGTCGTGCCCTCCGCGGGGTCGGCGGAGCACTGGACCTGGTAGTCGCCCGCCTGGTCCACGCCGACCCGCAGGCCCATCTCCCAGGTGACGCCGTCGGACCCCGCGACGGTCTGCTGGATGTCGGGCTTCTGCAGGCTGGGCGTGCCCGTGCCGCCCTTCAGCGTGCACTCGAACTTGGTGGGCCCGCCCGTGGCGACGTAGATCGCCGGCTTGTCCGCCGGGTCGATCGTGACCGTCGTGGCCTGGCCGGGGGCGAAGGTCTGCGTCGGGGCCGCGTCGGTGACCGCGCCGACGAGGCCGCCGGCGAAGCCGCCGATGCCGACGATGATGCTGACCAGGGCGAGCAGCCAAACCCCCACGATCCACCCGATGCCGGGCTTGATCTTTCCGGCGGGGGGCGGCGGTCCCTGCGGGGCGCCGTAGCCGGGAGGTGCGTAACCGTACGAGGGGGGCTGCTGGCCGTACTGCTGCTGGCCATACGGCTGCTGGGGGCCGCCGTAACCGGGGCTGCGGGAGGCGTCGCCCGGATAAGAACCGAAATCGTTGGACATGACCGAATTCTGATGGGTGCCGCTTGGATCGCGATAGCAGTTGACTTGACAACGGCTTGCCGTCATCATCCGCAGCTCTTGCTTATCGCGCCTTCCGCACCGGGGCCGTACACTTGGCACTCGGGAACACAGAGTGCCAAACCTCGTGTTTCCCTCTGAACGCAGGCAGGGAGGTGACCACGTTGGTCGACGACCGCAAGCTCGCCGTGCTCCGCGCCATCGTCGAGGACTACGTGTCCACCAACGAGCCGGTGGGTTCGAAAGCCCTCGCGGACCGGCACAACCTGGGGGTGTCCCCGGCGACGATCCGCAACGACATGGCGGTGCTGGAGGAGCAGGGCTACATCGCCCAGCCCCACACCAGCGCCGGCCGGGTGCCCACCGACAAGGGCTACCGGCTCTTCGTCGACCGCCTATCGCAGGTGAAACCCCTGTCGAGCGCGGAACGCAAGGCCATCGAGAGCTTCCTCGCGGGCGCGGTGGACATCGACGACGTCGTCATGCGGACGGTACGGCTGCTGGCCCAGCTCACCCGGCAGGTCGCCGTGGTGCAGTACCCGACGCTGACCCACTCGACGGTCAGGCACGTCGAGCTGGTGCCGCTGAGCGAGCGCCGGCTGATGTTCGTGCTCATCACCAACACCGGCAGGGTCGAGCAGCGCGTGGTCGAGCTGCCCGACGTCGTCGACGAGCAGCGCGTGGCCCATCTGCGCGCGATGCTCAACGCCTCCCTCGACGGGTGCGGGCTCACCAGCGTCCCCGACAAGGTCGCCGACCTGCCGGAGCGGCTGCCCACGGAAGACCGGCCGCTCGCTGCCACTATCCTGTCAGTGCTGCTGGAGTCCCTGGTGGACCGGCACGATGAGAAGATCGTTTTTGCCGGAGCCGCCAACCTCGCGGGAGCCGACTTCACCGTCGGGCTCCGCGACGTGCTGGAGGCTCTGGAAGAGCAGGTCGTGCTCATGCGACTGCTCGGTGAGACCTCCGACCTTTCGGCGCTGACCGTGCGGATCGGCTCGGAGAACCCCTACACCGGACTCCAGGGCACGTCCATCGTCGCCGCCGGATACGGTTCTGGGGACAAGCAACTGGCCCGGCTCGGTGTGCTGGGCCCGACGCGAATGGACTACCCGGTCACGATGGGCGCGGTGCGCGCGGTGGCACGCTACGTCAGCCAGATCCTGGCTGCATCATAAGAGGTCAACGAAAAGTGGCTAAGAGCGACTACTACGGCACCCTCGGGGTGCGCCGCGACGCCAGTGCGGAAGAGATCAAGAAGGCGTACCGACGCCTGGCGCGCGAGCTGCATCCCGACGTCAACCCCGACCCCGAGACCCAGGAACGCTTCAAGGAGATCACGCAGGCCTACGAGGTCCTGTCCGACTCCAGCAAGCGGCAGATGTACGACATGGGTGCCGACCCGTTCGCCTCGGGCGGCGCGGGGGCCGGGGGCTTCGGTGCCGGCTTCCCGTTCAGCGACATCATGGACGCCTTCTTCGGCGCGGCCGGTGGCGGCGGTGGCCGGGGTCCCCGCTCCCGTGCCCGGCGCGGGCGCAACGCCACCATCCGGGTCGAGCTCGACCTGCGCGAGTCGGGCTTCGGCACGACCCGCGAGCTGGTCGTCGACACCGCCGTGGTCTGCGAGGTCTGCACGGGCTCCGGCGCGGCGGCCGGCACCCACCCCGACACCTGTGACATGTGTCACGGCCGGGGTGAGGTGTCCCAGGTCACCCGGTCCTTCCTCGGCCAGGTCATGACCTCCCGCCCCTGCCCCCAGTGCGGCGGCTTCGGGTCGATCATCCGCAACCCCTGCCAGGAGTGCTCCGGCGACGGCCGGGTCCGCACCCGGCGGACCATCAAGGTCCGCATCCCGGCCGGGGTCGAGGACGGCACCCACATCCAGCTCGCCGGCGAGGGCGAGATCGGCCCGGGGGGAGGCCCGCCCGGCGACCTGTTCCTGGAGATCGTCGAGCGTCCCCACGAGATCTTCGAGAGGCGCGGCGACGACCTGCACTGCACCGTGCAGATCCCGATGACCGCGGCCGCGCTCGGCACCATCCTGACCATGGAGACGCTCGACGGCGCCGAGGAGCTCGACATCCGTCCCGGCACGCAGTCGGGGCAGACGATCCCGCTCTACGGGCGGGGCGTGCAGCGCCTGAACGAGACGGGCCGCGGAGATCTGCTGATCCACGTGAACGTGGAGACCCCCTCCCGCCTCGACGCCGAGCAGGAGGAGCTGCTGAAGGAGCTCGCCAGGCTCCGCGGCGAGGAGCGCCCGCCGGGCAAGTTCGCCCCAGGGCAGCAGAGCTTCTTCTCCCGCCTGAGGGACGCCTTCAATGGCCGCTGACCCGGCCCGAGCCCGGTCGCGTCGCGGCCTGGCCCGCGTGCGGCCGGGGCGTCCCGCCCCGGCCGTCTCAGGGGCGTGTCACCCGCGCCGGCTCGGCTCCGGGGTGTGGCGCCCCGGCTCCTCCGGCTCCGACGGCCCATGACCGTCCCGGTCTTCCTGGCCGACCCCGCCGACCTGGTCAGGCCGGCGTTCGTCTTCGGCGGTCCCGAGGGGCGCCACGCGGCGGCCGTACGGCGGCTGCGGGCGGGGGAGCGGCTCGACCTGACCGACGGGGCGGGCTCCGTCGCCGAGTGCGTGGTGACCGAGGCGGGCAGGGACTCGCTCCGGGTCGAGGTGCTGCGCCGCCACGACGTGCCCGTGCCGTCACCGCGCCTGGTCGTGGTCCAGGGCCTGCCCAAGGGCGACCGGGGCGAGCTGGCCGTGGAGATGATGACCGAGGCGGGGGTCGACGTGATCGTTCCCTGGGCCGCGGCCAGGTGTGTCACCCAGTGGAAGGGCGAGCGGGCGGCCAAGGCGCTGGCCCGCTGGCGGTCCACGGCACGCGAGGCGGGCAAGCAGTCGCGCCGTTTCCACCTGCCGGAGGTGACGGAGCTCGCGTCCACCGCGAAGGTCGCAGGCCTGCTGTCGGCGGCGGCGCTGGGAGTGGTGCTGCACGAGGAGGCCGCCGCCCCGCTGTCCGGCCTGCCCCTCCCCGCCGGTGGCGACATCGTCGTGGTGGTCGGCCCCGAGGGCGGGGTCTCGGGCGAGGAGATCGCCGCGTTCCGTGATGCCAAGGCGGTGCCGGCGCTGCTCGGGCCGACGGTGCTGCGCACCTCGACCGCCGGGGTCGTCGCGGCGGCGGTGCTTCAGACGCGCAGCGGCCGCTGGTGACATCCCGCCGGTGCGCGGCCGGTCGCCCCTCGGCGGTCGCCGGTCCCGGCGAATCCGTGTCATGAGGCCCCGGGAAGCGTGAGGCCACCGGGAGGTGTCCGTGAGGCCCCCGGGAACCCGCCCCCGCGAGCGGGTGACGAGGAGAGAACCGGTCAGGGTTCGCCGTGACCGGTCACCGCGCTAACTCTGGGTGGGGATCGGAACCGGGGTGCTCGCCTCCGTCGGCATGGGGGGCGAGGCGTCGCCCGACGGCGCGCACTCGTCGGGCGAGCACGGGCTCTCCGAGGGAGCCGGCCTCGTCTTCGTCGGCGTCGGTGTCGCCTCGATCTCCTCGCACCTCCTGAAGACCCCGCTGGGCTCGACGGTTGGGCTGTCGAGGGGGGTGGGGCAGGTGGGCGTCGGTGTCGGCGTGGGCCTGGGAGCCGTCGTCGCCGGGTTGGGCCTGGAGGTGGGCCGCGTGCTGGGCGCCGCGCTCCTGGACGGTGCGGGCCTCGGCGAGAGCACGGTGGCGCCGGGGTTCGGCCTGCTGGCGGCCGGAAGCGGGGCGGGGTCGGACGGCGGCTGCGAGGAGGGCGCCGGGGGGCGTGAGGTGGCGGACCCGTCGACGGGAGGGGTCGACTCGGCGAACTTGATCCACTCGACCCTCACCTGGCGGCCCACCTCCTCGCGGAACTGGGGAACCACCATGACGACGGTCGCCGCGACGAGGACCGCGCCCGCGACGGAGGCTCCGGCGCGCCACCACACCAGCCGGCGGATCCCGCGTCGCTCGATGCGTCCGCGGATCACCTCCAGCCCGTCCGGGGAGGGAACGACCGAGTTCGCCTCCGCGCTGAGCGCGCGGCGAAGCAGCTCGCCGTACTCATCCGGGGAGTCGGTCATGACAGTTGCTCCAGTGAGGTTCGTAGGGCGGCCATGCCGCGAGCCGTGTGGCTCTTGACCGCGCCTTTGCTGATGCCCATCGCATGGGCGATCTGCGCCTCGGACAGGTCTCCGTAGTAGCGCAGCACCAGGGCCTCCCGCTGGCGTGCGGGCAGCCCGCGGAGCGCCTCGATGACGGCGGAACGCTCGAACTCGCCGATCGCCCCGTTCTCGGCGCTCGGCGCGTCGGGCATGCCCTTGGGCGCGTACTTCTCGACGACCGCCCGATGCCGAAGCACCGAACGTGATCGGTTGACGACCGACTGTCGCAGGTAGGCCAGTGCCTTGTCGGTGTCGCGCAGTCGGCGCCAGGCGCCATGGATGGCGACGAACGCGTCCTGCACGACCTCCTCCGCGGTTGCCATGTCGCGGACGAGTAAGACGGCGAGACGGACAAGAGACCGATAGTGCGCGCTGTAGAGCGCGGTAACGGCCATGTCGGCATCCCATCCGACGGGCACCGCCCCGAGCGACCTGTCGGCCACGAGGGTCTCGGTGGTCACATCAGTGGGACGCTTGGCCTTCCCAGAGGGTTTACGCTCTTCCGGTTCATTAGGGGGCATGACCCAGTCGTGTCCTCGCCAGGCGGCCATATATTGCTGCGCGCAAAGGGCTGTCGTGGTTGAAGTTTTGCACACCCACCTTATCCGGGCGGATCTTTGTTTGCTGACGGGAACCATCACCGATTCGCAACGTCCTCGGCGGTATGGTGCCTGTCATGGTGAGCGAAGCCGACTGCCTGTTCTGCAGGATCGTGGCCAAGGAGATTCCCGCGGAGATCGTCTACGAGACCGATCGCGCGCTGGCCTTCCGCGACGTCAATCCCCAGGCGCCGACCCACGTGCTGGTGATCCCCAAGGGTCACTACCGGGACGCGGCCGCCCTGGCCGCCGCCGACCACGGCCTGGCCGACGAGGTGATCAAGGTCGCGCACGAGGTCGCCCTGCGCGAGGGGGTCGCCGAGTCGGGCTACCGGCTGGTGTTCAACACCGGGCCCGGTGCCGGCCAGACCGTCTTCCACGTGCACGGACACGTGCTCGGCGGGCGCGGCCTGCAGTGGCCGCCCGGCTGAAAACCGGTAGGCGCGATCCTGGCGATCGCGGCTAGCATGGCGTTGAAGTTCCGCGCCTATATCTGGAGGCGAACAGGCCGTAAGGCCCGCTCATGTCCGAGACAAACGATTCCAGCAGAACGCCGCCGCGGTCCCGGGGTGCCAGCCGGACCCAGGCGAAGGTGGTTATTCCGGACGATCAGTCGATGGTCAGCCTGCTGGGCTCGCGCGACGAGCTGTTGCGCGTCATCGAGGGCGCCTTCCGCGCCGACATCCACGTCCGGGGCAACGAGATCACCGTCACCGGCAGCCCCGAGGAGAGCAGCACCGTGGTGCGGCTCTTCGAGGAGATGTCCGAGCTCGTCCGCGGGGGCGCGCAGCTCACGGCCGACGCGGTCGAGCGCAGCATCGCCATGCTGCGGATGACCTCCGACCGGCCCGCCGAGGTCCTCTCCCTGGACATCATCTCCTCGCGGGGCCGGACCATCCGCCCGAAGACCGTGAACCAGAAGCGTTACGTCGACGCGATCGACAAGTTCACCATCGTCTTCGGCATCGGACCGGCCGGCACGGGCAAGACCTATCTCGCCATGGCGAAGGCGGTGAAGGCCCTCCAGGAGAAGAAGGTCAACAGGATCATCCTCACCCGCCCCGCGGTAGAGGCGGGCGAGCGGCTGGGATTCCTGCCCGGCACGCTCTACGAGAAGATCGACCCCTACCTGCGCCCGCTCTACGACGCGCTGCACGACATGCTCGACCCCGACTCGATCCCCAGGCTGATGGCCGCGGGCACGATCGAGGTCGCCCCCCTGGCCTACATGCGCGGCCGTACGCTCAACGACGCCTACATCATCCTGGACGAGGCGCAGAACACCTCGCCGGAGCAGATGAAGATGTTCCTGACGCGGCTGGGCTTCAACTCGAAGATCGTCGTCACCGGTGACGTCACCCAGGTCGACCTGCCGAACGGCACCCAGAGCGGCCTCAGGGTCGTCCAGGACATCCTCGAGGGCATCTCCGACATCCACTTCAGTCGCCTGACCAGTGCCGACGTGGTGCGGCATAAGCTGGTGGGAGACATCGTGGACGCATACGGGCGCTACGACGAGACGCAGCGCCAGAGCAGCGCGGTGGAGCAGATCAAGGGCGTGGTCAAGCAGCGCCCCCGGGGGAGATCATGAGAGTGGACGGGCCGGCGGCCGGTCGAGAAGCGGTGGGCGAGCGATGAGCGCGGAGCGGCTCCGGCGCGAAAAGCGGATCGGGTCGTGTGGCACGAACCGGTCGCGCGGCGGGCGGGGAGCGGGGAACGGCCGATGAGCGTCGAGGTCAACAACGAGTCCGGCGTCGAGATCGACGAGGGGCTCATCGTCTCGCTGGCGGGGCACGTGCTGGAGCGGATGGGCATCAACCCGCTCGCCGAGCTGTCGATCCTGGTCGTCGACGAAGAGGCCATGTCGGTGCTGCACGAGCAGTGGATGGGTGAGCCGGGTCCCACGGACGTGCTCGCCTTCCCGATGGACGAGCTGCGCCCCGGTCCCGGCGCGGGTGCCAGGCAGGAGGGCGACGCGCCCACCGACCCGGCGCTCCTCGGCGACGTGGTGCTCTGCCCGCAGGTGGCCGCCAAGCAGGGGGCCGAGGCCGGGCACGGCACCGAGGCCGAGCTGGAGCTGCTGTGCACGCACGGCATCCTCCACCTGCTCGGCTACGACCACGCCGAGCCCGAGGAGCACAAGGAGATGTTCGGCCTGCAGGGCGAGCTTCTGGAGTCGTGGCGGGAGGTGCGCCCCCAGCGGTGAACTTCGCCAACGGGTGGTTGTTCTCGGCCGTCGTCCTCGTCGTGGTCGGCGGGTTGATCGCCAGCGCGGAGACGGCCCTGACCCGCATCTCAAGGGTCCGCGCGGAGGAGTTCGTCCGCGACGGCCGCCGGGGCGCGGAGCGCCTGCAGGCCATCGTCGCCGACCCGCCGCGCTACCTGAACCTGCTGCTCCTGCTCCGGCTGAGCTGCGAGCTGGTCGCCACGGTGATCGCCACGCTGCTGTTCATCGACTGGCTCGGTGACCAGGGCTGGGCCTACACCGCCGCGGCGGCCGTCATGATCGTCGTCAGCTACGTGATCGTCGGGGTCTCTCCGCGCACGCTGGGCCGCCAGCACGCGGAGCCGATCGCGCTCGCCAGCGCACCCCTGGTCTACGGCCTGACCCGGATCTTCGGGCCCCTGCCCAAGCTGCTCATCCTGCTCGGCAACGCGGTAACGCCCGGCAAGGGCTTCCGCGAGGGGCCCTTCACCTCCGAGGCCGAGCTGCGCGACCTGGTCGACCTGGCCGAGGAGCGCAGGGTCATCGAGCCCGACGAGCGGGAGATGATCCACTCGGTCTTCGAGCTCGGTGACACCCTGGTCCGCGAGGTCATGGTGCCCCGCACCGACATGGTGTTCATCGAGCGCGGCAAGACGCTGAACCAGGCCCTGTCGCTCGCCCTGCGCAGCGGTTTCTCGCGGATCCCGGTGGTCGGTGAGAACGAGGACGACGTCATCGGCATCGCCTACCTCAAGGACATCGCGCGCCGGGTGCAGGACATCGGTGAGGAGGGGCGCGCCGAGCCGGTGGAGTCCCTCATGCGCCCGGCCACCTACGTGCCGGAGAGCAAGCCGATCGACCAGCTGCTCCGCGAGATGCAGGCCCGCCAGATACACCAGGCCATCGTCATCGACGAGTACGGCGGCACGGCCGGCCTGGTCACCATCGAGGACATCCTGGAGGAGATCGTCGGTGAGATCGCCGACGAGTACGACCAGGAGGCGCCCAGGGTGGAGCCGCTGGAGGACGGCGCGGTCCGGGTGACCGCCAGGCTCCCGGTCGGCGACCTGGAGGACCTGTTCGGCATCGAGCTGGAGGTCGACGATGTCGAGACCGTCGGCGGGCTGCTGGCGCACGCGCTGGGCCGGGTGCCGATCGCCGGTTCCCAGGCGGTGGTCGAGGGGCTCAGCCTGACGGCCGAGAGCCTCGCCGGTCGCCGCAACCGGATCGGTACGGTCCTCGTCACCAGGGCCGTTCCCGCCGAGCCCGACTCGGTCTCGGCCTCCGCCGACCAGTGAGGGCTCCCGGGCCGCCGTGGTGGCCCGGGGAGCGCCCGGGACGGGTGGATCCAGGGCGGCCGATCCCGGTGGGCGGATCCGGTGGGCCGATCCGTTCCCAAGCCGCCCGCAAGCCTCCTGCAAGCGGGGCGCGCGATGCTCCTCTCACGGCACCCGGTCGCGCGGGGGCCGGTGGAGAAGGTCCCGGCGCCCGGAGGGGTTCGCGGTGCGTGGGATCGGCTTCAGGGGGAGACAGAGTCACGCAGGGCTCCGAGGCTGTTCTGCGTCACTCGCTCAAGGGTGTTCTCGACCGTGAAATGCGGTTGAGGGCACCCTTGGGCGTTTATTGAATGATTGCCGCTTTTGCCGACGGGGAAGAAAGCGAGTCGGTGGGGACGGGACGCCTCGCCCATGACATCGGGGGAATGCTCATGGCACGGGGAGCGAGGTTTGTCGTTTTTGCGGTGTTATGTGGGCTTTTGTCAAGTATTTCGGTCGGGTGTGGCGGTGAGGCGGGGCCCGACGGCGCCACGGACCGTGCCGCGGAGCTGAACCGGCTGCGGAGGGTGCTCGGCGAGGCACGGGACCTGCCGGACGGGTTCTCGGCCCGCCCGCGCAACGGCTGGCGCGCCCCCTTCCGGGCCGTCGACGAGGACTGCCGGCTCGTCCTCGACGCCGCCGGAGGCAGGCCGCCGACGCGGGCGCTGGGAGCGCGGGCCGCCGTGACCTATCAGGGCGACGGGGTCGGGGAACTGGCCGGGTTCGGCCTCGCCTCCTACGGCGGTGACGACGCGGCGCTCCACTTCGGCGAGCTCGCCGAGGCGCTGGGCGGCTGCCCGGTCGCGCGGGCCCCCGTCGCCGGGCGCGGCACCGCCTTCAGGGTCTCCGATCTGGACCTGGGCCCGGTCGGTGACGGGGTGCAGGCCAGGCGGCTGCACGGCAGGCTGAACGGATACCCGTACGAGATCCACCTGGTGTTCGCCCTCAGCGGCCACACCCTGATCTCGCTGGTGCACGCCGGGGTCAGGGACGTCGACGCCGCGCGTACCGGGCAGCTCGCCCGCCTGCTGGTCGGCGAGGCCGGCGCGTGAGAGGTCACCGTCCGGGCTGTGAGAGGCCACCGTCCGGCGAAGGGGTCACCCTCTGGGAGGTCACCGTTCGGGTGAGCCCCGTTCGGGTGAGCACCGCCTGGGGGAGGCCGCCGGGGTGCCGTTGCTCGAAGGGGATCTCCGCCTGGGCGAGGCCGGGTCGCCGCGGGGGCCGGGAGCTGAATACCCTTGTGCCGTGAGTGACACGACCCTCGATCCCGAGGACAAGAAGATCATCGTGCTGGCCCGTTCCGCCCGTGCCCGCAACGGTGCCGCCGAGGGGGCAGCCGTGCGGGACGAGACCGGCCGGACCTACTCGGCGACCAATGTGGCACTGCCGTCTCTGACCTTGTCGGCGCTCCAGGTCGCCGTGGCGATGGCCGTGTCCAGCGGAGCGGAGTCGCTGGAGGCCGCCGCGCTGGTCACGGCGGGTGACGGTCCCTCCGACGCCGACACTTCGGCGGTCCGCGATCTGGGCGGCGAGACCGTGCTCGTGGCCGGTCCCGACGGGACACCGCGTCAGAGCTGAGTCCGGGATCGGCGACAATGGTTGACGTGAGTTCCTCAGCTGCTGATTTCCATGCCGGTTTCGCCTGCTTCGTCGGTCGGCCCAACGTCGGCAAGTCCACGCTGATGAACGCGTTGGTCGGCACGAAGGTGGCGATCACCTCTTCCAAGCCCCAGACGACCCGCCGGGCCATCCGTGGCATCGTGCACCGCCCCGACTCCCAGCTCGTCATCGTCGACACGCCGGGCCTGCACCGGCCGCGCACGCTCCTGGGCGAGCGGCTGGACAGCCTGGTGCTCTCCACCCTCACCGAGGTCGACGTGATCGGCTTCTGCGTGCCCGCCAACGAGCCCATCGGCAAGGGCGACCGGTTCATCGCGGAGAAGCTCGCGGGCATCAAGAAGACCCCGGTGGTCGCCGTGGTGACCAAGTGCGACCTGGCGACCCGCGAGCAGATCGCCGCGCAGCTGCTCGCGATCTCCCAGCTCGCCGACTTCGACGACATCGTCCCGGTCTCCGCGCAGTCGGGCGAGCAGCTCGACGTGCTGGCCGACGTGCTGGTCCAGCGACTCCCGGAGAGCCCGCCGCTGTACGAGGGGGGGCAGCTCACCGACGAGCCCGAGCAGGTGCTGGTGGGCGAGCTGATCCGCGAGGCGGCCCTGGAGGGCGTGCGCGACGAGCTGCCGCACTCGATCGCGGTCGTCGTCGACGAGATGATGCCGAGAGAGGGCCGCGACGACCTCCTTGACATCTACGCGCACATGTTCGTCGAGCGCCCGTCCCAGAAGGCCATCGTGATCGGGCACAAGGGCTCCCGGCTCAAGGACGTCGGCAGCCGCGCCCGCCAGCAGATCGAGGCGCTCCTCGGCACCCGCGTCTACCTCGACCTGCGCATCAGCGTCGCCAAGGACTGGCAGCGCGACCCCAAGCAACTCCGCCGCCTGGGCTTCTACGACTGACGGTGATGATGTTCATGCTGACGCTGCGGCGGGTCTGACCCACCGACGGACTGACGTCTAGGCTGCCGGCCCGGCCGCCCCCTCAAGGGCGGTTTCACGACCGGGAGTCCGGCCCCGCCCCGTCAAGGGCGGTCGCCTCCTCACCGTGCCGGAGCCGCCGCCGTAGTTCGACGGCGTCCCGGCCGAGCGCGGAGACCAGGGTGCCGGGGCCGGCCAGGGGGAGGACGGCCCAGCCGTCCCCGACCACCGTCTCCGGCGCCCGCCCGGTGATCAGGGTGCTGCCCACGCAGCGGGCGTCGCCGTAGACGGCGGAGCTGCCGTCGATCTCCGGGTCGCCCACCACGAACTCCTGGCGGAGCAGCGGCACCCCGCCGAGGACGGCGTCGAAGCGCGAGTGGCAGCGTCCCGGCCGCTCGCCGTACCGGCCGAAGACGATCTCCTCGCGCCAGAGCACCCGCGCGTCCTCCGCCAGGTCCAGCCGGACGACCGTGCGATGCAGGCAGCCCGCCGCGAGCACCGTCGGCTCCGGCGCGAACCGCAGCGAGGCGCCCGCGCCGACCCTGGCCGTGATCGTCATCACCGACTCGGCCCCCGCGGAGCCGGGCAGCACCAGCGTGCTCGCGACCGACCGCACCTCCAGGGAGGTTCCCGGCGCCACCTCGATGTCGAGGGCCAGGTCGTCGCCGCCCAGCGGGCCCGCCGCGGTGGACACCAGGTGCACCCGGTCCGGCGCGGTCGCCCGCACCGTGACCGGCGGGCCAGAACGCATCGTGGCGAGGACGGTCCGGCCGCCGGAGTCCCGGCGGGTGACGATCGCCGCCCGCGCCCTCATCGACCGCCGCCCGGCCGGCCCCGGCTCCGGCCGTACGGATCGTGCGGACGCGGGGACGTCGTCGTGGACGGGTGCGGGCGCGCGGCCGCGGCCGGGGGCGGGAGCCGGGGCGGAGTCGGTGACGGGCATGGGGTCAGGCGTTGGAGTGCTCGTGGGCCCAGGACGCGACCAGGCCGGTGACCCATTCGGAGACCGCGTGCGCGCTCGGATCCTCCCTGATCGAGGTGAACAGCACGGGCCTGCCCTCCCGCACGGCCGCCGCGTCGCGCGACATGACCGTGAGGTCCGCGCCGACCATCGGGGCCAGGTCGGTCTTGTTGACCACGAGCAGGTCGGCCGTCGTCACGCCCGGGCCGCCCTTGCGCGGGACCTTGTCGCCGCCCGACACGTCCAGCACGAAGATCTGCCGGTCGGCCAGGCCCCTGCTGAAGGTCGCGGTGAGATTGTCCCCGCCGCTCTCCACGATCACCAGGTCGAGCGGGCCGAACCGCTCCTCCAGGGTCTCCACCGCGTCGAGGTTGGCCGCGATGTCGTCGCGGATGGCGGTGTGCGGGCAGCACCCGGTCTGCACGGCGACGATCCGCTCCGGGTCGAGCACGCCCGCCCTGCGCAGGAAGTCGGCGTCCTCGGTGGTGTAGATGTCGTTGGTCACCACGCCCAGGCGCATCGAGGGGCCGAGCGTCCGGCATAGGGCCGCGGTCAGCGCGGTCTTGCCGCTGCCGACGGGCCCTCCGATGCCCAGGCGCAGTGCTCGTCCGTGAGGGTCGGCGGCGTGATGGTGGTCGTCGTGGTTGGCGCCCATGGGGGGTCACCGTCCTTCCAGGTGGTCGTCAGGAGACGAAGAGCCTCAGATCTGCGCGGATGTGCTGTTCGGCGAGCAGGTCGAGCGCGGGGGCGGCGTGCGCGGGCAGTGACTCCCAGGATTCCCAGGATTCCCGGGAATTCCGGGAATCCTGGGATTCCCGCGACCGCGGGGCCTCCCCGGTGGGGACGGTGGCCGCGACCCGTTCCAGGGCCGGGGCGAGATCGGCGAGCAGGCGGTGGACGGCGACCGGGTCGAGGCCCAGCAACCGCACCGCCGCCGTGGCGGGTCCGGTGACGGAGGTGTAGGCCGCCGCGAGGGCGGCCTCGGCGGGGGAACACCCCGCCACGGCCGCCACCGCGCCGAGCGCGAGCGGGTGGTGGACGCCCTGGGACACGGCCCCGGCCAGGGTGTCGAGCACGGGGGAGGGCCAGATCCTCCGCGAGGTACGCAGCAGCAGCCTGCCCTGCGTGCGGCTCGCCTCCCGCTGGGCGGGAGAGGAGATCCTGGCATCGGCTTCCGCGTCCAGCCGTACCCACCCGGAACGGCCCGTCTCCGGATGAGGGGACGAGCCGTTCGCGGGAGCGGGGCCGTGCGCGGGAGTGGGAGCGGGGGCGATGCCGTTCGTCCGCGCGGGGACCTCCGCTGGTGGGCCGTCCGCCGGGGGAGGGAGGCTCGCGGAGAGGTGGGCCGCGCCGAGCTCGCAGGCCGCGGCGGCGAGGGCGGCCGTCACCAGGCCCGCGGTGGCCAGGCGGCCCCGCAGGAAGGCGGCGAGGCCGGGAAGGTCGTGGATCGCGCCGATCCTGACCGCCTCCTCGGCGCCCCCGGAGTGGCCGTGACCCCCGGCGGGCAGCCGGGAGTCGGCCAGGAGCAGCAACGCGGCGTTCATGCGCTACGGGGTCTCCTTTCGGCTGGACGGGACCTGCTGGGCGAGGCGGCGCCGCGGTCGAGCGGGCGCCGGTCAGAACAGGAAGTAGCGCTGGGTCATGGGCAGGGTCTCGGCGGGGGCGGGTTCGATCACCTCGCCGTCGACGCTGACGGCGAAGGTGTCGGGGTGGACCTCGATCCTGGGCATGGCGTCGTTGAGCGGCATGCTCTCCTTGCCCCTGCGCCGGACGTCGGCCACCGGCAGCAGGCGCCTGCGCACGGCCAGGCGGTCGGCGAGGCCGTCCTCGAGCGCGAGGGGGGCGACGAAGTGGACCGACGTGGCGGCGGCGGTGACCGGGGCGGCGCCGAACATCGGGCGCGGCATGACCGGCTGCGGGGTCGGGATGGACGCGTTGGCGTCGCCCATCTGGGCGTACGCGATGACACCGCCCTTGACCACCAGGTCCGGTTTGACGCCGAAGAAGGCCGGGTCCCACAGGACCAGGTCGGCCAGCTTGCCGGTCTCCACCGAGCCGACCTCGCCGTCCAGGCCGTGGGCCGTCGCCGGGCAGATCGTGTACTTGGCGACGTAGCGCCGGGCGCGGAGGTTGTCGGCCGGGCCGTCGCCGGGCAGCGCGCCGCGGCGGCGCTTCATCACGTGCGCGGTCTGCCAGGTACGGATGATCGTCTCGCCCACCCGGC
Source organism: Streptosporangium sp. H16 (assembly GCF_051918855.1). Classification (NCBI taxonomy): domain Bacteria; kingdom Bacillati; phylum Actinomycetota; class Actinomycetes; order Streptosporangiales; family Streptosporangiaceae; genus Streptosporangium; species Streptosporangium sp. H16. Next base: position 351,547 of record NZ_JBPXMD010000005.1, read on the forward strand.
CCATCGCCTGGGAGTCCGAGCCGATCATCGAGATCGCGCCCATGTCGTGCAGGATGTCCTCGGCCGCCATCGTGGACGGCCGGATCCGTGACTCGGCGAACGCCAGGTCCTCGGGGATGGACGGGTTGAGGTGGTGGCAGACCATCAGCATGTCGAGGTGCTCGTCGAGCGTGTTGACGGTGTGCGGGCGGGTCGGGTTGGTCGAGGACGGCAGGATGTTGCCGTAGGAGGCGACCCGGATGATGTCCGGCGCGTGGCCGCCGCCCGCTCCCTCGGTGTGGTACGCGTGGATCATCCGGTCGCCGATCGCCGCCAGCGTCGACTCCACGAACCCGGCCTCGTTGAGGGTGTCGGTGTGGATGGTGACCTGGGTGCCGGTGGCGTCGGCGACCGACAGGCAGGCGTCGATGGCGGCCGGGGTGGTGCCCCAGTCCTCGTGCAGTTTGAAACCCGAGGCCCCGGCGCGGAGCTGTTCGAGCAGGCCCTCGCGGCTGACCGTGTTGCCCTTGCCGAGCAGCGCGACGTTGATCGGGTAGGAGTCGAGCGACTCCAGCATCCGGGCGAGATACCAGGTGCCGGTGACGGTGGTGGCCTTGGTGCCCTCGGCGGGCCCGGTGCCGCCGCCCACGACGGTGGTCACCCCGGCGGCGAGGGCCTCGTCGAGGATCTGCGGGCAGATCAGGTGGACGTGGGAGTCGATCGCGCCGGCGGTCAGGATCTTCCCGTTGCCCGCGAGGATCTCGGTCGAGGGGCCGATGACCAGGTCCGGGTGGACGCCGTCCATGGTGTCGGGGTTTCCCGCCTTGCCGATCGCGACGATGCGGCCTTCCCTGATCCCGATGTCGGCCTTGACCACACCCCAGTGGTCGAGGATCACCGCGCCGGTGATCACCAGGTCGGGCGAGCCCTCGGCCCTGGTGGTCCTGGCCTGGCCCATCGACTCCCTGATGACCTTGCCGCCGCCGAAGACGGCCTCGTCGCCCGCCCCCGACGGGCCCATCGAGAGGTCCTCGGTGACCTCGATGAGCAGGTCGGTGTCGGCCAGCCTGATCCGGTCGCCGGTGGTGGGGCCGTAGAGCGCGGCGTAGCGGGATCGTTCAATGAACACTGGGGCTCCCGTCGAGAGGTCCGGCCCACTCCGGGCGGAGACCGGGGACGATCCGCAGCCCGCCGATCGGTACGAGGGTCACGTCGCGTTCCACGCCGGGCTCGAAGCGCACCGCCGTGCCGGCCGGGACGTCGAGCCGGGTGCCCCAGGCCGCCTGGCGGTCGAACTCCAGACCCGGGTTGCACGCGGCGAAGTGGTAGTGCGAGCCGACCTGGATCGGCCGGTCGGCGGTGTTGACGACGCGGACGGTGACGCGCTCGCGGCCCGGGTTGAGCGGGATGGGCGCGTCGCCGTACTGGATCTCACCGGGTGTCATCGGCGTTCACCGTTCCTGGAGTGCGGCAGGGTGTGTCGCGGATCGCCCGGCGTGCGCGCGAGCGGCTGGTCATCACGGAACCGCCCGGCGTGCGCGGGGCGGCCGGTCTCCACGGGGTCGCCCGGTGTGCGCGAGGGCGGCCGGCTCTCACGGGATCGGCCTGGGCTCACGGGATGGGCTGGTGGACGGTGACGAGCTTGGTGCCGTCGGGAAAGGTGGCCTCGATCTGGACCGACGACAGCATTTCCGGCACCCCGTCCATGACGTCGTCGCGGGACAGCACCTTGCGGCCCGCGTCCATCAGCTCGGCGACGGTGCGCCCGTCCCTGGCGCCCTCCATGAGGAAGGACGCGATGATCGCGGTGGCCTCGGGGTGGTTGAGCCGGAGGCCCCGTGACCTGCGGTCGCGGGCGACACCGGCGGCGACGTGGATGAGCAGGCGTTCCTGCTCGTGTGGTGTGAGCCGCATTCCCGGACCATAGGAACCGGCGGTTTCCATGATGTTGCGCGTCGATGTCGTGCCGGTTTCCAGGTGCCGCGAGTGGTGCGAACGGGGAAGAAGCGCTCCTCGACGCGTTCTTTCCTGCGGGTATGCCGCCGCATTCCGAAGCAGATATCACGAAATTTGGTGATATATCGGGATAAAAAATGGTGTGGTGTCCGCGCCGCCGTGTCCTGTCACGGCGGTGAAATCCCGGTAAACCGCAATTAACAAATGCGAACTAGGCGGGAAACCTCACTCAGTCACCTTGACGGCAGATAGATCGGTGCGGGGGCCGTACCGGCAAGGAGGAAAGTCATTGAGGAACACAGCATGGCGCTCCGGAGTCGTCGTCGCGGCGCTGGCCACGGCGCTGGCCGCCTGCGGAGGCGAAGCCCCCTCGGGCACGAACGAGGCCTCCACCGGCGGCGGTGAGGACGGCATCAAGGTCGGCATCCTGCACTCGCTCAGCGGCACCATGGCCATCAGCGAGGTGACCGTCCGGGACTCGGAACTGCTCGCCATCGAGGAGATCAACGCCGCCGGAGGCGTGCTCGGCAAGAAGCTGATCCCCGTCGTGGAGGACGGCGCGTCCGACTGGCCCACCTTCGCGGAGAAGGCCACCAAGCTCATCCGCCAGGACAAGGTCGCCACCACCTTCGGCGGATGGACCTCCGCCAGCCGCAAGGCGATGCTGCCGGTGTTCGAGCGGAGCAAGGCCCTGCTGTGGTACCCGGTCCAGTACGAGGGCCTGGAGAGCTCGCCGTACATCTTCTACACCGGCGCCACCACCAACCAGCAGATCATCCCCGGCCTCGACTACCTCAAGGAACAGGGCAAGAAGAAGATCTTCCTGGTCGGCAGCGACTACGTCTTCCCGCGAACCGCCAACAAGATCATCAAGGCGTACGCGGCGGCGAACGGGATGGAGATCCTCGGCGAGGAGTACACCCCGCTCGGCCACACCGAGTACAGCACGCTGACCAACAAGGTCGTCCAGGCCAAGCCGGACGCCGTCTTCAACACCCTCAACGGCGACAGCAACGTCGCCTTCTTCAAGCAGCTCAACAGCGCCGGGGTCACCGCCGAGCAGATGCCCGTCCTGTCGGTGAGCGTCGCCGAGGAGGAGGTCAAGGGCATCGGCGTCGACAACATCGCCGGCCACCCCGTCGCCTGGAACTACTACCAGACCACCGAGAACCCGGCCAACGAGAAGTTCGTCGCCGCGTTCAAGGCCAAGTACGGCGCCGACAAGGTGACCTCCGACCCGATGGAGGCCGGGTACAACGCCGTCTACCTCTGGGCCGAGGCCGTGAAGAAGGCCGGGTCCGTCGAGGTCGAGGCCGTCAGGAAGGCCGCCGGAGGCATCGCCCTGGAGCGTCCCGAGGGCCTGGTCACCATCGACGGCGAGAACCAGCACATGTACAAGACGGCGAGGATCGGGGTGATCCAGCCCGACGGCCTCATCAAGGAGGTCTGGAACTCCGGCGAGCCGATCAAGCCCGACCCCTACCTCAAGGGTTACCCCTGGGCGAGCGGCCTGGCCAACGGCTGATCCCCTCTCAGACCGGCTCCGGGCCGGGCCGTGACCAGATCACGGGCAGCACCGTGACGCACCCACAATGCGGCACGGCCCGCCCCGGAGCCAAACACTCGTAGGAAGGGGACCTTCGGTGGAGGCGTTTCTCAACCAGCTCCCGATCGGCCTGTCCATCGGTGCCGTACTGCTTCTCATCGCCCTCGGCCTGACGTTCACGTTCGGCCAGATGGGCGTGATCAACATGGCCCACGGCGAGTTCATCATGGCGGGCGCGTACACCGCCTACCTGCTCCAGGACCTCACCGGCCGGATGGCCGTGATCGTCGCCCTGCCCGTCGCCTTCCTGGTCGCCGGGCTGATGGGCCTCATCCTGGAACGGACCGCGATCCGGCACTTCTACGGCCGCCCGCTCGACACCCTGCTGCTCACCTGGGGCGTCAGCCTCGTGCTGCAGCAGCTCGCCCGCGACCTGTTCGGTGCGCCCAACGTGCAGGTCCAGGCGCCAACCTGGCTGCAGGGCGGCATCGCGTCCCTGCCGTACAACCGGCTGTTCATCTTCGCCCTCGCCGTCGCCACCGTCGTCGGCGTCTGGGCCTACATGAACCGCACCGGCCAGGGCCGCCGGATGCAGGCGGTGATGCAGAACCGGCAGCTCGCCGCGGTCAGCGGCATCAACACCGCCCACGTCGACCAGCGCACCTTCTTCATCGGCTCGGGCCTGGCCGGGGTCGCCGGGGTGGCCCTCACCCTCATCGGCCCCGTCGGGCCCGCCCTCGGCACCTACTACATCGTCGACGCCTTCCTGGTGGTCGTCGCCGGAGGGCTCGGCCAGCTGCGCGGCGCCGTCATCGCCGCCGCCGGACTCGGCCTGCTCAACTCCTACGCCGAGTTCTGGAGCGACGCCAGCCTGGCGAAGGTCATCGTGTTCGCCGCGATCATCGCCTTCCTCCAGTTCCGGCCGCAGGGCCTGTTCGTACTCCGATCGAGGGCGCTCACATGAATCTCGCACGCCTCAGGGGGCCCGGGGTCTTCGCGGTGGTGGCCGTGCTGGCCCTGGTGGTCGCACCGCTGCTACTGGAGCCCTTCCGCCTCGGCCTGCTGGCCAAGTATCTCTGCTTCGCGATCATCGCCCTGGGCATCGGGCTGGCCTGGGGGCAGGGCGGCATGCTCGTCCTGGGCCAGGGCGTGTTCTTCGGGCTCGGCGGCTACGCGATGGCCATGCACCTGAAACTGGTGGACGCCCAGGGCGACCTGCCCGACTTCATGGTGTGGAGCGGGGTCGAGCAGCTGCCCGCCCTGTGGAAACCGTTCGCCAACCCGGTGTTCGCGCTGGCCATGGTCGTCGTCGGGCCGATGCTGATCGCCACGGTGCTGGGCCTGCTGGTGTTCAGGCAGCGGGTGCGCGGCGCCTACTTCGCGATCCTCACCCAGGCGCTCGCCGCCGCGTTCGTCATCCTGCTCGTCGGCCAGCAGGGCCTGACCGGCGGCACCAACGGCCTGACCAACTTCTACGACCTGTTCGGCCAGGACCTGGCGGCCGACTCGACCCAGCGCGGGCTGTACTTCACGGTCGCGATCGTCACGGGGCTGCTCTACCTCGGCGCCCGCCAGCTGGTCAAAAGCCGCTTCGGGCGGCTGCTCGTCGCCATCAGGGACGGCGAGGACCGCGTGAGGTTCCTCGGCTACGACCCGGCCAGGGTCAAGACCGTCACCTTCGCGCTGTCGGCGGGCATGGCCGGGCTCGCGGGGGCCCTGTTCGTGCCCGTGGTCGGCATCATCTCGCCCGCGCTGCTGGGTGTGGTCCCCTCCCTCGAACTCGTCGTCGCGGTCGCGGTGGGCGGCAGGTTCGCGCTGGCCGGGGCGATCCTCGGCGCGGTCGTGATGGGGTACGCCAAGACGTCCTTCAGCGAGCAGTTCGCCGACGGCTGGCTCTACCTGCAGGGCGCGCTGTTCATCCTCGTCATGACCCTGGCCCCCAAGGGGATCCTCGGCGTGGCGGCGTCGGCGCGCGACGCCTGGGCGCGCAGGTCGGGGCGCCGTACGGACCCCGAACCGCCGCCCGCGGACGCTCCCGGTACGAGAGTGATGGAGGAGGTCGGATGAGCCCGATGATCGAGGTACGCGGGCTGTCGGTGGTCTTCGACGGCTTCCGCGCCATCGACGGCATCGACCTGACGGTCGAGAAGGGGGAGCTGCGATTCCTGATCGGCCCCAACGGGGCCGGGAAGACCACGCTCATCGACGTCATCACCGGCCTGACCCGCCCGACCACCGGCGAGGTCGTCTTCGACGGGCGCAGCCTGGTCGGCCTGCGCGAGCACAGGATCGTCCGGCTTGGCGTCGGGCGGACCTTCCAGACCTCGGTGGTCTTCGAGGAGCTCACCGTCCTGGAGAACCTCGACCTGGCCGCGTCCTTCCGCCGCCCGCTCTGGTCGCTGGCCCGGCGCAGGCGAGGCGTCTCCGACGCCGTCGCCGAGGCGCTGGAGACCACCGGCCTGAAGGAGCTGGCCGACCGGCCCGCGGGGGTGCTCTCCCACGGGCAGCGGCAGTGGCTGGAGATCGGCATGCTGCTCACCCAGCGCCCCAAGCTGCTCCTGCTGGACGAGCCGGTGGCCGGTATGTCCAAGGACGAGCGGGAGCGCACCGGCGAGCTCCTGACGTCCGTGGCGAACGACCACACGGTGATCGTGATCGAACATGACATGGAGTTCCTGCGCAGGTACGCCTCGCAGGTCACCGTCCTGCACGAGGGCAAGGTGCTGATCGAGGGATCGGTGGACCAGGTCCGCGACGACCCGCGCGTGCAGGAGGTCTACATCGGAAGGAAGCGCAGCGATGCTGTCGGTACGGGAACTTGACGCGGGGTACGGCAGGGCCCGGGTGCTGTTTGGGGTCTCCCTGGAGGTGGAGCCCGGGCAGCTGATGTGCGTGATGGGCCGCAACGGGGTGGGCAAGACCACCCTGCTCAACACCGTGATGGGAGTGCTGCCCGCCACCTCGGGGTCGGTCACCTTCGAGGGGCGCGACGTGACGCGCCTGCCGCCCCACGAGCGGGTCCGGCTCGGCATGGCGTACGTCCCCCAGGGGCACGAGACCTTCCCCCAGCTCAGCGTGCTCGGCAACCTCCAGGTCACGCTGGAGGCCGCCAAGGGGCCGCAGGAGGCGCTGGAGGAGGCCCTGGAGACCTTCCCGCGCCTGAAGCCGCTGCTCAAGCGGCGCGCCGGCTTCCTGTCCGGCGGGCAGCAACAGCAGCTCGCCATCGCCCGCGCCCTGGTCACCCGTCCCAAGCTGCTCATCCTCGACGAGCCCACCGAGGGCATCCAGCCGTCGATCATCATCGAGATCGAGGAGGCGATCGAGCGGCTGCACGCCACCGGCCTGTCGCTCCTGCTGGTCGAGCAGTATCTGGACTTGGCGCTCCGCCTCGCCGACCGCTTCCTCATTCTCGACGCCGGGCACGTCGTCCACTCGGGGGAGGCCGAGGAACTGCGCGGGGAGGGAATTCACCGCCTTCTCGCCGTCTGACCGTTAAAGCGCTGAATCGGACTTTCCGGAGCAAGAAGGCTGCGTTTGATCACTTCTTGATGAAGAGGCTCCCGCCGCGAGTGATGACGACATAACCTGCCCAGAAAAGCGGAGTCCGGGGGTGTCATGGCGAAGGAACCTGCGGACGGGCAAGAGCGGCCGGAGCGAGTGTCCTTCCCTCCGGAGCCCTCCGAGTCTCCCGCGAAGCGGGGCCGGTCTCCTGGCGGGGAGAGTGGTTCTTCCCGTGAGAGCGGTTCTTCCCGTGAGGAGCCCGAGGGCCCGGCCGGTGACGAGCGTGAGGTACGGCCCGGCCGCGCGGCCGGTGAGCCGGCCGGTGACGCTCCCGGCCGGCGAGTCGGCCGGGAGACGGGGGAGACGTCCCTCGGTGAGCGCAGGGACCGAGTCGCGGGCGAGCGTGCTCGGCGGCCGGGCGACGGGCGCGACCGGCGGCCCGATGACCGCTACGAGTCCGACCGCTACGAGTCCGACCGGCGGGACGACGATCGGTACGGGCGTGGGCGGCGCTCCTCCGGAGCGTACGAGCGCGACCGCTGGGACGACGACCGCTACGAGCCCGACCGGCGGCCCGATGACCGGTATGACCGTGGCCGGTGGGACGACGACCGGTACGACCGCGACTCGCGGTCCGAGGGCGCGGACGCCGAGGGCCCCCGCTCAGGGCCGCCGTCCGGCCCGCCCGGACCGTCCGGCCCGCCCCGCCGCCGCAGATTCCGCCGCTTCCGGCTGGCCGCCTGGATCGCGCTGGTCCTCGCCGCGGTCGTGGTCGGGGTGTCCATCGTGTGGGTGAGCGGGCCTCCCACCGAGGCCGAGTTACGGGAGAAGGCGGGGCTTCTCAACAAGGACAGGCTGCTGATCGGCGTGAAGGAGGACACCCCGGGCATCGCCCTGCGGAAGCCGGGCGAGACCGGTTTCACCGGCTTTGACATCGACATCGCCTACATGATCGCGGCGGATCTGGGCTTCCGGCCCGACCAGGTCGACTTCCTGTCCATCGAGACCGAGGACAGGGCGCGCATGCAGGCCCGCGACACGGACGGCGCGTTCGTCAAGGTCGACCTCGTGGTGGCGACCTTCAGCGTGACGCCGGAACGCAGGGCCGATCCCTCCGTCGGCTTCTCGACGCCCTACCTCTACACCGAGCAGTCGGTGGTGACCAGGGCCGACTACCCCGACGACAACGTCGCCTCCCTGGGGCAGCTCGAGGGCAAGAGGGTCTGCTCGCTCGGTACCTCGACCTCCCTGGTCGAGCTGAAAAAGGCGATCAAGGTTGACCCCATCGCCGAGCTTCTGATCAGCAAGTGCGTGGATCGTCTCGCGGACGGCCTCGCGGCCGGCAGGGCGGCCGACGCGGTGACCACCGACGCGGCCCTGCTGGCCGGGTTCGTCGCGGACCCGGAGAGGAATCTGCGCCACCACGACATCGCGCTGGAGAAGACGGAGATGTGGGCGGTGAACGCAGGCTCCAACGGCGCGCTGCGCACCCTGGTCGACCTCGCGCTCTACCGCTCCTACGCCGATCCGGACAACAAGATGTGGGAGGAGGCGTACGAGAAACACATCCGGCCGTTGCTGGCGGCCAACCCGGGGGTGGACGTGGCGCAGGCACGGCAGCCGTGCGCGCTTCCCCCGGACGTGCGCCGCTGGCCGTGGGAGCGAACCCTCCCCGTCCAGGATTGCCCCTCCGCCCCTTGAAACCCGACGCGCGGGTGAGGGACGCGCCGAGGAACCAGGAGTGGTTCCTCACGCTGCTGCCGGTGTTCCCGATCGTCCTGCTGGTGATGCGGCTGTGGTACGCCAGCAAGCAGGACACCCAGACGCTGCTCCTGCTCGTGCAGACCATCAGCCCGCTGGGCCTGCTGAGCGCGGTCCTGCTGACCACGGTGTGGGTGCTGCCCGTCGTCGTGGTCGGCGGCAGGCTTCTCGGCACTCTGCACTGGATCAGCACGGGCCGCTCCTCGTGGCTGGTGCACAGCGCTCAGCGGCTGCCGGGCTGGGTGGTGGTCCTCGCCGTCGCGATGGGCGTGTGCACCTGGCAGCTGCGCTTCCTGCCGACGCTGGCGATGCTGTCACTGGCCCTGCTGGGGCTCACCGTGCGTGAAAGGTTCCCGGACCACGAGGAGCTGCGGACCACGTTCTGCTACGCGCTTCCGGTGATCGCAGCCGTGCTGTCGTACGTCCTGCTATGGCCGGCCATCGTCTCCGCGTTCGCCGCGCGGGACGTGGCGACCGCGATCCTCCTGACCCTTCCCCCGGTGTTCGCGGCGCTGCTGACCGGTCCGGTGCCCGAGGCGCCGGCCAGGGTGCTGACCCACGGCATCGCGATCGCGATGGCGGTGTTCACCCCGTTCCTGGTCGGCGTGGTCGTGATGAGGGCGCCGATCCTCCCGCTGATCGCCATGCAGATCACCCTGGAGAAGCCGACCGCGGAGAGGTCCGCGGAGGTGGTGGTGGGCTACATGGTCGCCAGCGACGACCAGATGACCACCGTCCTCAAGCGTGACGGTGTCGTGGAGTTCATCCAGAACGACCGGCTGCAGTCGAAGGTGCTCTGTCCCGACCCCGGTGAGGTGCCCCGGACGTGGGTGAACCTGCACGGCTGGTACGTCGAGCACAGCGTGATCTCCTGGCTCGCCCCGGTCTCGCAGCGGACTCCTGCCGACTCGCGCTGCGAGGGCCGCCCGGCCGGGGAAACCGGCCCGGCCCCGCCGAGCTCGGGATCGGATGAGTCTCCAGGACCGGCCGGGTCTTCGAGCCCCGCCGAGCCCCCGCCCCCGGCCGGATCGCGCGGCGGGTGACGACCTCCAGGAAGGGACTTCCCGGACCGGCGATCACTGAAGGTAGCCTTCGACCTCGTCGATCGGGCGGGGGGCCGCCGAGTTGGGGTCCTCACCGAACTCGCGGCGCGCCCGGCGCTGCCTGAGCAGGTCCCATGCCTGGTCGAGGGCCTCCTCCAGGTGCTTGATCCGGTTGTTCTCCTCGTGCGAGGAGATCGAGTGCGAGCCCAGCTTCGCCCGGAGCTCCTGCTCCTCGGCGATCAGCTCGTGGATGTGGGCGAGGATGTCGCCGTCCCTCATGTCCGTTCCCCCTGTCAGAGTTTTTCTGGACTGTATCCGATCGGCGGGTCACCGCACCGTCGGAGGCCGACCCCGCGACGGCGGCCCTTCCGCGGGTGAGACGCCGGAGATCTCCGGGCCCCGCCAAGTGAGCGAAGATCTTCGAGTCCCGCCATGTGAGACCGGGGCCCGGGCATCCTGAGACGTCTGCTAACGTGCTAGGCATGCTGCGCGGCCTGCTTCTTAGCTGCCGCGACGAGGGCCTGTAGAGGCCGGCTCCCTCGTCGCGGAGCGAGCCATGCGCGTCGGCCACGATTGTTTTCCCAGTCGAGGAGCCTTGCATGTATCCGCAGCAGCAGCCCAGTCCCATGCCGTTCAAGCGCTATGAGTCCTTCGCGCCGATCCAGCTGGCCGACCGCACCTGGCCCGGGAAGGTCATCGACCGGGCCCCCCGGTGGTGCGCCGTCGACCTGCGTGACGGCAACCAGGCGCTGATCGACCCCATGGACGCCCACCGCAAGCTCCAGATGTTCGAGCTGCTGGTGAAGATGGGATACAAGGAGATCGAGGTGGGCTTTCCCGCCGCCTCCCAGACCGACTTCGACTTCGTACGGCAGATCATCGAAGAGGGCCTGATCCCCGACGACGTGGTGATCCAGGTCCTGACCCAGTCCAGGGCCGAGCTGATCGAGCGGACCTTCGAGTCGGTGCGCGGGGCCAAGCAGGCGATCATCCACCTGTACAACTCCACCTCCACCCTCCAGCGCCGGGTCGTCTTCGGCCAGGACCGCGAGGGCATCACCGCGATCGCGGTCGAGGGTGCCAAGCTCTGCAAGAAGCTGGCCGCCGAGATGGACGACACGGAGATCTACTTCCAGTACTCCCCGGAGTCCTTCACCGGCACCGAGCTGGAGTACGCGGTGGAGGTCTGCGACGCCGTCAACGACGTCTGGCAGCCCACCCCCGACCGCAAGGTCATCCTCAACCTGCCCGCCACCGTCGAGATGGCCACGCCCAACGTCTACGCCGACCAGATCGAGTGGATGCACCGCAACCTGGCCTACCGCGACTCGATCGTGCTGTCCCTGCACCCCCACAACGACCGCGGCACCGCCGTCGCCGCCGCCGAACTGGGCTACATGGCCGGGGCCGACCGGATCGAGGGCTGCCTGTTCGGCAACGGCGAGCGCACCGGCAACGTCTGCCTGGTCACGCTGGGCATGAACCTGTTCTCCCAGGGCGTCGACCCGGAGGTCGACATCTCCGACATCGACGAGATCCGCCGGGTCACCGAATACTGCAACCAGCTGCCCGTCCACCCGCGCCACCCGTGGGGCGGCGAGCTCGTCTACACCGCCTTCTCCGGCTCCCACCAGGACGCCATCAAGAAGGGCTTCGAGCACCTGGAGCGCGACGCGGCCGCCGCGGGCGTCCCGGTCGAGGAGTTCGCCTGGGCGGTCCCGTACCTGCCGATCGACCCCAAGGACATCGGCCGCACGTACGAGGCGGTCATCCGGGTCAACAGCCAGTCCGGCAAGGGCGGGGTCGCCTACATCATGAAGGCCGACCACCACCTGGACCTGCCGCGGCGCCTGCAGATCGAGTTCTCCCGCGCCGTCCAGACCCACACCGACACCATCGGCGGCGAGGTGAACGCCACCCAGATGTGGGAGGTCTTCACCGACGAGTACCTGCCCAACCCGACGAGCCCGTGGGGCCGCCTGGGCCTGCTGGCCCACCGGACCACCTCCAGGGGTGACGGGCAGGACGCCATCAGCGCCGACCTGCGTCTCGACGGGGAGATCCGCGAGGTCGAGGGAGTCGGCAACGGTCCCATCTCCGCCTTCTGCGACGCCCTGGCCCGGGTCGGGGTCCAGGTACGCGTCCTCGACTACGCCGAGCACGCCATGAGCGCGGGGACCGACGCCAAGGCCGCCTCCTACATCGAGTGCGAGATCGCCGGCCGGACCCTGTGGGGTGTCGGCATCGACTCCAACACCACCACCGCCTCGCTCAAGGCCGTCATCTCCGCGGTCAACCGCGCCGGCCGCTAGCGGAGCGGACGGGGCGGCACGGCTCCCGCGTACGGCCGCGCCGGCAGCACCGGTAGCACCGCCCGCGCACCTGCCGCCCGGCACCGCCCGCGTCGCCCCGCACCCGTACCACCCACTCCCTCCCGCACAGTCCCCGCCTCGTACGGCACGATCTGCCGTACGAGGTCCGACGGCCGCCCACAAGGCGTCCACGTCGCTCACCCGACCGCGCCCACCGCGAGATCCGTCCGGGCGCGGTCGAGTCGTTTCCGCTCGTCCAGGGGCACGGGGACGCATCGGTGGAGCCGCCGTGGCCCCGCGGATTCCGGATCGGTACCGCGGAACCGGCTTTTCCGGGTATGGGCCGGCGCCGCGGACGGGCTCGCGGATCCCTCTCCATCCGGGCCGTCCGGCGGGTTTCCCGCCTGCTGAATTCATGGCATTCCATGGCGAGTCGCTGCGAGACATCCCAAGGTCGTCGACATAGCCTCTTTGCAGCTCAGGGTGTAAATCGCTCCCCCCGAACTGACCGAACGCGACATATTCGGCTGTTTACTGAATTCGTATTTATCGGGGGAATTCATGCGATGTATCCTCGGCCTGGCCACCGCCGGGCTCGTCATCCTCAGCGGTACCGCCGCCGCGGACGCACAGCCGGCGCGCTACGAACCCGGCCCGTCCGAGGCTCGATCGACCGTTGATCCGCCCCCGTGGCCGCCCCGGCCGGTGCCGCTGCCCCGCCCCCTGCCGCCTCGCCCGAATCCGGAACCACCCGTCCCCGACCCGTCGTGGATCCGGCCGACGCCGCCCAGGCCCCTTCCGTTCCCACCCCGGCCGATCCCGCTGCCACCTCGCCCCCAACCGCTGCCGCCTCGCCCGCCCGTCGCGGTCCCGCCGTGGGGCCCGACGATCGACGGCCCGTACCCCAAGCGCCTCACGCTGACCGTCTCGCGCATGGGCAGGACGCGGACCGTCCGGCTCGCGTGCGCGCCGATGTACGGCATGCACCCTCGTGGGCCGGAGGCGTGCGCGCTGCTGAGCCGGGTGCAGGGCAACCCCGCCTACCTCAGATTGCCGTGGATGGCCTGCCCGCGGCACTACGACCCCGTCACCGTGTCCGCGACCGGCACCTGGAACGGGCGTTTCGTCCAGTACCGGCGGACCTTCAGCAACCAGTGCGAGGTGCGCGCCGCGACCGGGGCGATCTTCTCCTTCTAGGACCCGTCCTGTGGAACGCGTCCGGAACACCTGTCCCGGACCCGCTCGGCGTCCGGGACAGGTGACGGCCCGCCGCTCGGCGTCCGAGAGGCGGCAGGCACCGGAGAGACAGGAGAGACCAGGGGCCGGGGGGATCGCAGCGGGCCCGTCGTCGGACGGCGGGCGGAGCGGCCAACGGCACGCTCACCGGCGGACGGCCCCCGGTTTCCACGAGAGGGGCTCGTACGGCGGCGGGGACGTCCCCGCCGCCGTACGAGCCCCTCCGGGCGCCGGGCGGGGGCCGCTCGCCTCACGGGCCGTAAAATGGAGGGAAGTCCCAGGTCGGCGGCCTCGCGTCACGAGCCGGCGACGCCCACGGCCAGGAGCGGATCCGCGGTAGGACGGGGTGAGACGGCGATGGGCAAGCAGCCTTCGGGAACCGTGCTTTCTTCTGCTCAGCGGGCGGCCATGCGGGATCTTCTGACCGCGGACCGCGAGCGGACGGTGACCCAGATCACGGCGTTGACGCGCGACTGGGACGACCTCGTCGATTCGTCGACGCTGGTGGCCAACGACGACGAGCACGACCCGGAGGGGGCGACGATCGCCTTCGAGCGGTCCCATCTGCAGGCCCTGCTCGACAGAGCACGAGATCATCTCGCCGCCCTCGACGAGATGGTCGGACGACTCCAGCAGGGCACCTACGGCGTGTGCGACGACTGCGGGCGACCCATCGCCCTGGAGCGCCTGAAGGCACGCCCGGTCGCCCGGACCTGCATCGAGTGCGCCGGACGCGGGCGGTGACGACGCTTGAGAGGCCCTGAGCGAGCCGGGGCCCGCCACCCGCGCCGAGCGCGCCGGACCGGGCGGTGACGACTCGCGGCGGATGTAGCGAAATTCCTGAACTACCCTGGGTGCGGCGATGCCCGCCGTCGCGTCTCGGATGATCATCGGCCATGAGCCGTGCCTCGCACGGCCACGACCGCCCGGCCACGACCCGTGCCCCTCACGGTCACCCGGTGAGCCCGTGTCCCGCACGATCACCCGCGTGTGGCGCGCATCCGCCGCGTACGGCCTGGCGTGAGGCGTAGAGAGGGCACATCGTGACCAGAGAACCGCAGAACTGGGCGGGCAACATCACCTACGGCGCCGCGCGGTTCCACCGCCCCGGCGGCATCGAGGAGCTCCAGGAACTGGTTGCCGGCAGCGGCGCCGTCCGGGCACTCGGCACCCGCCACTCCTTCAACGAGATCGCCGACCATCCCGGTGGCGACCTCGTCTCGCTGGAGGGCCTGCCCGCCGATTTCGAGCTCGACCCGGTGCGGGGCACGGTCACGGTGGGCGGCGGGGTGCGCTACGGCGAGCTGAGCCGGTGGCTGGACGACCGAGGCTACGCGCTGCCCAATCTCGGCTCACTGCCGCACATCTCGGTCGCCGGTGCCTGCGCCACGGCCACGCACGGCTCCGGCGTCGCCAACGGCAACCTGGCCACCGCCGTCTCCGGCCTCGAACTGGTCACCGCGGACGGTGAGATCACCGTCCTCAGCCGGGAGAAGGACGGCGACCGCTTCGCCGGGGCGGTCGTCGCCCTCGGTGCGCTGGGCATCGTCACCAGGGTCGTCCTCGACGTCGTCCCGGCCTTCGAGGTGCGGCAGTACGTCTACGAGAACCTGCCCTGGGCGCGGATGGAGGAGCACTTCGAGGAGATCCTCTCGGCCGCGTACAGCGTGGGCCTGTTCACCGGCTGGACCGGTTCCGGGATCGACCAGGTGTGGGTGAAGCGCCGCGACGGCGACCCCGGCCCGTGGGAGCCGGAGCCGCGTTGGCTGGACGCCACGGCGGCCACGGCCGACCGGCACCCGCTGCCGGGGATGTCCGCCGTCAACTGCACCGCGCAGATGGGCGTGCCGGGCCCCTGGTACGACCGGCTGCCGCACTTCCGCCTGGACTTCACGCCGAGCAGCGGGGAGGAGCTCCAGTCGGAGTATCTGTTGCCGCGCCGCCACGCCCTCGCCGCGCTCCGCGCGCTGGACGCGGTCAGGGACGTCGTCGCCCCGGTCCTGCAGATCTCGGAGATCCGCACCGTCGCGGCGGACGACCTGTGGCTGAGCACCTCCTACCGCGAGGACGTCGTCGCCGTCCACTTCACCTGGAAGAAGGACTGGCCCGCGGTGAGCCGGGTGATCGCCGTGGTCGAGGAGGCGCTGGAGCCCTTCGAGGCCCGCCCGCACTGGGGCAAGCTCTTCCTCATGGGTCCCGAGCGCCTGAACTCCCTGTACGACCGGCTTCCGGACTTCCGGCGGCTGGCCGCCGAGCTCGACCCCGCGGGCAAGTTCCGCAACCCGTTCCTCGACGCCCGGGTGTTCGGGGGAAGTCCCGTTTCCTGACCGTTCGCAGCCTCAACCTTGATCTGTACATCAGTAGATGAGCGGATCGCATGAGTAGATCCGGGTAGTTAACCCCCATCACAGCGGTAACAGCGCGATGTTAACCATAAAGGTCGCGAATCCGACACTTGTGACGAGGGGGAGACGCATGGAACGCAATACGGTCGTGCGCGCGATGCACGACGTGGGGCTGGCCGCCTGGTTCGGGGGCTCGTTGATGGGCGCGATCGGCCTCAACGGCGCTGCCAACGTGGTCAGTGACAGAAGCGAGCGCCTGCGGGTGGCGAACGTGGGATGGGGGCGCTGGAGGCCGGTCAACGCCGTGGGCATCGGCGCCTTCCTCATCGGCTCGGCCGGCCTGCTGGCGGCCAACAAGCAGCGCGTGGCGCACCAGCAGGGGGTGGGGGCGAGCACCGCGGCCAAGGCCGCGCTGACCGCCGCCGCGCTGGCCGCGACCGCCTACACCGGGGTGCTCGGGGTCAGGCTCGCGGACGCGGGCGACGTGCCCGTGGAGGGCGCGGTGAAGCCGGAGAAGGAGACACCGGAAGAGGTCGCCAAGGCGCAGCAGCAGTTGCGCGTCATGCAGTGGGTCATTCCGGCCGTCACCGGGATGATCGTTGTTCTCACCTCCCTGCACGGGGAGCAGCAGCGGCCGGGCCAGATCCTCCGGGGAGCCATGCGAAAGAAGTTCTCCCGGTAGGAGGCTTCCGGCCGGTCACACGGTCTCGCGGAGATCGTCGTACGCCCGCGGGGCGCCGCCGTCGGCACCTCGGCCGCGCGGGCGGCGTCAGACGACCTCCGGTCACGTCGGCGACGTCGCGGCGCGCCTCTTCCGCCTGTGAGAACGAGCGGAAGAGGTGCGCCGCCCTGTTCGCCGGGTGGGAGCGCGGAAGCTCGCGTTGACGGACCTGGGCAGGAGCAACAGGGCACAGAGGCGGTTGCGCCGGATGCAGAACTCCGCCGTGGTCTTGACCTCGGCCCTGTGCCGCTCGAAGCGGTTGGCCCAGACGTGCTCGATCTCGTACTCGCGCCATCCCCGCAGGAACTCGTACTCGTGGTTTCCCCCCTCGCACTCGCGCTGGACGTGGGCGGTCATCCGGGAGAGCGGGTAGCGGACCAGGCGGCGGTTGTTGGCCCCACTCGTGGCTCGTCGGCGTCGATCCAGCTCTCCTGGTCCAGCGGCAACTGCCGGAGATAGATCAGCACGAGGTGGAGCGTGGTGACGCGCTGCCGGCCGTCGACGAGGAAGGTGCGGCCGAGTCGTGACGTGTCAGGCAGGCAGTCCGAGGGTGCGGGCCTGGCAGCGCATGGCGTGGTCGAAGGCCGCCGCGAGGTCGAGGATCGCGTTGTTGAACTGGCCGAACAGCTCGAAGTTGAGCCAGCCGAACAGGCCGGTCCAGGCGATCAGACCGCGGACGATCACGTCGTCGGGGACGTCGGGCATCAGCTCGCGCACGCGCGCGGCATCCTCGTGGAAGGACGGCGGGGCGGGCGGCTGGGTGGTGTCGGGCGGGTTCAGCACTCCGGCGCGGTGGGCGTCGGAGACGATCCGGCCGTAGACGACGGTGTCGCGGACCGCGGCGGGGACGGTGTCCTGCGGTGCCCGGTAGCCGGGTACGGGTGAGCCGTACAGCAGGGCGTACTCGTGCGGATGGGCCAGGGCCCAGTCCCGTACGGCATGGCAGACCGCCATCCACCTGCCGCCGTGGTCCTCGGGCGGTACGGCCGCGTCGGCGTTCTCCACGGCCTCGCCGACGGCGTTGTAGCCGTCGATGATCAGGGCCGTGAGCAGGTCGTCCCTGGACGGGAAGTAGCGGTAGATCGCCGACGAGGCCATGCCCATCTCGCGGGCGACCGCGCGCAGGGACAGGCCGCTCGCGCCGTCGACGGCCAGCTGCCGCCGGGCGACGTCCGTGATCTCGCGGGTCAGCTCGGCTCTGACCCTCTCGCGTGCGGTGAGGCTCGAACTCATGCCGCGACCATATCAGAGCACTGAAAACAAAAGAGAGCACTGCTCTTGACGAGCGGTGCTCTCTAGCGAGAGCATTGCTCTCAGAATGGAACGGCAATCTCAAGGAGCCCCCATGCTGTCCCTGGCCAGAAACCTCAACCTTCTCGTCATGTTCCTGTTGGAACTGGGCGTGCTGGCCTCCGTCGGTTACTGGGGCTTCGTCGTGAGCTCGAACTGGCCGCTGAAGCTGCTCCTCGGCCTCGGCGGACCCGCCCTGTTCATCGCGATCTGGGCGATCTTCGGTGCGGCCAACGGCGCGATGATCCCGCTCACCGGCTTCGCCCGCGTCGTCCTTGAGGTGATCTGGTTCGGCGGCGGCGCCGTGGCGCTGGTCATGGCGGGCCGCCTCGTCCCCGGAGTCGCCTTTGCCGCCGTTTTCGTCCTCAACGCCGTCCTCCGGCTCGTCTGGAACCAGTGAGCCGACACATCGGCGATCAGCGATCAGCGATCAGTGATCAGTGAAGGAAGAGGAATCATGGGCAAGCACGTCATCGCGGGAGCCGGTCAGGTCGGCTCCGAGGTCGCCCGGCAGCTGGCCGGGCAGGGGCACGAGGTTGTCCTCGTCAGCCGCTCGGGCTCGGGTCCCGACCTGCCGGGCATCCGCAGGGTCGCCGCCGACGTGAGCGACCGCGAGAGGCTGACCGCCCTGACCGGGGGCGCCGCCGTCCTCTACAACTGCGTCAACCCGCGCTACCACGAGTGGGCGCGCGACTGGCCGCCGCTCGCCGCGTCACTGCTGGGAGCCGCCGAGACCACCGGCGCGGGGTACGTCATCCTCGGCAACCTCTACGTCTACGCGGCTCCCGACCGGCCGATGAGGGAGGGCGACCCGCTGGACCCGCCCAGCGCCAAGGGCGCGATCCGGGTCAAGGTGTGGCGGGATGCCCTGGCCGCGCACGAGGCGGGCCGGGTCAGGGTGACCGAGGTGCGCGGATCCGACTACTTCGGCCCCGGCTGCCTCGACCAGTCGCACCTCGGGGAGAGGTTCGTCCCCGCGCTGCTGGCCGGCAAGACCGTCCGCTTCGCCGGTGACCCCGCCCAGCCGCACAGCTGGACGTACGTGCCCGACGTCGCGCGGACCCTGGTCGCGGCGGGCGAGGGCGACCGTGCCTGGGGCCGCGCGTGGCACGTCCCGACGAACGAGCCGATGTCGGTGCGCGAGGTCGCCGAGCGCCTGTGCGCCCTCGCCGGAGTCACCGACCCGGGGGTCAAGGCCATGCCCCACTGGCTGCTGCGTGCCGCCGGGCTCTTCTCGCCGATGCTCGGGGAACTGGAGGAGTTGCGCTACCAGTTCGTCCGCCCCTTCGTCCTCGACTCCGGCGAGTCCCAGGCCGCCCTCGGCCTCGCGCCGACCCCGATGGACGAGGCGCTGGCCGCGACGCTCGCCTGGTGGCGCGACCGCTTGGCCGTGGCGGCGTAGCGGAGGACGTCCCACGCCGTACGCGGGGGACCGCGGGGCTCCCCGCCGGGTGGGATCGGCGGCACGCCGCCCGTGCCGGGGCGGGGCCGCACCCGCCCCGAATGGGGAGGCCGGGACCGCACCCGCCGGGGTGGGACCGGGGGCACGCCGTACGCTTTGAGCATGAAGATCGCTGTCATCGGCCTCGGGGACATCGCGGAGAAGGCGTACCTGCCGGTCCTCGGCGCGACCCCCGGACTCGACCTCCACCTGTGCACCCGTGACCGCGCCACGCTCGACCGCCTCGGCGACGCCTACCGGGTCGAGCGCCGCTTCTCCTCGGTGGAGGAGGTGCTCGGCGCGGGAATCGAGGCGGCCTTCGTGCACGTCGCGACGGCCGCGCACACGAAGGTCGTCGAGCCGCTGCTGCGCGCGGGCGTGCACGTCTACCTGGACAAACCGATCGCCTACACCCTCGCCGAGTCCGAGCGCCTGGTACGGCTGGCACGCGAGAGCGAACGGTCGCTGCTCGTCGGCTTCAACCGCCGCAGGGCGCCGTCCTATGCGGCGCTGCGCGACCTTCCCCGCGACCTGGTGGTGATGCAGAAGCACCGCGCGCGCCACCCCGCCGACCCGCGGACCGTCGTCTACGACGACTTCGTCCACGTCGTGGACACCCTCAGGTTCCTGGTGCCCGGCGAGGTCGAGCACACCGGCATCCGCACCCGGGTCAGGGACGGGCTGCTGGAGTACGTGACGCTGGAGCTGTCCGGGGACGGCTTCACCGCCTTCGGGATCATGAACAGGATGAGCGGTACGGCAGAGGAGACCGTGGAGGTCATGGGAGGCGGTGCCAAGCGCCGCGTGGTCAACCTGGCCGACGTGATCGACCATGCCGGCGCCGAGACTCTCACCAGGCGAGGCGACTGGATCCCGGTCTCCCGGCAGCGGGGCATCGAGCGGGTCTGCCTGGAGTTTCTCGACGCGGTCCGCTCCGGCACCGTCCTCGACGCCGGCGACGCCCTGGCCACCCACGCGATCTGCGAGGACATCGTCGCCGCCGCGACCTGACCGCCCGCGCCGCGAGCCGGCCCTCCGCGCTGTGAGCCGGCTGTTGCCGCCATGAGCCGGCCGTCGCCGCCGCGAGCCGGCCGCCCGCGTCGCGCGCCCCGGTGGCACGACGCGGACGGCCGGCTCGCCGGGTCCCCGCCGGCAAGCGGCGGGACGTCCCCGGTCAGCGTTCGGCCAGGTATCTCCGGCCGAGGGCGCGCAGGCGATCGTGGGCCGACTCGTAGGCGTCCGGACGGCCGAGGGCGGACTTGGGAAGCTTGGCGACCATCGTGTAGTTGGTGTCGCAGACGTTGCCGACCGGGGCCTCGCCGATCTGGCTGACCAGCTGGTAGGCGTCCAGCGGGTCCAGGCCGGTGAGCTCGGAGGTCCAGGTGACCAGGTCGTGCTGGCTGATCCGGTAGGCGTCCTCCAGCGGGCGGGCCGAGCCGGTGGACATCAGGTGGACGTCGTCCTCCAGGCGGGGCCACGGGGTGCTCACCCCCTTGATCAGCTCCACGGCGACGACGGTGTTCATCGCCGCCTCGACGGCGGTGCCGCACACCTCGCCGTGCCCCTGCCTGGCGTGCCCGTCGCCGATCGCGAAGAGCCCGCCCTCGACGTTGACGCCGAGATAGACGGTCACTCCGGCGCGCAGCTCGGGGGTGTCCATGTTGCCCCCGTGGGCGTCCGGGGTGATCGTCATGCGGGCCTCGGACGCGGCGGGCGCGACGCCGACCGTGCCGTGCATCGGGTCGAGCGGCAGCTCGACCGTGAAGTCGCTCCTGCGCGCGTGGTAGCGGACCACGCCCGCGGCCGTGTCGATGTCGTAGCGCCACACCAGCTCCTCCAGGGGAGGGGTGAGCATCGCGGTGGTGTGGGTGCCCGTCAGCGCGCCGAAGTGCGGGAACGTGGCCGACACGGCCCAGTCCCTGGCGGGTTCGATGGAGACGAAGTGCAGCGCGAGCGTGTCGCCCGGCTCGGCCCCCTCCACGTGGAAGGGCCCGGTGACGGGGTTGAGGTAGGGGAACTCGCAGACCCGTGAGGGCAGGTCGTCGACCGAGGTCACCAGGCCGCCGAAGCAGTCCTCGGTGTACGTCTCGACGATCGAGCCGGGGGCGACCCTGGCCACCGCGGGCCGCCCGCCGAAGGTGTAGCTGAGGTCCTCGGGCGCGGGGCGGTAGGAGAAGACGTTCATCGCGCGCCCTCCAGGGGGAGCGGCACGGAACCGCGTCCCGCGACGGGAAGGGCGGAGGGGGCGCGGAAGGAGCCGAGCCCCTCCCCGACCTCCAGGAAGATCTCGAACACGGTTCTGCCCTCGCATGTTGTCGGGTGGGTGGGACGGGGGCGTGGGCTCTCAGGGCCTGCCGGCCGTGTCGGGTGCCGCGGCCGTGCCGGATGCCTCCGGGGTGTCGACGAGTCCGGCCAGGGTGGGCCGGCGGCCCGTGGCGTAGGAGACGCCGAGCACCACCAGGCCGACGCAGAACCAGACGATGCCGAGCGTCTGGGCCGCGATGCTGGCGTTGATCACGACGTAGAGCAGGATCGCGAAGCCGAGCACCGGGGCGACGAGGTGCCGCCACAGGTCGCGGCTGCCCCGGCGCACGACGTAGTGGACGACCACCGACACGTGCAGCGCGAGGAAGGCGGTCATCGCCCCGAAGTTGACCAGCCCGCTGATCAGCGTGATGCCGTCGTCGCGGGTGGTCAGGTAGAGCCCGACGATCAGGGAGACCGCGGCCACCACGAGGGTGGCGTTGACGGGCACCCGGTGCCTGGGGTGGATCCTGGCCAGGAAGGAGGGGAGCTGGCGGTCGCGGGCCATCGCGAACAGCAGGCGGGAGGTGGCGGCCTGGGCGACCAGGGAGTTGGCGAAGCCCCAGGCGATGGCGGTGGCGACCGCGGTCAGCACGCTGAGCCAGTGGCCCCCGGCGAACGCGGCCATGTCGTAGAAGGCGGTGCCCGCGGGGTCGCCCTTGGTCAGCAGGTCGGCCCGGTCGGGGGTGAGCAGCGCGGCCACCCAGGTCTGCGCGATGAACAGCACCCCGGCCAGGCCCAGCGCCGCGACCATGGACCTGCCGAGCCGCCGCGAGTCCTCGCGGCTCTCCTCGGCCATCATCGAGATGCCGTCGAAGCCGAGGAAGGACAGCACCGCGATCGAGACCGCGCCGAAGACGAGCGACCAGGAGAAGGTCGAGGAGTCGAACAGCGGGCTGAGCGCGCCCGCCTGGGCCTTGCCCTGGGCCAGGGCGACCACGCCGACGACCATGAAGATCGCCAGCACGATGAGCTCGCCGACCAGCATGATCTTCGTGATGCGCGCGGTCATCTGGATGCCCGTGTAGTTCACGACCGTGTTGAGCACCACGAAGACGATCAGCCAGCCCCAGACGGGGATGGCGGGCACGAAGGAGGCCATCGCCGCGCTCGCGATGAGATAGAGCAGGGCGGGCACCAGCACGTAGTCGAGCAGGATCACCCATCCGGCCAGGAAGCCGACGGGCGCGGCGATGCCGCGGCCCGCGTAGGTGTAGACCGATCCGGCCATCGGGAACGCGCGGGCCATCTGCGCGTACGAGAGCGCGGTGAAGGCCATCGCGACCATGCCGATGGCGTACGCGAGGGCGACCATGCCACCCGAGGCCTGGAAGACGCCACCGAAGATGCCGAACGGCGCGATCGGGACCATGAAGATCAGGCCGTAGACGAGCAGATCGGTGAAGCTCAGTGACCTGCGGAGTTCCTGTCGGTAGCCGAATTGCTCCAGTGAGGGCTCGGTTGTCATGTACGGCTCCTTGAAGTGGCTGCAGCCGTACCCTAGAACTTTTCCTTTCAAAGGAAAAGTTTTCAGTCGGACGTTTTTGTCCGACCTTGACCCGCCGCGCACCTAGCGGACGATGTCGAAGTCCAGCCCGTCGGCCCGGCCGATGTGGGCCTGCCGCCGCACCCCGCGTCCGCGCAGGGTCAGCCGCCCCCGCGCGGTGACGATGGAGGTGCCGTCGGCGATCGCGTCCACCTCGGGCACGGCGAGCGTCCCGGCGCGCGAGCCGAGCGCGGCGAGCATCAGCACCGCCTCGTAGCAGCCCTGCCCGTGCCCGTTGAGCAGCGGCGCGGTCGATCCGAACCTGCGGGCGTAGCGCTCGCCGAGGCTCAGGCTGTCGTCGGTGCCCAGGCTCGCGAAGTAACCCATCGCCCCGTACAGCTCGCCGGTGGCGTCACCGCCGATGCCGAGCAGGCCGTGCTCCTCCAGCGCGCCGCAGAGCCGCGGCCAGGACAGTCCGGCCGCCGCGAAGGCCCGGTTGAAGGCGACCAGGTCGCTGCCCACCAGGCTGAGCAACACCGCGTCGGGCCGGCCGGCCACCAGCCTCTCCAGGGCCGGGGAGAAGTCGCGGGTGCCGTACGGCACCAGGAGTTCGCCGACGACCCCGACGTCCCGCGCGGCGAGGTGGCGGCGGGCCGCTCCGTGGACCAGGCGCGGCCAGACGTAGTCGTTGCCGAGCAGGAACCACCTGCGCGCCCGGCGGCGGTCGATCAGCCAGTCGAGGCCGGGCCGCAACTGGCGGGCGGGGGTCTCGCCCAGGAAGTAGACCCCCGGCGCGTGACCGCCCCCCTCGTACGGCGGCGCGTAGACGAACGGCACCCTGCCGGCCAGCGCCCGCACCACCTCGATCCTGACGTCGCTGCCGTGGGTGCCGACCACGGCGTCGATCGCGCCGCAGCGCGCGAGCCCCGCCACCTCGGCGGCCACCTGCGCCGCCGGACGGCCGCCGTCGACCAGGACCAGCTCCACCGGCCTGCCGAGCATCCCGCCCGCGAGGTTCACCTCGTCGGCGGCGAGGATCGCGCAGTTGATCGCGCACGGCCCCACGAGGCCGAGCACGCCGGAGATCGGCACGACCAGCCCGACGCGCAGCGCGTCCCCCGGGAGCAGCCGGGCTTCCAGGGGTTCTATGACGGGTGTGATGGCTTCTGCCACACAGACGAGTATCCTCCGGAATGGATGGGTACGGCAGTCCCGTCACTCGGACGGGACACGGATCGTGACGCAGACGGGAGCTCCATGTGGTGACGACCGGGCTGGGATCCTCGCTCGCCTACCTCCTCAGCAGGGCCGAGCGCAGTGTCAACCGGGGACTCGCCGCGGCGGTGACCGCCCAGGACGTCTCCGTCGAGCAGTGGCGCATTCTGCGCGCCCTCGCCGACGGCCGGGGGCACTCGATGGGCGACCTGGCCGAGGCCGTGCTGATGCCGCACCCGACGCTGACCAAGGCCATCGACCGGCTCATCGACCGTTCCCTCGTCTATCGGGGTCACGACCCGGGCGATCGCCGGAAGGTCGCCGTCTTCCTCGCCGACCGCGGGTCCGAGCTGCTGGCCCGGGTCGAGGGCGGGGTGGCCGAGCACCATCGGCTGATCGAGGCGGTCTACGGCACCGAGCGCACCGAGCGGCTCATGCGGGATCTGGAGGGGCTGGTCACCGCCCTGGACGATGCTCCGGCGGTCCCGTCGCCGGCGGTCCCGGAGCGCGCTCCCGGCGGCCCCGGTCGCTCGTGACGCACCCCGGCCGGCGGCGTCGGAGCCCGTGCGCGCTCTGACCCGCGGGGACCGTGCCGCGCTCCGGTCCACGGGTTCCTCAGGCCCCATGACACGCCCCCTCACGGCCTCAGGAGTGCAGCCCTCGGCGACACGGCCGGCACCGATCACGGCCTCAGGAGTGCAGCTCGCGCGCCCGGTGGGCCTCGGCGACACGGCCGACACCGATCACGTGGGCCGCCTGGCGCAGGGTGATCCCGCACTCGGCGGCGACCGTCGCGGTCGTGTCGAACGCGTCCTCCACGATGCCGCGGAGCCTCGCGTCGACCTCGCGCGCGCTCCACGAGCGCGCCTGCATGTCCTGCAGCCACTCCAGGTAGGAGACGATCACGCCGCCCGCGTTGGCCAGGATGTCGGGGACCACGGTGACGCCCGCGTCGGCGAGGACGCGGTCCGCCCCGGGCGTGGTGGGGGAGCTGGCGCCCTCCACGACCAGGCCGGCCCTGATCCGGGTGGCGTTCTCCTCGGTGATCGCCCCTTCCATCGCGGCGGGGACGAGCACGTCCACGTCGAGCTCCAGCAGTTCCTCCCGCGACAGCGCGTCCGCCCGGTGGTAGCCGCGCACGCCGCCGGTCTCCTCCGACCACGCCCGCAGGGCGTCGACGTCCAGGCCGGAGCGGTCGATCACGGCCCCGGTGCGGTCGGAGACGGCGACCACGAGGCAGCCCGCGTCGGCGAGGTAGCGCGCGGCGGGGGCGCCGACCTTGCCGAAGCCCTGGATCGCGACGGTGCGGCCCTCGGGGGAGCCGTCCAGGGCCCTGAGCGCGGCGATCCGCACGCCGCGAGAGGTGGCCCCGGCCCGGTCGGGCGCGCCGCCGGGGGTCACGGGACCGCCGATCGTCACGCCGGGCACCGGGTAGCCCGCGTTCACCGAGTAGGTGTCCATGATCCAGGCCATGGTCCGCTCGTCGGTCCCGACGTCGGGGGTCGGGACGTCCCTCTCGGGACCGATGATCGGCAGGACCTCGTTGACATAGCGCCGGGTGACCCGTTCCAGCTCGCGGGCGCTCAGCGAGGCGGGGTCCACCGAGACACCGCCCTTGGCGCCCCCGTAGGGGATGCCGGCCAGCGCGCACTTCCACGTCATGCCCATGGCCAGGGCGGTGACCTCGTGGACGTCGGTGCGGGGGTGGAAGCGGATGCCGCCCTTCGCCGGGCCCCGGGTAGTGTTGTGCTGCACCCGGAAGCCCTGCACGACGTCCATCCGGCCGTCCTCGCGGCGGACCGGGACCGAGACGGCGAGCGAGCGGCGGGGGGTGGCGAGCATGGCGCGCAGGCTGTCGTCCAGGTCCAGCCGGTCGGCCGCCTGGTCGAGCTGGAACAGCGCGGAGTCGAGGGCCTGCCGGCCCGGACTGGCCGAGGTGGTGGCGGCCGGCGTCGTCGACGGCACCGTGAGCGTTGTCAAGGCAAACCTCCGTACGGTGAGCGGAGCGCCCTTGCTCCACTCGGGGCACATGGTCACGATCAGAGTAGGTGTGGTTTTTTGCCCGCAGGGACGGGCCGTGTTTCGTTCTGATGACTGATCACCAGGCCTGTTCGCGAGCATGCGACCAGGAGGTGCGTTGTTATCTGCCGGTCCTCTTGGGCAATCTGGGGGTAACACGCAGATTTGGCAGTCTCCGGTCAAGGATTCTTGCCGTTGTGCGGTGGCTGAGGGGATGAACGTGCCGGAACTTGTGGTCGGACCGATGCTGCGTTATGTCGACGAGACGAGCGCGTCGGTATGGGTGGAGACGAGCGAGCCGTGTGAGGTGACGGTCGAGGTCGGCGGCGTGCGTTCGGAGGCCAGGACGTTCACCGTCCACGGTCACCACTACGCGATCGTCGACGTGGAGAGCGGCGGGACCTACGAGGTGCGCCTGGGCGGGGAGACCGTGTGGCCGCTGCCCGACCAGCCGCCGAGCCGCATCCGCCTGCTCGGCCCGGACGGCCCGAACCGCGTCATGTTCGGCTCCTGCCGGACCAGCGTGCCGCACGACCTCGTGTACACGATCTCCCACGGGGTGGACGTGCTGCGCGCGTACGGCGGCACCCTGCCGGACGCGCCCGACGAGCGCTGGCCCGACCTGCTGCTGCTCCTCGGCGACCAGGTCTACGCCGACGAGCCGTCCGCCGAGATGCTGGAGTTCATCGCGAGCCGCAGGGACACCGACCCGAAGAAGGAGATCGCCGACTTCGAGGAGTACGCCGAGCTGTACCGCCTGGCGTGGACCGACCCGGAGATCCGCTGGCTCCTCTCCACCGTGCCCACCGCGATGATCTTCGACGACCACGACCTGCGCGACGACTTCAACACCTCCATCTCCTGGCGCAAGGCGATGGAGGACGTGCCCTGGTGGCGGCACCGGGTGGTCTCCGGGATCGGCGCCTACTGGGTCTACCAGCACCTGGGCAACATGTCGCCGGCGGAACGCGCCTGTGACGAGGTGCTCAGCAAGGTGTGCGCGGCCGAGGGGGACGGCGCCGAGGTCCTCGACGTCTTCGCCGAGAACGCCTACGACGTTCCCGCCGACAGCCGGTGGAGCTACGCCCGCGACCTCGGCGACACCCGCCTGATCATGCTCGACTCCCGCTGCTCCCGCCAGCTCGACCCCGCCGACCGGCGCATGATCGACCCGGTGGAGTGGGAGTGGCTCACCGAGCAGCTCCGCAGGGACGGCGCGAAGCGCTTCGTGATCGGCTCCTCGGTGCCGTTCCTGCTCCCGGCGGGCATCCACCACATCCAGAACTGGAACGAGGCCCTGGCCCAGGGCGCCTGGGGCAAGACGGTGGCCCGCTGGTCGGAGGCCCTGCGCCAGGCCGTCGACCTGGAGCACTGGGCGGCCTTCCGCCGCTCGTTCGAAGACCTGTCCAAGCTGCTGATGGGGCTGGGGAAGCCGGTGATCATGCTCTCCGGCGACGTGCACTACTCCTACGTGGCCAAGGCCCGCGGGCTTCCCGTCTACCAGCTGGTCTGTTCCCCGATCCGCAACCCGCTGAGCCGCACCCTCCGCCTGGCCAACATCGTCGCCCAGTTCGGCATCGCCAGCCTGATCGGCCGCTCGCTCTCCCGCGCGGCCAGGATCCCGAAGCCGCCGTTCAAGTGGCGGATCACCAACGGCCCGTGGTTCTCCAACGCGGTGGCGATCCTCTCCCTGGACACCGCCCCCACGTCGGTGCGCTGGGACACCGCCACGGGCACCGAGGTCTCGGAGATCACCGTCGTGGAGCTGGAGGAGGACTCACCCGTCCGTTAGAGGCCCCGGGATTCCGGTGCGGCGCGTCCACCCCGGGACGCGGGCCGCACCGGAGGGGTCACCGCGCGAGTTCCGCCAGGACCGCGCCGAGCTGGTCGACCGCCCACAGGAGGTCCTCCTCGGAGACGACGATCGGCGGGGCGAGGCGGATGGTCGAGCCGTGGGTGTCCTTGGCCAGGACGCCGTGGGCCATGAGCGCCTTGGAGACCTCCCGCCCGCTCGCCAGCGACGGGTCGATGTCGACCCCCGCCCACAGGCCGCGCCCGCGCACGGTGATCACACCGTGGCCGATCAGTCCGCGCAGCCTCTCGTGCATGACCTCGCCGAGCTCCCTGGCCCGCGCCTGGTACTCGCCGGTGCCGAGCAGCTCGATGACCGCGTTCGCGACCGCGCAGGCGAGCGGGTTGCCGCCGAAGGTCGAGCCGTGCTGCCCCGGCCTGATCACGCCGAGCACGTCCTCGTTCGCGGTGATCGCCGAGACCGGGACGACGCCGCCGCCCAGCGCCTTGCCCAGCACGTAGATGTCGGGGACGACGCCCTCGTGGTCGCAGGCGAAGGTCTCGCCGGTGCGGCCGAGGCCCGACTGGATCTCGTCGGCGATCATCAGGATGTTCTCCGCGGTGCACAGCTCGCGCACCTCGGTGAGGTAGCCGTCCGGCGGCACCAGCACCCCGGCCTCGCCCTGGATGGGCTCCAGCAGCACCGCGACCGTGTTGGCGTCGACGGCCTCGCGGATCGCCTCGACGGAGCCGTACTTCACGATCCTGAAACCGGGGGTGTACGGGCCGAAGCCGCCGCGGGCGTCGGGGTCGGTGGAGAAGCCGACGATCGTGGTAGTCCGGCCGTGGAAGTTGTCCTCCATCACGATGATGTTGGCCTGCTCGGCGGCCACGCCCTTGACCTCGTAGCCCCACTTGCGGGCCACCTTGATCGCGGTCTCCACGGCCTCGGCGCCGGTGTTCATCGGCAGGACCATGTCCTTGCCGGTGAGGTCGCCCAGCCCGGCGGCGAAGGCGGCGAACTGGTCGTGGAAGAAGGCGCGGCTGGTCAGGGTGAGCCGCGACAGCTGCTCCTGCGCCGCTGCGATGATCTTCGGGTTGCCGTGCCCGAAGTTCAGTGAGGAGTAGCCGGACAGGCAGTCGAGGAACCGCCTGCCCTCCACGTCGACGACCCAGGCGCCCTGCGCCTCGTGGATCACGACGGGCAGGGGGTGGTAGTTGTGTGCGCTGCGGCGCTCGCTCAGCTCGATGAAGTCGTCGGTGCCGGTCATCCGATGTCCCGCCCCTCCCTGGTTCGCCTGGTCCGTGGCCGTCATGCCGCGCGCCGTCCCCGGATCTCCAGCGTGCAGCACTTGGGGCCGCCGCCCGCCTTGCGAAGCTCCGACAGGTCCACCGGGATGACCTCGAAGCCGCGGCGCTTGAGTTCGAGCTGCAGGTCGGCGGCCTCGGCGTTGATCACCACGTTGACGCCGTCGCTGACGGCGTTGAGGCCCAGTACGGCCGCGTCGGCCTCGCTCGCGACGACGGCGTCGGGGAAGAGGACGCGGAGCACCTCCTGGCTCCCCGGCGAGAAGGCCTCTGGGAAGTATGCCACGTTATGTCCGTTTAGCGGGAAGAGTGCGGTGTCCAGGTGGTAGAACCGGGGGTCCACCAGCTGCAGCGTCACCACCGGGCGGCCGAGGAACTCCTGGGCCTCCTTGTGCGCGGTGATGTCGGTGCGGAACCCGGTCCCGGCCAGCACCAGGTGGTCGAGCGTGAGGAAGTCGCCCTCGCCCTCGTTGGTGAAGGCCGCGTCGCGGACCCGCTCGTAGCCGTTGTCGACGAACCACTTCAGGTACGCGGGCCCCTCGGCCGCGCGCTGCGGGTGGGTGAACCGCGCGCCGTACACGCGGCCGTCCACGACCAGCGCGCCGTTGGCGGCGAAGACCATGTCCGGCAGGCCCTCCACCGGGTCGATGAGGCTGACGCGGTGCCCGAGCTCCTCGTAGGCGCTCCTGAGGGTCTCCCACTGCCTGATCGCCACCTCGCGGTCGGCGCCGGCCTCGGGATGCATCCACGGGTTGATCGCGTACTCGACCGCGAAATGGTCGGGCCGACACATGAGGTAGTGCCTCGTCATGGATAACCCCGCAGTTAAAGGTCGTGGTGACAGCCGCCGTCACGGTCTCGACGGCGGTGCCATCAGCCTAGGAACAGCGTTCTCGCAGGCCAAGGGGCTGCGTTTGCGCGCTGACGCGGGTTTCTTGCGTGCTTCAGGCCAGAAACGTCGATTCGTTGTGCGGGGCGACGAACGGCTCGCTGCGCGAGGTGACCAGGGGGGCCTCGATCAGGCGGGAGAGCACGATGGAGCTCTTGGTCCGCACCACGAACGGCTCCGCGGCGATGCGCTCGATCACCCTCTCCACGTGCCGCACGTCGGTGGCCCTGATGTGCAGCAGCGCGTCGGCCTCGCCGGTGATGGTGCACGCCGAGACGACCTCGGGATGGCGGCCGACGGCCACCCCGATCTCCGACGGCGAGGTCTTGCCCGCGCAGAACAGCTCCACGTAGGCCTCGGTGGTCCAGCCGAGCGCCGCGGGCTCCACCCGGGCGGTGAACCCGGTGATGGCGCCGGTCTCGCGCAGCCGGTCCACCCGGCGTTTCACCGCCGACGCCGACAGGCCCACCCGCTGCCCGATCTCCGCGTACGTGGCGCGGGCGTCCTCGATGAGCGCCCCGATGATGTCGCGATCCAGCCTGTCCAGTTCCACGCAGACCTGTATACCGCCTGGGTCGGCGCGGGTTCGCGATGGGCGGCGGTGGCGTGCGGCCCTGGACACGCGAATGCCGCCGGACAGATGATCTGTCCGGCGGCATTCGCCGTTCGCAAGGTCTCCGGTCAGGTCTGGTCGGCCTCGCCGGTGGCCTGTTCCTGGGCCTCCTCGGGGGAGGTTTCCAGGTCGTCGCTCGCCTGGGCGGCGTTCGCCGTCTGCTTGTCCAGGCCGACCCAGCTCGTCACGCTCTCGACCGCGAACAGCACGCCGAGGTAGAGCGTGAGCGCGGCCAGCACCCACGTCAGCACGCCCAGCGCGGCGCCGGCGCCGACCAGCAGCAGCCGGAGTTCCCAGCCCAGCCCGGCCTGGAACACCCAGGGGGCCGGCCAGATGCTCTGCCGCGTCCGGTACACCGTGTCGTAGGTGTGGTAGCCGATCACGTAGATCAGCACGTACAGCAGCCACTTGGGCGCGTCGGCCGCCAGGCCGATCAGGATGATCGTGAGGAACTCGGCCGCCCGGATCAGCGGCGGCGTCAGCCAGTCGAGCTTGCCGAGGTGGTCGCGGGCCGCGGTGGGCAGCACCAGGACGATCATGACCAGCACCGGGACGAGCAGGATAGGCCCGTTCACCAGCATCCCGG
The DNA here is from genome assembly GCF_051918855.1 of Streptosporangium sp. H16. NCBI lineage: Bacteria > Bacillati > Actinomycetota > Actinomycetes > Streptosporangiales > Streptosporangiaceae > Streptosporangium > Streptosporangium sp. H16. The sequence goes on from NZ_JBPXMD010000005.1 coordinate 382,889, forward strand.
TCACGGCCATCGCGATGATCGCCAGCAGCGCGGCGAGCGAGGCGGGCACCGGGGGCAGGCCCGGACCGACCTTGTCGCGCAGCAGCGTGACCAGCGGGCCGTCATCGCGGTAGGCGAGCAGCCGGGCGGTCTGCACGCGCAGCCGCTCCTCGTACGGATCCGGAGCGGGGGTGGTCTGCGGCTGGGTGATCATGCGAGAGACCTCATCAGGCGTCCGGTGAGCGAGTAGGCGGCCCCGATGCCGCCCCAGATGATCAGTGTCAGGAAGGTGATCCTGGCGTCGAACAGGGCGCTGACGATCGCGATGGCGGCGAAGCGCTCACCGATGGGGAACACGATCATCTTGCGGGCCCAGTGCACGGCCCGGTACCTGCCGGCCCTGCCCCACATCTTCAGCAGGTTGCGGATCCCGCTGGTCGTGGCGTTCTTGCGCTGCTCCAGCGCCTGGCGCAGGCCGGTGTCGGCGCTGACCGACAGCGCCACCGAGGGCAGCGGCGACGGGGGCTTGCGCCGGTTCGCCGCGCCGTAGGAGAAGTCGAGGAGGTGCTTGATGGACTGCACGCCGAGCGCGATCAGCGCCAGCGTCCAGACGTCGCCCACGCCGGAGACCGCCGCGCCGACCGCCAGGCCCGCGAAGACCACGTACTCCTTGAACCGGTCGAACGTGGCGTCCAGCCACGCCCCCAGCACGCCGAACTTGCGGGCGTACCGCGCGACCTGGCCGTCCACGCAGTCGAAGACGAACGCGAAGTAGATCAGCACGCCGCCCGCGACCATCCCGGCCCGCTCGCCGGTGGCGAAGCACAGCGCCGCCGCCACGCCCAGCGCGATCGAGATCAGCGTGACCTGGTTGGGGGTGAGCCCCCGCCTGGCGGCCCAGCGGGCGATGAACCGGGAGTAGGTGCTGACGAAGTACGTGGTGAAGAAGCCGTCGGCGCCCTTCACCGCGTTGTTCAGCCGCGCCTTGTCCTCGTCGAACGTGGACATCTCGGCGAGCGCCTCGGCGGCCTGCTCGGGAGAGGACACTCGGCGGAAGAACAGGTCGCGGCGGCCGCGGATGCCGACGGAGACGCCCTTGCGCACCAGGCCCAGGACCAGCAGCTGGACCAGGTCGTCGTCGGGACCCAGCAGGTGGGCCATGTCGGCCAGCTCGCGGGCGGCCTCGGCGAGGACGGGCGCGTGCTTGTGGTGCAGGTGCAGCGGGCCGAGCAGGACCGAGTTGGGCCTGGTCACCCCGTGGAAGGCCGAGCCTACCGAGATGACCCGGGACTTGCGGGCGCGCACTCGGACGGGCAGGCCCTCCAGCGTCCGGTCGCCGATCTCCGGCAGGGCCTCGTCGATCGGGACGTCGGGGACGATGACGTCGCCGTTCTCGTCCTCCTCCCGCGGCTCCTTGGTGATCAGCGCGAGGGCCCCGCGCTTCGACTTGGTGATCTGGTAGATCAGCTCGTCGTGGATCAGCGAGTTGGCCGGCAGGAAGAGCAGGTTCTCGGTGGCGCCCTCGACCGCGTCGGCCACGGCACGCAGGTCGCCGGCCAGGTCGGAGGTCTCGACCAGGCTGCCGGGGAAGCCCCGGTGGGCGGCGGCGTCGCCCGAGCGGACGATCGTCACCGGCTGGGGGTCGAGTGAGGCGAGCTGGCCGTGCAGCTTGCCGATCACCGTGGGGCAGCCGGGAAGCGCGGGCAGGGTCAACGCGGCGGGCGTCGCCTGGCCGGGAGCGGCATCGGGGCCGGGCGATGAGCCCAGCAGGACCACGCGGGGCATGGCACCCTTTCGTGCGGAGACGGGTGTTGAGGCGGTGTAACCGGGGGCGGCATTTCGCCAGAGGCCAAAGTTTAGTGAGTTTTGGGTGAACAACACGCACCGGTGATCTATCCGTGTCGTTTGATCATGGTTCCACCTCTGCCAAGTGAACGGTCCCACTACACTGTGCGGGTGAGTCTGTACCGTGACGACGGCATCGTGCTGCGCACCCACAAGCTGGGCGAGGCCGACCGCATCGTCACCGTCCTGACCCGGCGGATGGGCAAGATCCGGGCCGTCGCCAAGGGGGTCCGGCGGACAACATCACGATTTGGGGGCAGGCTCGAGCCGTTCACCCACGTCGACCTCCAGTTCCACACCGGCCGCACGCTCGACATGATCACTCAGGCCGAGACCATCCGGTCCTACGGCGAGCCGCTCGTCTCCGACTATCCGCGCTACACGGCGGGCACCGCGATGCTGGAGACCGCCGACCGCCTGGTCATGGGGGAGAAGGAGCCCGCGCTGCGCCAGTTCCTGCTGCTCGTCGGCGGCCTGCGCACGCTCGGTTCGGGTGACCACGAGGCCAGGCTCGTCCTGGACGCCTACTTCCTGCGCTCCCTCGCCGTCGCCGGGTACGCCCCCGCCCTGGAGGCCTGCGCCCGGTGCAAGGCCGTCTCGGTGCGGGCCTTCGCCATCGTGGCCGGGGGCGTGGTGTGCGGGACCTGCCGTCCCGCGGGCGCGGCGGTGCCCGAGGGGGAGACCCTCGCTCTGATGGTGGCGCTGCTCAAGGGCGACTGGCTCACCGCGGACGCCTCCGTCGCCCGGCACCGCGCCGAGTGCAGCGGCCTGGTCGCGGCCTACCTCCAGTGGCATCTCGAACACGGCATACGCTCTCTTCGACACGTAGAAAGGGAGCTCGCCACGTGAACGTCCGCCCACCCGTCCCGCATCCCTCCGGCGCCACCCCGCCCCCGATCCCGCGCGACCTCGTGCCCCGGCACGTGGCGATCGTGATGGACGGCAACGGGAGGTGGGCCAAGCAGCGCGGCCTGCCCCGCACCGAGGGGCACAAGGCGGGCGAGGCGTCGCTCTTCGACGTGATCGAGGGCGCGATCGAGCTCGGCATCCCCTACCTGTCGGCCTACGCCTTCTCCACGGAGAACTGGAAGCGCTCCCCCGACGAGGTCCGCTTCCTGATGGGTTTCAACCGCGACGTCATCCGCCGCCGCAGGGACCAGCTCCACGCGATGGGCGTGCGGGTCCGCTGGGCGGGCCGCCCCGGCCGGCTGTGGAGGAGCGTCATCCAGGAGCTGCGCGACGCCGAGGAGATGACCGAGGGAAACTCCACGCTCACCCTGCAATTCTGCGTCAACTACGGCGGCCGCGCCGAGATCGTGGACGCCGCCCTGCGCCTGGCGCAGGACATCGCCGACGGGCGGGTGAAGCCGGGCCGGGTGAAGGAGGAGACCTTCGCCCGATACCTGGACGAGCCGCAGATCCCCGACGTCGACCTGTTCGTGCGGTCCTCCGGCGAGCAGCGCATCTCCAACTTCCTGATCTGGCAGACGGCGTACGCCGAGATGGTCTTCCTCAACCGTCTCTGGCCCGACTTCGACCGCCGCGATCTGTGGGAGGCCTGCGAGACGTACGCCAAGCGCGACAGGAGATACGGGGGAGCGGTGCCGAACGCGGTCCCGTCCGCGCGGGACGCCTCGGGCGGCCCGGGTGCCGCAGCGGAATAATGTTATGTTCCGGGTGACGCCGACCCGCTGAGAGGTGCCCCCGGATGACTGTCAGGATCGAACGCGACGGGCCCGTCACCACCGTCGTGCTCTCCAGGCCCGAGGTCCGCAACGCCGTCGACGGCCCCACGGCCCGGGCGCTCGCCGACGCCTTCCGCGGCTTCGACGCCGACCCCGGCGCGGCGGTGGCCGTGCTGTGGGGCGAAGGGGGCACGTTCTGCGCGGGAGCCGACCTCAAGGCCGTCGCCGAGGGCCGCGCCAACCGGGTGGACCCCGAGGGCGACGGGCCGATGGGGCCCACCCGGCTGCGGCTCGGCAAGCCCGTGATCGCGGCCGTCGCCGGGTACGCGGTCGCCGGAGGGCTGGAGCTGGCCCTCTGGTGCGACCTGCGGGTGGCCGAGGAGGACGCGGTGTTCGGGGTCTTCTGCCGCCGCTGGGGCGTCCCGCTGATCGACGGCGGCACCGTCCGGCTGCCGCGGCTGGTCGGGACGGGACGGGCGATGGACATGATCCTCACCGGCCGTCCGGTGGCCGCCGCGGAGGCCCTCGGCATGGGGCTGGTCAACCGGGTGGTGCCGGCCGGCACCTCGCGCGCCGCCGCCGAGAACCTGGCCGCCTCCATCGCGCGCTTTCCCCAGGAGTGCATGCGCGGCGACCGCATGTCGGTGCTGGAACAGGAGGGGCTGCCCGAGCGGGAGGCCATGGCGGGGGAGCTGCGCCACGGCCTGAACGCCCTGCCCGGCGCGATGGCCGGTGCGTCCCGCTTCGCCGCGGGAGCCGGCCGCCACGGCGACTTCGGCGCTCTGTGACCCGCGGTTCCCCGGCGGGGGCCGGGTTCGCGCCCCTTCGCGTCGCCGCGGTGCCCCGGCTCAGGCCTTGACCTCGCGCAGGCGGCCGGCCTCCACTTCGTGGACGAAGCCGCGCACCGAGTCGCGTCGCAACCTGCCCGCATCACCTACTCGGTCAATAGGTGTTAGCGGGGAGTGACGTCAGGCCCGGCGCCGGGCGCGGTAGGCGGCGACGTGCATCCGGTTCCCGCAGGTGCGGCTGTCGCAGTAGACCCGCGAGCGGTTGCGTGACTCGTCCACGAAGACGTGGTCGCAGTCGGGCGCCGAGCAGGTGCGCAGGCGCTCCCACTCGCCCTCGACGAGCAGGTGGGCCAGGGCGACCCCGATGTCGGCCGCGAGGTGCTCGTGGAGCGAGGCGTCCGGCGCGAAGTAGTGGACGTGCAGGGGGTGGCCGTCGTGCTCCGCCAGGCGCGGGGTGATGCGGGTCCCGCTCAGCAGGGTGTTCAGCCGGATGACCGCGGTGGGCTGGTCCGGGGCGGTGAAGACCTTGTGGAAGGCCTCGCGCAGCGCGCGCACCTGGGTCAGGTCGGCGGCGTCCAGCTCGCCGACCCCGCTGACCTCCCAGCGCGCCACGAAGTCGCCGAGTTTCCTCAGGTCGGTCAGGGTGTCCTCGCCTCCGGTGGAAGGGGAGGTGTTGACCAGGTCGACCGCGGTGGCGAGTGAGTGCACCATGTCATGTCCGAATGGCATGTTGACTCCTGTAGGAGGCGATTGCAACGTGGAGGCGCGTACGGCGGCTCGCCGTGTCGGAAGCGTATCTCTCCCGTGGACCTCCGGCGCCCCCTCTCGGGCGCCCGTCACCGTGGCGCGCCCCGTGCGACAAGGCTTTCCGTGAAGCATGTCCTGGTGAGCCGTGATGTTGTACGCCGCGTCCTGAAAACAGTCTTCTCGTACAGTGTGCTCCGTCGCGCCGGGGTGTCCGCTCGGGCGGGGCTCAGGCGCGGCTCGGCGTGCGGAGCGGCTTGGCGGCGGTGACGCAGGAGGCGCAGGTTCCGAAGATCTCCACCGTGTGGGTGATCTCGGTGAAGCCGTGCTCGGAACCGACGGCCTCGGCCCAGCGCTCCACCGCGGGCCCGGCCACCTCCACCGTACGGCCGCACCTGCGGCAGACCAGGTGGTGGTGGTGGTCGCCGCTGGCGCACGCCCGGTAGACCGACTCGCCGTCGTCGGTGCGCAGCACATCGACGTGACCGGTGTCGGCGAGCGCCTGGAGCGCCCGGTAGACGGTTGTCAGTCCGATCTTGGCGCCTTCCGCGCGCATCTCCGCGTAGACGTCCTGCGCGCTGCGGAACCCCTCGCTCTGGCGGAGGATCGTGTGGACGGCGTCACGCCTGTTGCTCATGGGCTGGACTCCTGAGGTCGGCTTCGACGTACGAATCTACCGAGCCCGAGGGCGAGGACGAACCCCGCGAGAGCGACGATGACAATGATCGCGCCCGGCGGGACCTCGATGTAGAAGGAGGAGGTCAGGCCACCGACCGTGGAGATCATCCCGAACGACATGGAAAGGAACATCGTGCTCACGAACCCCCGGGTGAGCTGCTGGCTGGTCGCCACGGGTACCACCATCAACGCGCTCACCAGAAGCAATCCTACGACGCGCATGGCGATGACCACGGTCAGCGCGGCGGTCACGGCGATCAGCAGGCTGAGGAAGCGGACCGGCAGGCCGCTGGCCTTGGCGACCTCCTCGTCCTGGCACAGTACATAGAGTTCCCGCCCGAAGACGGTCACCACGCCGAGCACCGCCACCGCCAGCAGGCCGATCACCCACACGTCCTCGACGGCGACGCTGCTGATCGAGCCGAACAGGTAGGACATCAGCGTGGCGTTGCTCCCCCCGGGAGCCAGCGAGATGAGCAGCACGCCTCCGGCGATGCCGCCGTAGAACAGCAGGGCGAGCGCCACGTCCCCGCTGGTCCTGCCGCGCTCGCGAACCAGTTCGATGGCCACGGCGCCCAGTATCGAGACCACCACGGCCGTCAGCACCGGGGCCGTTCCGGTCAGGAAGCCCAGGGCCACGCCGGTCAGCGCGACGTGCCCGATGCCGTCGCCCAGCAGGGCCAGGCGGCGCTGGACCATGAACGTGCCGATGGCGGGGGCGGCCAGGCCGACCAGGAGAGCGGCGATCAGCGCCCGCTGCATGAAGTCGAACTGCAGAAGCTCGATCATGAGGCGGGCCTCCAGTCGAGCGGGCTCACGGGCTCCTCCTCGGCGTGCGGGTGCACGTGGTCGTGGCCGGGCAGCGCGTGCGTGCCGACCGCCTGGGGTGGCGGGCCGTCGTGGCACACGTACCCGTCCCGCAGGACCACCGCCCGGGTGATCAGGGGCTCCAGCGGGCCGAGCTCGTGCGCGACCAGCAGGACCGTCTTGCCCTGAGCGACGAGCGTGGACAGGGTCTCCGCGAGGAGCAGCTGGCTCTCGGAGTCGACGCCCGCCGTGGGCTCGTCCATGACGAAGGTGTCGGGCTCTCCGGCGAGGGCGCGGGCGATCAGCACCCGCTGCTGCTGCCCGCCGGACAGCGCCTGCACCGGGTCGGAGGCGCGGTGGGCCAGGCCGACGGCCGCCAGGGCCCTGCCGGTCGCCTCACGGTCGGCCGCGCCGGTCGGGCGCAGCCGGCGCTGCCTCGCGATCCTGCCGGAGGCGACGACCTCGCGGATCGTGGTCGGCACACCCCCGCCCACCGAGAGCCGCTGGGGTACGTAGCCGATCCGCCACCATTCGCGGAACCGGGCGGGCGGCCTGCCGTACAGGAGGGTCTCGCCGCCGGAGAGGGGGATGAGGCCGAGCAGGGCGCGGATGAGGGTGGACTTTCCCGATCCGTTCGCGCCGAGCACCGCCACCGCCTCACCGGGCTCGACGGACAGGTCGATCCCGCGAAGCACCGGACGGCGGTCCAGGTTGACCTGGCCGCCGTTCATGGTGAAAACCGTTTTGCTGGATGTCACGTGTGGCCTTTACGAGCAGCCGAGCGCTGCCTGGAGTGTGGAGAGGTTCTGGCGCATGGCGGACAGGTAGTCGCCGTTCGACGGCTGGCTCTCCACCGGATCGAGGACCGCGGTCTTCGCACCGACCTCCTGGGCGAGAATCTCGCCGACCTTCGGGCTGACGAGGGTTTCGGTGAAAATCGTAGTTACTTTCTCCTGCTTGGCTACTTTTGCCACTTCAGCGAGGCGCGCGGGAGAGGGCTCGCCGTCGGGATCGAGACCGCTGATACCGATCTGGTGCAGCTTGTAGCGGTCGGCGAGATAGCCGAACGCGGCGTGGCTGGTGACGATCGCGTCCGAGGAACAGCCGGCCAGGCCCTTGGCCAGCTCCTGGTCCAGGGCGGTGAGGTCGGCGGCGGTGGCGGCGGCGCGGTCCCGGTAGCCCTGCGCGTGCGCGGGGTCGGCGGTGGCCAGCCTCTCGCCGAGCTTGGTGGCGACCGTCGCGAAGCGGGCCGGGTCGAGCCAGAGGTGGGGGTCGTGACCGGTCTCCTCGTGGCCATGTCCCTCCTCACCGTGGTCCTCCTCCTCCGCGACCGCGGGAAGAGGGGTGACCGAGGTGGCCGCGTCGAAGGCCCGGTCGGCGGCGTGCTGCTCGACGGCCTCGTCCACCGCGGGCTGGACGCCCTTGATGTAGACGACGAGCCCCGTCTTCTCCAGCCCGGCCACCTGGAGCGGGGACAACTCCAGATCGTGCGGCTCGACGCCGGGCTTGGTCAGGCCGGCGACGGTCGCGTCGGGACCGCCCACCCGCTCGGCGAGCCACTGCAGGGGATACATGGCCGCGGTGACGGCGGGTTTCCCGTCCGCGGAAACGCCCGACGCCCCCCCGGATGAGCCGCCGGTGGTTGAGCCGGCCTCGGCACCGCAGGCGGTGACGGCGGCGAGGAGGACGGCGGACGCGGCCAGGCTGGCATTACGTATAGGGATACGTCGGGAGGACTCGGACATCATGCTAGCTAGTATGCGCGTAAATGAAAATGGTTGTCAAAATCGGGTCTCGCGCGATGCCCGCGGCTGGGAACGGGGGGCCTCCGGACGGCGGGCGTCGGAGAGCCCGGCCGGCGCGTCAGAGAGCCCGGCCGGCGAAGGGGGCGAGTATCGCGGGCCGGGCTCTCGTCGCCGGGCCGGGGAGCCGCCGCTCTCCGGCCTCGGCGGTCGGTGGTGGGGGAACGCGGTGATTTCGGCCCGGCGGAGAGGAGCCGGGCCGCACCTCCCGGCGCCTGGGAGTGCGGGCGCCCGGCCCTGCTGGTAGCCGGGAGGTGCGGCCCAGGCTCAGCCGGGGACCAGGTCGACGCGTCCTTCCCCGGTGTAGACGTTCATCGAGCTGCCCCTGACGAACCCGATGAGTGTCAGCCCCGTCTCGGCGGCCAGCTCCACGGCCAGCGAGGAGGGGGCCGAGACGGCGGCGAGGATCGGGACGCCGGCCATCACGGCCTTCTGGACCAACTCGAAGGAGGCGCGTCCCGACACCATGAGCACGGTCGAGGTCAGCGGCAGGCGCCCGTCGCGCAGCGCCCAGCCCACCAGCTTGTCCACCGCGTTGTGCCGGCCCACGTCCTCGCGCACGCAGAGCGCGTCGCCGCCGAGCGTGAACAGGCCCGCGGCGTGCAGCCCGCCGGTCCGGTCGAATACCCGCTGCGCCGCGCGAAGCCGGTCGGGCAGCGCCGCGATCACCTCGGCCGTCACCGGTGCGGGATCGCCGTCCACCCGCCATTTCGCGACCGTGCGGACCGCGTCGAGCGAGGCCTTGCCGCACACCCCGCACGAGGAGGTGGTGTAGAAGTTGCGCTCCAGGGAGGTCGCCGGCGGGGAGGTGCCCGCGGCCAGCCTGACGTCGAGCACGTTGTAGGTGTTGGCGCCGTCGGCGGTGGCACCCGCGCAGTAGCGGATCGCGGTGACCTCCTCGGCGGAGGTGACCACCCCCTCGCTCACCAGGAAGCCCGCCGCCAGGTCGAAGTCGTCGCCCGGCGTGCGCATGGTGATCGTGAGCGGCCGCCCGTCGAGCCGGATCTCCAGCGGCTCCTCGGCCGCCAGCACGTCGACCCGGTGGGCGGCCGCGGCCTCCCGCAGCCGCAGGACCCGGCGTTTGACGGTGACCCTACCCATCGGCGGAGGCCGTCCGCGTGCCGGGGACAGGTCCGGAGGCGGAACCGGGGACAGGTCCGGAGGCGGGTACGGAGACAGGGTCGGAGGCGGGTGCGGAGGCAGGGCCGGAAAGGGGGATCGTGTCCTCCGAGGTGGCCACGTTCTGGACGTGCTGGAAGCCGAAGCGGCCCTTGATGCACAGGTTGCCGTGGGTGACCGGGTTGTCGTGCGGCGAGCTCACCTTGACGATCCGGTTGTCCTGCACGTGCAGGGTCAGGTTGCAGCCGACCCCGCAGTAGCTGCAGATCGTCGTCGTCTCGGTCTGCCGGGACTCGTCCCAGCTGCCCGCCGCGCGCATGTCGAACTCGCTCTTGAACGACAATGCCCCGGTGGGGCAGACCTCCACGCAGTTGCCGCAGTAGACGCAGGCGGAGTCGGTGAGCGGGGCGTCGTGCTCGGTCGAGATCATCGCGTCGAAGCCCCGCCCGGCGACCGAGATGGCGAAGCTGTTCTGCCACTGGTCGCCGCAGGCGTCGACACACTTGTAGCAGAGGATGCACTTGGAGTAGTCGCGCACGTAGAGGTCGTTGTCGACCTTCGCGGGCTGCGCGACCGTGGCGGCCTCCTCGCCGAAGCGGTCGGGCCGCGCGCCGTACTCCTCGATCCACTCGGCCGCGCGCGGTGTGGTGGACAGGTCGGCCGTCGAGGCCAGCAGCTCCAGGACGATCTTGCGGCTGTGCCGGGCACGCTCGGTCGCGGTGCCGACGGCCATGCCGGGCTCGGCCCTGCGCGAGCAGGCGGGGGCGAGCGTACGGGCGCCCTCGACCTCGACCACGCAGACCCGGCAGGCGTTCTTCGGGGTGAGGGTGTCGCCGTAGCAGAGGGTCGGGATGTCCTTGCCCGCCGCCGAGCAGGCGTCCAGCACGGTCGAGCCCTCCGGCACCCGGACCGGGTCGCCGTCGACGGTCATCTCGATCAGCCGCCGGGGCGGCTGCAGGGGAACACTCATGATGCCTCCGAGGGGGAGAAGACGCCCAGCCGGTCGATGGCCGACTCGACGGCGTTCCAGGCGGTCTGGCCGAGCCCGCAGATCGAGGCGTCGCGCATGGCCTGGCCGACCTCTCGCAGCAGCGCGATGTCGCCGGAGGTGGGCCTGCGGCGCAGCCGGTGCAGCGCCTCCTCCTGCCGCACGGTGCCCACCCGGCAGGGCACGCACTGCCCGCACGACTCGTCGCGGAAGAACTCCGCGATGCGCACGAGGATGTGCGCCAGGTCGACGCTGTCGTCGAGCACCAGGACCACGCCCGAACCCAGTGTCGTGCCGGCCGCCCGGGTGCCCTCGAAGGTCAGCGGGACGTCGAGCTCGTCCGGGCGGACGAACCCGCCGGCCGCGCCGCCCAGCAGCACTGCCCGGAGTTGCCCGGTCGCGCCCCCGGACAGATCGAGGAGCTCGCGCAGGGTGGCGCCGAACGGCAGCTCGTAGACGCCCGGCCTGGCGACCGTGCCCGAGACGCAGAACAGCTTGGTGCCCGTCGAGCCCTCCGTGCCGGTCGCCGCGTAGGCGGCCGCCCCGCCGGCCAGGATAGGCAGCACGTTGACCAGGGTCTCGACGTTGTTGACCACGGTGGGCTTGCCGAACAGGCCCTTCTCCACGGGGAAGGGCGGTTTGCTGCGCGGCTCGCCGCGGAAGCCCTCGATCGAGTTGAAGATCGCGGTTTCCTCGCCGCAGATGTAGGCGCCCGCGCCGCGCCTGATCTCGATGTCGAAGGCGAAGCCCTGCCCCATGACGTCGGCCCCGAGCAGGCCGCGCGCACGGGCGACCTCGATGGCGTGGGCCATCCGGCCGATCGCCCGGGGATACTCCCCGCGGATGTAGAGGTAGCCCTTGGGGCAGCCGGTGGCGTACGCGGCGATGGTCATCGCCTCCACCAGCGCGTACGGGTCGCCCTCCATGACCACGCGGTCCTTGAAGGTGCCCGGTTCGCTCTCGTCCGCGTTGCAGACCAGGTAATGGGGGTGGTCGAGCTGGCGGGCCGCGGCCTCCCACTTGCGCCCGGTGGGGAACGCCGCCCCGCCCCGCCCGACGAGACCGGATTCGAGCACCTCGCGGATGACGCCGGCGGGGCCGATCCTGACGGCCTCGCGCAGCGCGGTGTAGCCGCCCTCGGCCCGGTAGTCGTCCAGGCTCGCCGGGTCGACGACGCCCACCCGGCGCAGCAGCACGAGGGAGGGGTCGCCCGCCTGCGGGACGGCGTGCTCGGCGGGCGGCTCCGCACGCTCGGCCAGGGCGGGGCCGCCGGTGGCGTCCATGCCGCTGAGGCCGCCGAGCTTGCTGAGATCCCTCACCTTGCTCGCGTCGCCCGCGCCGCCGGCGCCGCTCGTACCGCCCGTGCCGTGGGTGCCCTCCGCGGCACGAGCGTCGCCCGCGTTGCCGACGTCGCTCGTGCCGCTCGCGCCGCCGGTGTCGTGGGCGCGGCCGACTCCGTTGGCTGCGCCGCTTCCGTTGGCGCCGCCGCCCCCGTCCGGGTCGTTGTTTCCGTGCGCCTCGCCGTTTCCGTTCGCACCGCCGGTGGAGGCCGGTGCCGGTTCGGCCGGGCCGTACACGGTCGCCCCAGGGAACTCGCCGGCCTGCAGGGCCAGCGCGGCGGGTGCCCGCTCGCACAGGCCGAGACAGGGGCTCGGCTGCCAGGACATGCCCGGCGGGCCGAGCCTCTCCTCGGTGCTCCGCCGCACCGCGTCGGCGCCGCGCGCCTGGCAGGCCAGGTCGGTGCAGACGTGCAGCACCCGCGCCGGTCGCGGCTTCATGGAGAACAGCGAGTAGAAGGTCGCCACCCCGTATGCCTCGGCGGGCGGCACGGTCAGGCGGCGGCAGATGTAGTCGAGGGCTCCCTCGCTGATCCACCCGATCCTGTCGTTGACCGCGTGCAGCGCGGGGAGCAGGAGGTCACGCCTGCCGCGGGCCTCGTGCCCGCCGACGGCGATCCGCAGATCGCCGTCCGAGCGGGCGCCGCCCTCCCAGCCCGTCGCGGGGGCGCCGAGGAAGGCGTCGACGGCGGCGCGTTCCTCGGCCGAGGGCCGGGCGTCACTGAACCGGAGATCCACGCCCCCTTCACCCGGCCTTCGCGGGTACGAGCTTGTCGACGCGCACGGCGGCGGCCTTGAACTCCGCGGTGCCCGCGATCGGGCAGGTGGCCTCGATGGTGAGGGAGTTGGTGTCGACCTCGTCGGGGAAGTGCATCGTCATGAAGACCAGGCCGGGACGCAGGGCCGGGTCGATGTGGACGGGGGCGACGACCGAGCCGCGCCGGGAGCTGATCCTGACCTCCTCGCCGGGACTCACCCCCAGCCGCGCGGCGTCCTCGGGGGACAACTCGATGTTCTCGCCCCTGCGCAGCGGCGAGGCGAACCCGGACGACTGCACGCCGGTGTTGTAGGAGTCGAGACGGCGGCCGGTGGTGAGCCGCAGGGGATACTCGTCGTCGAGCAGGTCGACCGGCGGGGAGTGCTCGAGCACCGCGAACGGCGCGGCCCTGCCCCGCCGGGCCGGGTCGCTCTCCCAGAGCCGCCCGTGCAGGAAGGGCGGTTCGAGGGAGTCCTCCGACGGGCAGGGCCACTGGATGCCCTGCAGCTTGTCGAGCCTGTCGTAGGTCATGCCGGTGTGGGCGGGGGAGAGGGCGCGGAGCTCGTCCCAGACCTCCTCGGCGCCGGTGTAGTTCCAGTCGTGGCCCAGGCGGCGGGCCAGCTCGCAGAGGATCCAGATGTCGTCGCGGGCCTCGCCCGGAGCCTGGAGCGCCTTGCGGACCCGCTGCACCCGCCGCTCGCTGTTGGTGAAGGTGCCCTCGCTCTCGCACCAGGCCGCGCCCGCCGGCAGCACCACGTCGGCCATCTGGGCGGTCTTGGTCAGGAAGATGTCCTGCACGACCAGGTGGTCGAGCATGCTGAGCCGCTTGACGCAGTTCAGTGAGTCGGCCTCGGACTGCACCGGGTTCTCCCCGATGAGGTAGCAGGTGGTGACCTCACCCTCGGCCATCGCCTCCAGCATCTCGGTGAGGTTGAGGCCGTAGCGCGGCTGGATGGGCTTGTCCCACGCCTGCTCGAACTTGACGCGGATCTCCGGGTCGAGGATGTCCTGGAAGCCGGGCAGCCGGTTGGGGATGGCGCCCATGTCGCCGCCGCCCTGCACGTTGTTCTGGCCGCGCAGCGGGGACAGGCCAGAACCGTAGCGCCCGACGTGGCCGGTGAGCAGCGCCAGGTTGATGAGGGCGCGCACGTTGTCGGTGGCGTTGTGGTGCTCGGTGATGCCGAGCGTCCAGCACAGCTGGGCGCGGTCGGCCCTGGCGTAGGCGTGCGCGAGCTCCCGGATGGCGGCCGCGGGCACGCCGGTGACCTGCTCGGCCACCGGGAGCGTCCACGGCTCGACCGAGGCGGCGAACTCCTCGAAGCCCTCGGTGGCGCGCTCGATGAACGAGGCGTTGTGCAGCCCCGCGTGGATGATCTCCCGGGCCACCGCGTGCGCGAGCGGGATGTCGGTGCCCACGTTGAGGCCCAGCCAGAGGTCGGCCCACTCGGCGGTGCCCGTGCGACGGGGGTCGACCGCGAACATGCGGGCGCCCTTCCTTATCCCCTTGAGCACGTGGTGGAAGAAGATCGGGTGCGCGTTGCGCGCCGCCGAGCCCCACATGACGATCACGTCGGCGTCCTCCACCTCCTGGTAGGAGGAGGTGCCGCCGCCACTGCCGAAGGCCGCGGACAGGCCCGCCACGCTCGGGGCGTGGCAGGTGCGGTTGCAGGAGTCGACGTTGTTGGTGCCGATCACGACCCGGGTGAACTTCTGTCCCACGTAGTTCATCTCGTTGGTGGAACGGGCGCACGACAGCATCGCGAAGGCGTCGGGCCCGTGTTGCTCGACGTTGCGCCGGAAGCCCTCCGCGGCCCGTTGCAGCGCCTCGTCCCAGGTGGCGCGGCGCAGCACGCCGTCTTCACGGACAAGGGGATGGGTGAGCCGGTCGTAGTGCTCGGCGCGGTCCCCGCGGTCCCTCTTCATACCCCATCCTTTCGGCAGTCCTGTATACAGTCTACGGTATGTCGTATCAGCTGGCGGCGGCAAGATTTTCCCGGACCCGCTCGTCCAGGAGGTCGGCGACCGCGTGGATCGCCCGTAGCGTGGGCACCTCGGCGCCGGTCAGGTCGGCCAGTTCCACGACGGCGGCGAGGAGCACGTCGAGCTCCAGGGGCTTGCCCTTCTCCAGGTCCTGGAGCGTGGAGGTCTTGTGCTCCCCCGCCCGCTCGGCGCCCGCGATCCGGCGCTCGATCGAGATGTCCGGCTCGCAGCCCACCCGGCGGGCCACGTCGACGGTCTCGCGCATCATGGTGACGACGAGGTCGCGCGTCCCGCGGTGGCGGCAGATGCCCGCCATGGTCGCCCGGGTGAGCGCGCTGATCGGGTTGAAGGCGATGTTGCCCATGAGCTTGATCCAGATGTCGCGCCGCAGATCCGTCTCGACGGGACATTTCAGCCCGCCCTCGATCATGGCGGCGCTGAAGTCGACGCAGCGTGAGGAGAGGGAGCCGTCGGGCTCGCCGATGGAGAACCGGGTGCCCTCCAGGTGGCGGATCACGCCGGGCGCCTCGATCTCCGTCGCCGCGTAGACGACGCATCCGATGGCGCGCTCCAGCGGCAGGGCGGCGGTGACCGCCCCGCCGGGGTCGACGCTCTCGATCACGTGGCCCTGGTAGGGGCCGGGCAGCCGGTGGAAATACCACCACGGGATGCCGTTCTGGGCCGCGATGAGGCCGGTGGTCTCGTGGAGCAGCGGCCGGATCATGGGCCCGGCCGCCGCGTAGGAGTTGGCCTTGAGGCCGAGGAAGACGTGGTCCACCGGGCCGATCTCGCGGGGGTCGTCGGTGGTGTGGGGGTGGGCGGTGAAGTCTCCGCGCGGGCTCAGCACGCGCACTCCCGATTCGCGCATCGCCGCGAGGTGCTCTCCGCGGGCGATCAGATGCACCTCGGCGCCCGCCCTGCACAGGGCGGCGCCGACGTAGGCGCCGATGGCGCCGGCGCCAAGAACAGCGACTTTCACAAGAGGCTCCGTCCTCGCGTCCATAGTGCATTCGGTATACAGTATGGAAAAAATCCGGTCAAGGAGCCGCCGATGGCCGTCCCCCGATCCACCGTCCACGAAGCCCCGTCCCGCGATCCGGACACCGTGCCTCCGCCGCCTCCGCCGCCTCCGCCGCCCTCGCCGGGGGCGTCGCACCGCGGCGCCCTCCCGGAGGCGCTCCCGTGGGAGTCGGCCCGCCGGGTCGCGGCGTCCGCCGCGGGGCCGCTCCCCCCGGTCGACCTCCCCCTCCATCTGGCGTACGGCTGCCGCCTGGCCGCGCCGCTGCACGCCCTCGTCCCGGTGCCGGGCGCCGACGTGGCCGCGATGGACGGCTACGCGGTCGCGGGTGATCCGCCCTGGCGGATCACGGGCCTCGTGCTGGCCGGGGGCGCGCCCTTCGGGGCCGCGCTCGCGCCCGGCACGGCGGTGGAGATCGCCACCGGTGCCCCGGTGCCCGAGGGAGCCGAGGCGGTGCTGCCCTACGAGCTGGCCGTACGGACCGGCGGGGCGCCGGGTGCCGGACCGGTCCCCGGGGGCGGGTTGCCCGGCCGATCCGTGCCACCGGGAAGATCCGTGCCGCCGGGCCGGTTCGCGCCGCCGCTCGGCCGGTTCGCGCCGCGGGGCGGGGAGCCGTGGCCGGCGGGCGAGCCGGCCGGCGAATGGGTGTCGGCCCAGGCGGGGGCGGTCGAGCCCGGCAGGCACATCCGGCGGCGCGGTGAGGACTGCCCGCTGGGGACCGTGGTGCTCACGGCCGGTTCGGCCGTCACGCCCGCGGTGCTCGGCCTGGCGGCCGGGCTCGGGCACGACGTGCTCCGCGTACGGCCCAGACCCCTGGTTTCCGTGCTGGTCACGGGCGACGAGGTGGTGACGCGCGGGCTGCCGGGCCCGGGGCGGGTGCGCGACGCGATCGGTCCCATGCTGCCGGGGCTCGTCGAGTGGGCGGGCGGCCACACCGAGGCGCCGCGGTGGCTGCCCGACGGGGCGCGGGCGCTGGCCGCCGCGCTCGCGGGCACCCCGGACGGTCCGCCGGGCCAGGTGATCGTGGTCTGCGGCGCCTCGTCGAAGGGACCCGCCGACCACCTGAGAGCGGTGCTCGCCGGGCTCGGGGCGGAGATCCTCGTCGACGGCGTCGCGGTGCGTCCCGGCCATCCGCAACTCCTCGCCAGGCTCCCCGACGGCCGCCTGGTGGCGGGGCTGCCGGGCAATCCCTACGCCGCCCTGGTCGCCGCGCTGACGTTGCTCGCCCCGGCGGTCCGGGCGCTCGCGGGCGGCCCCGAGGCCCCGCGCGAGCGGTCCGCGCTGGCCGGTCACGTACGACCCCACCACACCGACACCCGCATGGTCGCGGTGCGGCGCGGCGGACGTGGCGCGGTGCCCGTCGGGCACGACCGGCCGGGATCGCTGTGGGGGGCCGCGCTCGCCGAGGCGCTCGCGGTCGTCCCGCCCGGGTGGGGGGGCGAGCCGGTCGAGCTCGTCCCACTGCCCGCACAAAGGGTCTAGACATCCCTGGACCCCGGGGGTAACCATTGCCCTCATACGGTATGCAGTATGGAGAACACAATCGAGAGGACCACCAGAATGACCCAGCCAGCGGACACGGCGCCGGAAACCATCTCCGGAGGCCACCTGGTGGCGAAGGCGCTCAAGGCGGAGGGGATCGATGTGATCTTCACGCTCTGCGGCGGCCACATCATCGATATCTACGACGGTTGCGTCGACGAGGGCATCGAGGTCATCGACGTCCGCCACGAGCAGGTGGCGGCGCACGCGGCCGACGGTTACGCCCGGATCACCGGCAAGCCGGGTTGCGCGGTCGTGACGGCGGGACCGGGCACCACCGACGCGGTGACCGGCGTGGCCAACGCCTTCAGGGCGGAGAGCCCCATGCTGCTCATCGGGGGGCAGGGGGCTCTGAGCCAGCACAAGATGGGCTCGCTGCAGGACCTGCCCCACGTCGACATGATGACCCCGATCACCAAGTTCGCGGCCACGGTCCCCTCGACCGAGCGGGTGGCCGACATCGTCTCGATGGCCTTCAGGGAGTGCTACCACGGCGCTCCCGGGCCGTCCTTCCTGGAGATCCCGCGCGACGTCCTCGACGCCAGCGTCCCGCTCTCCAAGGCCCGCATCCCCGAGGCGGGCCGTTACCGCGCCTCGGTACGCCAGGCCGGAGACCCCGAGGCCGTCGAGCGCCTCGCCGACCTGCTGGCCCACGCGGAGAAGCCCTGCGTCCTGCTGGGCAGCCAGGTCTGGACCACCCGGGGCACCGACGACGCGATCAACTTCGTCCGCGCCCTCAACATCCCCGCCTACATGAACGGCTCGGCCCGCGGCACGCTGCCCCCCGGCGACCCGCACCACTTCCAGCTCTCCCGGCGCTACGCCTTCACCAACGCCGACCTGATCATCATCGTCGGCACCCCGTTCGACTTCCGGATGGGCTACGGCAAGCGCCTGTCGCCCACGGCGACGGTGGTCCAGATCGACCTCGACTACCGCACCGTCGGCAAGAACCGCGATGTCGACCTGGGCATCGTCGGTGACGCCGGGCTGATCCTGGCCGCGGCCACCCAGGCCGCCTCTGGCCGCGTCGAGAACGGCGCGACCCGGCGCAAGGAGTGGCTGGAGGAGCTGCGCGCGGTCGAGACCGCGGCCTACGAGAAGCGGCTGCCCCGCCAGCTCTCCGGCGCGCAGCCGATCGACCCCTACCGCCTGGTCCACGAGATCAACGAGTTCATGACCGAGGACACCATCTACATCGGCGACGGCGGCGACATCGTCACCTTCTCCGGCCAGGTCGTCCAGCCCAAGTCGCCCGGGCACTGGATGGACCCCGGGCCGCTCGGCACCCTCGGCGTCGGCGTCGCCTTCGCCATGGCGGCCAAGTACGCCAGGCCCGACAAGGAGGTGCTCTGCCTCTTCGGAGACGGGGCGTTCAGCCTCACCGGCTGGGACTTCGAGACGATGGTCCGCTTCGACCTGCCGTTCATCGGCGTCATCGGCAACAACTCGTCGATGAACCAGATCCGCTACGGCCAGGCCGCCAAGTACGGCGAGAACCGCGGCCGGGTCGGCAACACCCTCGGCGACGTCAGATACGACGAGTTCGCCCGGATGCTGGGCGGCCACGGCGAGGAGGTCAGGGACCCCGCCGACATCAGGCCCGCGCTGGAGCGGGCCCGCGAGTCGGGCAAGCCCGCCCTGATCAACGTGTGGGTCGATCCGGACGTCTACGCGCCCGGAACCATGAACCAGACCATGTACAAGTGAGGGGGACTCCATGAAGGCACTGGAAGGTGTGCGCGTCCTCGACATGACCCACGTGCAGTCGGGTCCGTCCTGTACGCAGCTCCTGGCCTGGCTCGGCGCCGATGTGATCAAGCTGGAGGCGCCCTCCGGCGACATCACCCGCAAGCAGCTGCGCGACGTCCCTGACGTCGACAGCCTCTACTTCACGATGCTGAACTGCAACAAGCGCAGCATCACCCTCAACATGAAGAGCGAGCGCGGCAAGCAGCTCTTCACCGAGCTGCTGCGCGACTCCGACATCCTGGTGGAGAACTTCGGGCCCGGCGCGGTGGACCGGATGGGGTTCTCCTGGGACCGGCTCCAGGAGCTCAACCCGCGGCTGGTCTACGCCTCGATCAAGGGCTTCGGCCCGGGACGCTACGCCGGCTTCAAGGCGTACGAAGTGATCGCCCAGGCGATGGGCGGCTCGATGAGCACCACCGGCTTCGAGGACGGCCCGCCGCTGGCCACCGGCGCCCAGATCGGTGACTCGGGCACCGGCATCCACGCCGTCGCCGGCATCCTGGCCGCCCTCTACCAGCGCGAGCAGACCGGGCGCGGCCAGCGCGTCCAGGTGGCCATGCAGCACGCGGTGCTCAACCTGTGCCGGGTGAAGCTCCGCGACCAGCAGCGGCTCGGCCACGGGCCCCTGTCGGAATACCCCAACAAGACCTTCGGCGACGAGGTGCCGCGCTCGGGCAACGCCTCGGGCGGCGGCCAGCCCGGCTGGGCCGTGCGGTGCGCCCCCGGCGGTCCCAACGACTACATCTACGTCATCGTGCAGCCGGTCGGCTGGGCACCGCTCGCCGGGATCATCGGCCGCCCGGAGCTGGCCGACGACCCCGAGTGGGCCACCCCTGAGGCGCGCCTTCCCAACCTCGACAAGATGTTCCAGCTCATCGAGGAGTGGAGCATCACCCGCGACAAGTGGGAGGTCCTCGACCTGCTCAACGCCGCCAACATCCCCTGCGGCCCGATCCTGTCCACCAAGGAGCTGCTGGAGGACGAGAGCCTGCGGCGGGAGGGCGCGCTGGTCGAGGTCGACCACCCCCAGCGCGGCTCCTTCGTGACGGTCGGCAGCCCGCTGCACCTGTCGGACTCGCCGGTGGACGTCACCGCACCGCCCCTGCTCGGCGAGCACAACACCGAGATCTACGCCGGCCTCGGCCTGTCCGCCGACGAGCTGGCCGAGCTGAAGACGAACGGAGTCATCTGATGGCGCATGACCAGGTCGCCGTACGCGAGGTGCTGGACAAGGCCCGTGCCGAGGGCCGCACCGCGCTGACCGCCCCCGAGGGCAGGAGGATCTGCCAGGCGTACGGCATCTCGACCCCCGGTGAGGGGGTGGCGACCTCGGCCGAGGAGGCGGTGTCGCTCGCCGGGGAGATCGGCCTGCCCGTGGTGCTCAAGATCGTGTCCCCCGACATCCTGCACAAGACCGAGGCGGGCGGGGTGCTCGTCGGCCTGGCCGACCTCGACGCGGTGCGCGCCGGCTACGACCGGATCCTGGCCTCCGCGCGCTCGTACGACCCGGAGGCGTCGATCGACGGCGTCCAGGTGCAGGCCATGGTCGGTGCCGGGCACGAGGTGATCATCGGCGCGGTCACCGACCAGACCTTCGGCAAGGTCGTCGCCTTCGGGCTCGGCGGGGTGCTCGTCGAAGTCCTCAAGGACGTGACCTTCCGGCTGGCCCCCCTCTCGGGTGATGATGCACTCGGGATGCTGGACGACATCAGGGCGGCGGAGGTGCTCCGTGGTGTCCGTGGTGCGGAGGCGGCGGACAGGGGGGCGCTGGCGAACATGATCGAGCGGGTCGGCGCGCTCGTCGGGGACTTCCCCGAGATCGCGGAGGTGGACCTGAACCCCGTCTTCGCCACCGCCGACGGGGCGACGGCCGCCGACGTGCGCATCCTCCTCGACGCCGACCCCGTCGCCGCGCCCGCCCGCCTCTCGCGGGAGGAGATCCTCGCCGGGATGAACCGGATCTTCAAGCCGCGTGCCGTCGCGGTGATCGGCGCCTCCGGCGAGACCGGCAAGATCGGCAACTCGGTCATGCGTAACCTGATCAACGGCGGCTACCGGGGCCACATCTACCCGATCAACCCGAAGGCCCCGGAGATCCTCGGGCTGCCCGCCTACCCCAGCATCGCCGACGTGCCGGGCGAGGTCGACGTGGCGGTCTTCGCCATCCCGGCCAAGTTCGTGCCCGCGGCGCTGGAGGAGGCCGGGCGCAAGGGGGTGGCGGGAGCCATCATGATCCCCTCCGGGTTCGCCGAGACGGGCAACGTCGAGGGCCAGCAGGAGATCGTCGAGATCGCCCGCAAGCACGGCATGCGGATGCTAGGCCCCAACATCTACGGCTACTACTACACGCCGGAAAACCTGTGCGCCACGTTCTGCACGCCGTACGACGTGAAGGGCGGGGTCGCACTGACCTCGCAGAGCGGTGGCATCGGCATGGCCATCCTCGGCTTCAGCCGCACCACCGGGATGGGCGTCTCGGCGATCGTCGGGGTCGGCAACAAGGCCGACGTCGACGAGGACGACCTGCTCACCTTCTTCGAGCAGGACGACAACACCAACTGTGTGGCGATGCACCTGGAAGACCTCAAGGACGGGCGCGGGTTCGTCGAGGCCGCCCAGCGGATGGTCGCCAAGAAGCCGGTGATCGTGCTCAAGGCCGGGCGCACCGCGATGGGCGCGCGGGCCGCGGGCTCGCACACCGGAGCGCTGGCCGGCGACGACAAGGTCTACGACGACATCCTCCGCCAGGCGGGCGTCGTGCGGGCCCCGGGCCTCAACGACATGCTCGAGTACGCCAGAGCGCTGCCGCTGATGCCCGCGCCCAAGGGGGAGAACGTCGTCATCATCACCGGGGCGGGCGGCTCGGGAGTGCTGCTCTCCGACGCCTGCGTCGACAACGGACTGACCCTCATGGAGATCCCGCCGGATCTCGACGAGGCCTTCCGCGCCTACATCCCGCCCTTCGGGGCGGCGGGCAACCCCGTCGACATCACCGGTGGCGAACCGCCCAGCACCTACGAGAACACCATCAGGCTGGGCCTGACCGACCCCCGCGTGCACGCGCTGGTGATCGGCTACTGGCACACGATCGTCACCCCGCCGATGGTCTTCGCCGAGCTGGTCGCGCGGGTCGTGGCCGAGGAGCGGGCCAAGGGCAACGACAAGCCCGTGGTCGCCTCGCTGGCCGGTGACACCGAGGTCGAGCAGGCCTGTGACCATCTCTTCGCGAACGGGGTGATCGCCTACCCGTACACCACGGAGAAGCCCGTGGCCGTGCTCGGTGCCAAGTATCGCTGGGCGAGGGCCGCTGGGCTGTTGCGCGGCTGAGCCGCGCCTCATGAGCGAGGGGGCGAATCGGGGCACTCGCAGGATCAACCAACCCCCCAGGAGGTCCGCAGGTGGACACATCGAGAACACCGGCTGCAGCGGAGCCCGGCGAAGCCGCCGCCGCATCCGGCCAGGAAGAAAAAGTATGGCGGGCGGGCGGGCTGGAGCCGATGCCCATACGCACCCTGCCCGACGCTCCCCCGTCGATCCACATCCTCGGGCCGACGGTGTTCCTCGTCGCGCTCGGTGTGGGCATGGGCGAGTCGTACATGTGGCCTCGGCTGGTCCTGCTGTTCGGACCGGAGATCCGGTGGCTGTTCCTCATCGGCGTCACCCTCCAGGCCGTGGTCATGCTGGAGATGGCCCGATACGCCATGGCGACGGGGGAGAGCATCTTCTTCGGCGCCGCCCGGGTTTTCAAGCCCCTGATGTGGTTCTTCTTCGCCGTCGCGATCCTCGTCTACATCTGGCCGGGTCACCTGTCCGCGGGGGCCGCCGCCTTCGAGCAGATCACCGGCATTCCATGGGTGATCACAGCCGTCGCGGGGCTGATACTCGTCGGCGTCGTCTTCAGCCTGGCGAAGGTGATCTACAACCTGCTGGAGAACGTGCTGTCGATCCTGATCGGCGCGCTCGTCGTCGGGACCGCCGTGGTGGCGGCCATGGTCGGCACCTGGGGCGACGTGACGAGCACGGTCACCGGGATGTTCGCCTTCGGCTACCTGCCGCAGCAGGCGCTCTCGGAGGCCTGGTTCCCGGTGATCGTGGGCTCGATCGCCTTCGCCGGACCGTCCGGAATGCAGCAGATGTGGTACACCCTGCACCTGCGTGACTCCGGCGCCGGCATGGGTGCCCACATCCCCGCCGTCCGGGGTCTCCGGCACGCCGGCGAGGAAGAGGCCATGCCCTCGCGCGGCTTCATGTTCGACACCGACAACCCCGAGGAGATGCGCAAGTGGAAGGGGTGGCGGCGCTGGGTCACCTTCGACGCGCTCCTGCTCTTCTGGGGCATCACGATGCTGGTCACCGTCTCCTTCACGGTGATCGCGCAGGCGGCGGCGAGAAACACCCCCGGCGTCCGCGCCGTGATCGAGTCCGGGGAGCGGGAGGCGGCGCTGAACGCGATGGCCGACTCCTTCGCCTCGGCGGGCAGCTCGGTGCTGGGCGGGGTCTTCCTCGGCTTCATCGCGCTGATCGGGTTGAACGCCACCCTCGGCCTGTTCGACTCCTTCTCCCGGGGTCAGGCGGACATGAGCTTCCACTTCGTGCGCGGTGCGAAGAAGCTCGGCATGTCCCGCCTGTACGCCGCCTTCCTGTGGGGCGTCATCGCGTTCGGCATCCTGATCCTGCTGTTCGGCCCGGCCGACGGCCCGAGCGGGATTCTCGACACGCTGGCGTTCCTGTCCACGTTCGCCATGGGCGCCTACTGCGTGACGCTCCTGCTGGTGAACAACCGCATGTTGCCCAAACCGATCCGGCCGAAGATCTGGACCAACCTGATCATCGGCTTCGGGGCGGTCTTCTATCTGGGGATGCTGCTCTACAGCCTGTTCGCCTTCGGTGTGGTCGTGGGCTGAGACCGTGCCGATGCGACAAGCTGAACTCGCCCTTCCCGGGGTGCTGATCGGAGCCGTCGCCGGCGTCATGGCCGGGGGGCTGACCCTGCTCGCAGGGCAGCCCGCCGGCTGGGCCGCGATCTCCGCGGTGACGCTGGCCCTTCCCCTGGGCCTCCTCGGGGCCGGATACTCCATTCTGCTCGGCCAGAACCTGTTCAGACCGGGGCTGTTCGCCCCAGCGGGTCTGTACTGGCTGGCCGGCTTCCCCCTGGCCCGGCTGTTCCAGGAGACGATCACCGGCCTGGCCGTCTTCGGTCACGTCAGCCTGCCCGGCGGGGTGGCGGGATTCCTGGCCTACCAGGCCATGGTGAGCCTCGGCTTCGCGATCGGCTTCCTCTGGTTGCACGAGAGGCTCATGCCCCACTGGTTGATGCGCCTGAGAGAGCGCAACCCGCAGGCGCGCGAACTCCTCGCCGCCTACGTCGAGCACGCTGAGGCGCTGTGGCTCGCCAAGGAACGCCGCCGCGCACGGAAAGGAGCGCGTTGAACATTCCCACCTGGGTGTGGCTGGTCACGATCGCCGGCTTCGGCCTCGTGCTCGCCATCGACTTCTACCTCGTGGCGCGCAATCCGCGAAAGCCCACGTTCCGGGAGTGCACGTTCTGGGTCATCTTCTACGTGTCGCTCGCCATCGCCTTCGGCGTGGGGTTGCTGGTGGTCACGGGGCCGTCGTACGGCGGCGAGTTCTTCGCCGGCTGGATCACCGAGTACTCCCTCAGCGTCGACAACCTGTTCGTCTTCCTGCTGATCATGAGCCGCTTCTCGGTGCCGGACCGTTACCGGCAGAAGGTGCTCCTGATCGGCATCGTCCTGGCACTCGTCATGCGCGGCATCTTCATCGCCGCCGGGGCGGAGGCCGTGACCCGCTTCGACTGGCTCTTCTACATCTTCGGCGCCTTCCTCATCTACACCGCGTGGAAGCTCATCGGTCATGAGGAGGAGGAGGCGGAGTTCTCCGAGAACATCGCGCTGCGCACGGTCAGGCGGGTCGTTCCCACCACGGAGAACTACCATGGCTCGTCGCTCTCCGTGATGGTCGACGGCCGCCGTGCCGTCACCCCGATGCTGATCGTGATGGTGGCGATCGGGACCACGGACCTGCTGTTCGCCCTCGACTCCATCCCGGCCATCTTCGGGCTTACCAAGGAGCCCTACCTGGTGTTCACCGCCAACGCCTTCGCGCTGATGGGGCTGCGGCAGCTGTTCTTCCTGATCGGCGGGTTGCTCGACCGCCTGGTCTATCTCAGTAAGGGCCTGTCGATCGTCCTGGCCTTCATCGGCGTCAAGCTCATCTTCGAGGCGCTTCACCACGACGGCGTCCCCTGGGCCCCGGAGATTCCCATCCTGGTCTCCCTCGGGGTCATCGTCGGCACGCTGGCAGTCACCACCGTGGCCAGCCTCCTCAAGTCGAGAGGCGACCGCGGTCGCACGCCGGCGGACCAGAACGGCTCCGCGGAGAATCCGGCCGCCGGTTCCCCGGACCCGGTGGCCGACCCTCCCGGTTCCTCCGACGCAGCCCTCGACCCCGCCGCGAGGCGGAGCGAGGCTCACGCGGACGGCTGAGGCGCGGCCGGCCGTCGCGAGCGGGTGGTCTCCCCGGTGGGGACCTCCCGCTCGCTCATTTGGGAATGTCGATCCCGTCGGTTCGCTGCTCGGTCGCCCAGCGACGCAGATGACGCTCGGCGTTCTCCGCCGAGCCGTACTTCCGCATGGCCGTCGCGAGGCCGAGCCCCATCATCCGGCCGTCGGCGGAATGGCCCGCCGGTGCGGAGATGAGAAAACGGAACCTGTTGAGAAACGCTCTCATCGATCATCACCACCAATTCTTTCTTCAAGTATCTGCCCTGGGTGTTTCACTCAAACAGGCGAGTCGTGAATTCTGTGTCAACTGGCCCGTGAGCTGCTCGAACCATGCGGGAACGGCCCGGGAGGGGCGGGATTCCGTGCGGGTTCGCGCGGGGCGCCCGCGCTTTTCCGGCCGGTACTGATCGGGTGTTACCGGCCCGTACGGATTGGCGGGTGCCGATCCGCCGGATTATCCGCCGCCGGTTCGTTCGATTCGCCGACGCCGGTCCGCGGAGGTTCGGGTGCCGGTCCGCACGGGTTCCTCCGTGCTTCCCCGGACGTGCTTCTGACGTGCTTCTGACGTGCTTTCCCGGACGTGCCTTGCGGGACCGGGACGCGCGAGATCCTCTCGTGCCGGATCAGACCGGCACGAGAGGGTTCGCGGTGATCGGCCCGCACCGGATCGAGCCGGCGCCGAACCCGTACGGGAGGGGATGGCTCGCGCCGGATCGGACCGGCGCGAGCAGGAGGGGAAGGAGTCGTGATCGGCTTGCGCCGGCCCGGGAGGGTCGGCTCGCGCCGAGGGGACGGAGGGTCAGCTCGCGCTGAGTGAGCGCGGGCGCCGGCGGCGGGCGGCGGGCGCGGGCTCCTCCGGCTCGACGGGCTCCGAGGCTCGCTGCTCCAGGTAGGAGGAGCGGGTGTGCTCGGTGTGGTCGCGCATGATCTCCGCGGCCCTGACCTCGTCGCGTGCCTCGATGGCGTTGATCAGCTGGTCGTGCTCCTCCCAGGAGTCCCGGCCGCGCTGGCGGGCCACCGGCGTGTGATACCACCGCACGCGGCGGGAGACCTGCGAGGCCAGCTCGGCCAGCACCGCGTTGCCGGACAGCTCGGTGACCAGCGCGTGCAACTCGGAGTTGGCCGCCACCGAGGTGTCGATGTCGTCCGCCTCCAGAGCCCGGAGCCCGCGCGCGCACACCTCGCGCAGCCGGGCCACGCCCGCGGCGTCCGAGTTGAGTGCGGCCAGCCGCGCCGACTCGGTCTCCAGCAGAGCGCGTACGGCGAGCAGCTGGTCGGCCTCCTGCACGGTCGGCGCGTGGACGAACGCCCCGTGGCCCGGACGGAGATCGACCCAGCCCTCGCCGCTGAGCATCTGCAGCGCCTCGCGGACCGGCTGGCGCGACACGCCGAGCAGCTCGGCGAGCTCGCTCTCCGCGAGGTGCTGGCCAGGACTGAGGCTCCCGTTCACGATGAGTTCCAGGATCGCCTCGAAAACGCTCTCCCGGAGAGTGGTCGGGCGCGGGATCTTGGGCGCCGCTCCCGAGTTCGCCAGTTCCGACCGCACCATGTCTCTTCAGCTCCAGGATGAGAAAATATGGCGGCCCCTCGTCCGGCCAGCCCATTGTCTGTTGTCGACTGCCTACAGTATACAGTTTTGAACAGGGTGTCCGTGGTGAGTCTGATCACATCATCGCTTATCCGGGAAGCGTGACCGGATGACCGGGCTGGCGCAGCGTGGCGCTGAGGGCCGCGGCGGCCAGCACCAGGCCCGCGGCGAGGAAGAACGCCGCGGCGTGGCCGGAAGAGGTCAGGGCCCAAGCGGCGAGGCCGATCCCGACGAGCCCGGCGACCGCCTTCGCACTGTAGACCACGCCGTGGATTGAGGCGGTGTGCCTCTCGCCGAAGTATTCGCGGACCAGGCTGGCGATGAGCGGGTAGAACGCGCCCCCGCCCAGACCGGCGGGCACCGTAGCCACCAGGATCATGACGGCCGATCCGGTCACCGCCCCCCATGCCAGCAGCAGCTGCCCCAGGCAGAGCAGGGCCAGCACGGCGCTGAGCGTGCGCCCCCGCCCGGTCACCTCGGCGGCGAGCATGGCGCAGGCGCGCCCCACGCCGTTGAGCACCAGGAGCAGGGCCACCGCTGCCCAGGGGAACCAGGGGAACCAGGGGAAGAGGCCGCCGAAGGTCGCCAGCGCGACCACGTCGAAGATGGAGACCGCTCCCGCGCAGACCAGGATCGACACCAGGATGGGGAGTGAGCTCGTCCGCAGTGCCTGGCTCAGGGAGAACTGGCGTACGGCCCGAGGCTCCCTGCGCAGCGCGATCCGGTCGTCGGCCCAGGCGCGCGGGTCGATGTGGGTGGGCCACCAGTGCGGCGGCGGCAGGCGGACGAAGGTCGCCGCCAGGCCCACCGCGACCAGCGCGACGGCCGCCGCCACGGCGAACAGCGGCTGGAGCGCGCTCCCCGCGCTCCCCGTGTTCCCCGGGGCCCCGAACAGGCCGGCCGCCACCGCGAGCGGGGCCGTGCCGTAGGCGAAGGCGCCGGTGGTGAAGCCCACCTTCGCGGCCGGGCGCTCGGGGTACCAGCGGGCGACGGCCTCGGTGCACGAGCCGTACACCAGGCCGGCGCCCACGCCGCCGAGCAGGGCGTAACCGGCGAGGACCGCAGGGAGGTCGCGGGCGAAGGCCGTCGTGAGCAGCGCCGCGGCGCTGAGCGGTGCGCCTGCCCACAGCGCGACGCGGATCCCGAGCGCACCGCGCCGCAGCAACAGGACGGTGGGCAGGGCGACGGCGGCCTGGCAGACGATCCAGACGGCCAGCGGCGCCAGGGTCGAGGCGAGCGGCCAGCCGCGCGCCTGCGCCAGGGCGGGCACCGCCGCCGCGTAGCCGTACTGCATGGCGCCTATGGAGGCCATGGCTGCCCAGGGGAGCCAGAACATCCACGACCGGGGACGGTTGATCAGATCCTGCGGGGTGTCGCCGACGAGGTAATCGCGTCCCCGCCAGTCTCTTACGAGCTGCGTCTTCTCCATACCGTATGGAATATCCGTCGCCGGAGTCCCTGTCGAGGCCTGGACGGCTAGATTTCCATACGGTATACCGTCTACAAGAACCGTATCCAGGGAGGTCGCGTGGACCTGTTCGAATACGAGGCGAAGAAGCTCTTCGCGCGGCACGGGGTCCCCGTCCCCACCGGCGAGGTCGTGGCCACTCCCGAGGACGCCCGCGCGATCGCGGCCGGCCTCGGTGGCCCGGTGGTCATCAAGGCTCAGGTGAAGACCGGCGGCCGGGGAAAGGCCGGGGGCGTGCGGCCCGCCCCCGGCCCTGACTCCGCTGAGCAGGAGACCCGGCACATCCTCGGCATGGACATCAAGGGCCACATCGCCGAGACCGTGCTCGTGGAGACGGCCACGATCCCGGTCGAGGAGTACTACGTGGCCTACCTCGTCGACCGGGCCAACCGGTGTTTCCTCGCCATGGCCTCCGTCCACGGCGGCATGGACATCGAGGAGGTGGCCGCGACCAGGCCCGAGGCGCTGGTCAAGATGCCGATCGACCCCCTGACCGGGATCGACGAGGACGCCGCGCGCGAGCTGGTGACCCGGGCGGGCTTCCCCCCGGACCTCCAGGGCGCGGTGGCCGAGGTGCTGGTCCGCCTCTGGCGGGTCATGGTGGAGGAGGACGCCCTGCTGGTCGAGGTCAACCCCCTGGTGTGGACGGCGGGAAGCGCGATCCTCGCCCTCGACGGCAAGGTCAGCCTCGACGAGGGCGCGGCCTTCCGCCACGAGCACGCGGCCCTGACCACCGGGCCCGGCGACGGCGGCCTCGAGGCGCGGGCCAGGGCCAAGGGCCTCAACTACGTCAAGCTCGACGGCCGCGTCGGGGTCGTCGGCAACGGCGCGGGGCTGGTGATGAGCACCCTCGACGTCGTCGCCCAGGCCGGGGAGCGCTTCGGCGGGGTCCGCCCGGCCAACTTCCTCGACATCGGCGGCGGGGCGTCCGCGCAGGTCATGGCGAACAGCCTGGAGATCATCCTCTCCGACCCCGACGTCAGGTCGGTCCTCGTCAACGTCTTCGGCGGCATCACCGCCTGCGACGCGGTGGCCGACGGCATCGTCTCCGCGCTCGGGCTGCTCGGCGACCGCGGCCTGAGCCGTCCCATCGTCGTGAGGCTCGACGGCAACAACGCCGAGGAGGGCCGCCGGATCCTCACCGAGGCCGGGCACCCCGCGATCCGCCAGGTCACCACCATGGACGGCGCCGCCGAGGAGGCGGCCAGGCTCGCCGCCGCATGAGCGGGCCGACCATCGGACACGGCGAGCCCGCCGGTCCCGCCCACGGAGGGCACGCGAGCACGGAGAGGGAGTGGCAAGCATGGCGATCTTCTTGACAGGCCACAGCAAGGTGGTCGTGCAGGGCATGACCGGCGCGGAGGGGAGACGGCACACCGCCAGGATGCTCACGGCGGGCACCGACGTGGTCGCCGGTGTCACGCCCGGCAAGGGCGGCGGCACGGTCGACTTCGCCGAGCGGAACGTGCCGGTGTTCGGCACGGTCGCCGAGGCGATCACCCGGACGGGGGCGGACGTCTCGGTGGTCTTCGTGCCGCCGAGGTTCGCCAAGGCCGCGGTCATCGAGGCCGTCGACGCGGGGATCGGCCTCTGCGTGGTCATCACCGAGGGCATCCCCGTCCACGACACGCTGGCCTTCTGGGCGCACGCCCGGGCGGCGGGCGGCAGGACCCGGATCATCGGGCCCAACTGCCCGGGGCTGATCAGTCCCGGCGCCTCCAACGCGGGGATCATCCCGGCCGACATCACCAGCGCCGGCCGTATCGGCCTGGTCTCGAAGTCGGG